>JAGREN010000009.1 GCA_020446505.1 Novosphingobium sp. | reverse complement strand
AGGAAATCTTCGAAGGGCTGAAGGCCTATTCGCGCGCCGACGGCGGCATCGCCCTGTTCCGGCCCGAGGCCAATGCTGCTCGTTTCAACGCTTCGGCCAGACGGCTCGCCATGCCGGAACTCCCCGAAGAGCTGTTCGTCGAATCCGTGCGGCAACTGGTGCTGGCAGACCGCGACTGGTTCCCGACGGTCGAGGGCGGTTCGCTCTACCTGCGGCCTTTCATGTTCGCGTCCGAAGCGTTTCTCGGCGTGCGTCCCGCCAAGCGGTACAAGTACATGGTCATCGCCAGCCCGGCCGGAAACTACTTCAAGTCGGGCGCGCCTGCCGTCTCGATCTGGGTGAGCGAATATTCGCGCGCCGCTCCGGGCGGTACGGGCGCTGCCAAGTGCGGCGGCAACTACGCTGCCAGCCTCGTCCCACAGGCCGAGGCCATCGCGCGCGGCCACGATCAGGTGGTGTTCCTCGATGCCGAACAGCACAAGTGGATCGAGGAACTGGGCGGCATGAACCTGTACTTCGCTTTCGACGACGGTTCGCTGCTGACCCCGCCGCTGACCGGCACGATCCTGCCCGGCATCACCCGCGACAGCCTGCTGACCTTGGCGCGCGAGGAAGGGCTGAACGTGCGCGAGGAACGCTACTCGATCGACCAGTGGGCCGAGGATGCGAACTCAGGCAAGCTCGTCGAATGCTTCGCCTGCGGCACGGCAGCCGTGGTCACGCCGGTCGGCAAGGTCGAGGGGCGCCAGACCGCCTTCACCATCGGTTCGGGCGGTCCGGGTCAGCTGACGCAGCGGCTCAAGGACCGCCTCGTCTCGATCCAGCGCGGCAATGCGCCGGATACGCACGGTTGGGTCAGGCAGATCGCCTGAAATCAGGCTTCGTCGAGGCTGAACTCGTCAACCAGCGGGCCGGGCACATGGGTGTGTCCGTGCTCGTCGGTGAAGCCATACTCCGCGCCAAGTTCGGCTGACCAGTAGTACTTGCCGCTGCGCTTCATGACCGCGGGATCGCTGGCCAGCGCGACCACGGCGCGGCCGCTGTAACGCATGGTTTCCTGGTGCGGACGGTCGGCGGTGTGTCCGTTGGGCCAGACCGAGACGACCGCGACACCGTGGTCCTTGAGGTCGAGCGCCATGTCGCGGGTCTGCCGTTCGGTCGCAGACTTTCCGACGCCGTAGATCACGTTGTAGCGATAACGCACCGAGCCGCGCCCGGTAACATTGACGATCAGCGGTGTGCAGCCATGCCGTTCAGCCGTCTCGATCATCAAGGGCGCCGCATGGCGGCTGGCGTACCAGGCCGAGCGCGCGCCCAGATCGACAACGCTTTCCCAAGTGTTCGCAGGCGTCTCCCAGAAACGCATATTGATGAATGGCGCGAGACGGCCTGCGGAAAACACCGAGTTGGCAAGCACGTCGAGCCGCTGTTCGTCGCGTCGCACCCGTTCGAAAATCTCGGCCAGAACGGCATCGTCGGTAGCGTCGCATGCAATCGCCACGCCCTGCCCGCCAAGCGCCTCGATCTCGGCGATCGTCTCTTCGAGCGAACCGCTTCGTTCGCCTTCGCCCGCGTGCATCGTGCGGCCAAGGCAATAGGTCTTCGCGCCTGCCGCGCCCAGCTCGACGGCGATGCCGTTCCCTGCGCCTCGCGTCGCTCCGGCGACGATTGCAACCTTGCCAGCGAGCGGCTTGTCCATGTCTGATCCTTTCCCGGTTCGAAGGTTACGAGGCCAATAGCCGCGCGCGCACCAGTGGCAACTGGTCGTTGCCGAAATACATGTGGTCCTTGTCCACGAAGATCGACGGCGAGCCGAATGCGCCGCGCGCGATCGCTTCGTCGGTATTGGCGCGCAGGCGATCCTTGACCGGCTGGCTCTGTGCCTGTTCGGCAAGCCCTGCCCCATCGAGGCCACAGGCATTGGCAACGGCGACGAGTTCGGCAGGCTCGTCGAGATTGCGCTGGTCGCGGAAATAGGCCTCGAAGGCCGCGCGCGAGAACCTGTCGAGCGTCGGCTGGTCGTCCTCGAGCGCGCAGCAGAAGCGCATGGCGTGGACCGAGCGCAATGGATGGTAAGGCGATGGGAAGTTCATCGGGACGCCAGCATAGGCCGCCCATTCGCCCGTCCACTTGGCCATGGCGCGCGCCTTGGGAGACTGCGCATTGGCCCGGTTTTCGTAGACGCCCTGATTGACCGCGTTGAACACGCCGCCGACGAGCAGAGGCCGCAGGGTCATGCCCGTGCCAGCCTCGTCGAGGATCGGGCGGATCGCGTGATAGGCCATGAAGGTCCACGGCGAAGAGAGATCGTAGAAGAATTCGACGCGGTTCATGATTTGCTCCCGGTTCCGAAAAGGTTGGCGCGCGCTTCATCGGTGAACTGGCCGACTGGCCCAAGCCCGGCGCGCATCAGATCCATGCCCCGGCGCAGGGCCGGGCGCTGTTTCAGCCGCTCGTACCAGGCCTTCACATTGGCGAAGTCGACGAGCGGAATGGACTGTGCCTTCCATGTCTGCACCCAGGGGAAGCAGGCCATGTCGGCAATGGTGTACTGGTCGGCAGCGAGATAGTCGCGCCCCTCAAGCCGCGTGTTCATCACCTCGTAGAGCCGCAGTGTCTCGTTGCGATAGCGTTCGATCGCATAGGGAAGCTTTTCAGTCGCATAGAGCGCGAAGTGGCCATGCTGTCCGAGCATCGGGCCAAGGTTCGCAACCTGCCAGACCAGCCATTCCAGCGTCTCGGTACGGCCGCGCAAGTCGGATGGCAGGAACTGTCCGGTCTTGTCGCCAAGGTAGATCAGGATCGCCGCCGTCTCGAACACCGAAACCGGATCGCCGCCGCCAGCCGGATCGGTATCGACGATGGCCGGGATGCGCCCGTTCGGACTGATCGCAAGGAAGGCTTCGCCGCGCTGTTCGCCTTTGCCGAGCGCGATGGGATGCGCGCGATAGGGCAGGCCGCACTCCTCCAGCATGATGGAGACCTTCCAGCCGTTCGGCGTGGCAGCAGTGTAAAGTTCGATCACGGGTCGACGCTGCTCAGATTTCGCCTTCCTCGACCGTGTTGAACTGCGGGTGGACCGCTTTCCACCTGGCCATCCATTCCATACCCTCGCGCGAACGCTCCACATCGTCCTCGCGCGGACGCATCGACTTGACGGCTTCGGTGCGCACATCTTCGAGCACCGAGGCATCCCAGCCCTGCTGCTCCACTTCGCGCGCCTTGTCTTCAGCGCCCGCCTTGCGAAGCATGGTCGGGAGACGCTCGCGAAGAGCGGTGATGGCCCAGTCGAGCATCGGTCCATTGGTGTCAGGGTCGTAGCCCCAGACGATGTTGTGATCCTTGTCGGCAAGCACGAAATGATAGTGCAACACGTCGCCGAAGATGTCGAAGCGGACGAATTCCTTGTCGTGGGCCGCGTCGAACACATGGATGCTCGGCCCGCGGATCATGTGATCCTCGTTGCCCAGGGCGCGCGATTCCACTCCTATCGAAACCGGCCCTGCATCGAACCAGCGGGTGTGATGCTCCATCGGCGGGATCAGCATGAACTTGTGATACTGGCCGCGAACCACCAGTTCCGCCGTGCGGTTGGACAGCGGACGGCCCGGCTCGGGAACGTATTTGAAGTGGTGATCCATGCTTGCTCTCCCAGGAGCGGCATTGCACGGCAGCAGCGCGCAGGTGTCAACCGCAATCAGGCAGTCGCGTCACCTTCCAGCATTTCGATCAGTCCGCGCTCGTAGCGGCTCAGCCAGCGCGTGCGGCGCGGCAGGCATAGCCCTGCACGCCACTCTTGCTGACAATCGACGAGGTCGATAACCCGCGGATGGATATAGCTTGCTCGCGCCACGGTCGGCGTATTGCCGAGCAGGTCGGAAACCTGCTGCGCCAGAACCTTGATCGTGATCTGGTCTCTGGCTTCGGCCAGTTCTTCGAAGCCGATGGCGCTCGCGTGCCAGGTGCGGAAATGCTTGGCGGTGAAATCCGCGCCCATCGTTTCGCGCAGATATTCATTGACGTCGCAGGAAGTCACGGGTCGCGGATCGCCCTGCTCAAGATACTGGAACAGGTGCTGGCCGGGCAGGTCCTGCATCTTCTTCACGAACCGGGCCAGCCCCCTGTCGCTCACCGTCATCTCGCGCCGCTTGCCGCTCTTGGCACGGTAGCGCAGGCGCAGGGTCGTTCCGGTGACGGAGACGTGCTTCATGCGAAGAGTGCTCGCGCCGAAGCTGCCGTTCTCGCGGGCATATCGCTCGTTGCCGATGCGGATGAAGGTAGCGTCCAGCAGCCGAACCACGCTCGCAATGGCCCGCTCGTAGGTTGGCCGGGGTGCCTTGAGGTCGTTCTCCACCCGCTTGCGGACCAGAGGCAGCATCCGCCCGAACGCAACGGTTCCGTCGAACTTCTCGCTCTCGCGCTGGGCTCTGAAATCGGGGTGGTAGCGATACTGCTTGCGCCCGCGCGCATCCATGCCGGTGGCAAGGATGTGCCCGTTGGGAGCGGGGCAATACCAGGTGTCGGTATAGGCAGGCGGCAGGGCTATGGAATTGAGCCGCGCAATCTCCGACTGGTCGGCGATCCGCTTGCCGTCGGGATCGCGGAAGTACCAGCCGCGTCCGGCCTTGTGGCGGGTGATCCCCGGCAAGTCGTCATCGACGAAGATCAGTTTGGCCGGACTGGCGGCGGGGAGCGGGTTGGTTGCCATGGTCACGGCTAAACCCCGTGGCCCTGCTTGCGGTTCCCTGCCCTCTTGGCCATAAATGATCGAGAGCGAGAGAGAAGGAACAGCGATGGCCGATGCCACCTATACGCCGCCAAAGGTCTGGACATGGGACAAGGAGAACGGCGGGCGCTTCTCGAAGACCAACCGGCCTATCTCTGGTGCAACACACGATACGACGCTGCCTCGCGGCGAGCACCCCTTCCAGCTCTATTCGCTGGGCACGCCCAACGGCATCAAGGTGACGATCCTGTTCGAGGAACTGCTCGCAGCCGGCTATTCGCAGGCGGAATACGATGCCTGGTTGATCAGCATCTTTCACAGCGAGCAATTCGGATCGGGTTTCGTCTCGATCAATCCGAATTCGAAGATTCCCGCCCTGCTGGATTGCTCGGGTCCGCAGCCATTTCGCGTATTTGAATCGGGCGCGATCCTGCTCCACCTCGCCGAGAAATTCGATGCCTTCATTCCCAAGGCCGCGGCGGCTCGCGCAGAGTGCCTTTCATGGCTGATGTGGCAGATGTCGACCGGACCGATCCTCGGCGGCGGCTTCGGGCATTTCTACGCCTATGCTCCGGAGAAGTACGAGTACCCGATCAACCGCTACTCCATGGAAGCCAAGCGCAGCTTCGACGTTGCCGACAAACGGCTGGCCGAGGCCCAATTCCTCGCTGGCGACGAATATTCGATCGCCGACATCGCCAACTACGCGTGGATGTCGATGTTCGTTCACGGCAATGCCTACGAAGGCGGAGCCGAATTCCTCGACATTGCCAGCTACGAGAACGTCGGACGCTGGGTGCGTGAGATCGACGCGCGCGAAGCGGTGAAGCGCGGCCGCGTGGTCAACCTCGACGGCGAGGGCAAGATCAAGGAGCGCCATTCGGCCGCCGACATCGATGCGGTCCTGGCCTAGGCGGCGTGGATAAATTCCGCGCGGAATTAGTCCACGCCGCCTGAGCTTGAGCAGTGCTCTTTTCAAACCGTCTGCAAGCGGCTAAGCGCGCCCGCATTGCTGGGGTGTAGCCAAGCGGTAAGGCACCGGTTTTTGGTACCGGCATGCGCAGGTTCGAATCCTGCCACCCCAGCCAATCAGGTTCGCCAAAGAATAATCAGAGTTCAGGCCCGGCATGACTAAAGCACTTCTTGCTGTTGGCCCGCGCGCGTCTCCCAGAGCCCCGCCAATTGCTTTCGCCGTGAGCAAACTTGCCGCGATCTTGCTGGCGTTCGCGGCATCTGCTGCCCTGCAAGCGAGCGAGATCCAGACGGTCGGCCTGACGATACAGAAGACCCCCGACGGAATGGCGCGGGCGACCTCGCGCACGGTCGCATCGATTCTGGCCTATTCGCATTGGCCACAGGAGCACCGCCCCCTGCGGCTGTGCGTTGGCGGCTCTCCGGCCCACGCAGACTTGTTGACAGGCCTGACACTTCCGAACGGAACACCGACTGTCCGCAGCGACGTCAATCGGCCCGATTCAGGCATCTCGACGAAATGCGATGCATTGTATCTGGGACCACAGCCACTGAAAGTGCGTCGCGACCTGCTCGAACAGGTGCGCAATGCTGCCGTGGTTACCATCGTGGAGGACGATCCGTACTGCCGGATTGGAGCGATGTTCTGTCTCTATGCAAGCCAGGGCGTGCTGTCTTTCCGTCTTAACATCGACGCTGTTTCGCGATCGCAAGTGCGTGTTGATCCGCGGGTGCTGCGCGTGGCAGGAGAGTTGTGACGATGGAACCGCATTTTCATCAGCCACTTCCGACCTTGCGGCAAATCCTTGCAAGAGCGCACATGCGGCTCGTGGTCTTTGCGATCGTGCTGTTGAGCATTTGCCTGATATTCAGCGGATATTTCGTGATCCTCAGCCAGGCGCGGCACAACCTCGACCTGGCTGCGCGAACTCTCGCCTACAGCGTCGAGCCCGCAATCATTTTCGGCGATGTGGGCGCGATCGGCGAGGCAACGACTTCAATTGCCAGCGACAGCGAACTGGGCAGCGTGGAAGTGCGGGACTCGTCCGATGAAGTCATTCATCATTGGCAGCGTCCGGTTGCAACCGTGACCGGGCTTGTCGGCAACTGGCTTGAGGATGTGATCGGTCCTGCGCCGGCCTCGGTCCGGATCCGGCATGGCGGCAGGACCATCGGCTCCGTAACCGTGAAGACCGATATGGCTCGGCTGACCAGTTTCCTTCTCGTGGGCCTGCTCATTTCGCTGTGCTGTCTGGGCATAACGCTGGTCGCCTCGCGCATCCTTGCACGGCACCTTCGCGAAGACGTTCTCGAACCGCTCGACCGGATCGTCAAGGTCGCGCATGCGGCGCGTGCCGAGCGCGACTTCTCGCAACGGGCGCCGCGATCCGGAATCGTGGAGGTCGATCGATTCTCGCAAGACTTCAACGCATTGCTTGCCGAGTTGGAGAAATGGCACCTCAGCATGTTGGTCGAGAAAGAAGTGCTGGAACACCGCGCCAACCACGATCCCATGACCGGGCTCGGCAATCGCGCACTTTTCGATTCACACCTCACGAATACGATGTCCAAGGCACTGACCGACGGCTCGGCCTTCGCGCTGATCTACGTCGACGTCGACAATTTCAAGCCAGTCAATGACAGCTTCGGCCACGCAATCGGCGACGCCATCCTCGTCGAGATCGGAGTCAGACTGAACAATTCGGTCCGGCCGGCCGACAAGGCTTTCAGGCTGGGAGGCGACGAGTTCGCTCTCATTTGCGCACCTGTCGCCGAAGCGGCCCGGCTTGGCGGTTTGCATGAACGAATTGCCACGGCCATGGGGCAGCCATTCCAGACAGGCAATGGCACGGATACGCGCCTCACGGTCAGCATCGGCATGGCCATATTTCCAGATGACGGACAAACAGCCGCCGGCCTGACCGAGCATGCCGATTCAGAGATGTACAGGCACAAACAGATAACCAAATCGGGGAGCTAGGTTACCTAGTATGATGCGCAATTTTCTCATGCTTGCAGCAGCGTTGCTACTCGCCGCTTGCCAGACCGTACCCGATATTGCCGGCTTCACCCGGGAGCAGGTGGAACTTCTCGATGCCAGCGGCTTCGCGCGGGTCGGCGACCATTTCGAACTCGGCATGCAAGATCGCCTGCTCTTCGAATTTGACAAGGACGAGCTTCGCGCAGAGCAAAGCGACCGGCTGCACGATCTGTCAGCGGCTCTGCTGGCGGTCGGGATTGGCGGAGCGATCGTCGAGGGCAACACCGATTCTGTCGGGACGTCAAGCTACAACATGGACCTGTCGCTACGGCGCGCCCAGGCGGTCAAAAGCGCGCTGGTATCGGGCGGAATGAGAGCCGATCGGATCAGTGCGGTCGGCAACGGCGAATCCAACCCCCTGCAAAGCAACCGAACCGCAGCAGGACGCAGCGAGAACCGCCGCGTGGTCATGATAGTCAGTCCGTCGGACAGGTTCTGAACGAGAAACAGACCTTGCACACTTGCATGCCCGCGATGCGCAGGTCCGTTCCCGTGCATCCGCTTACTGGAGCATGACAGCGCGCAGCCTGGCGATCTCCTCGTCGCTGAAGCCGAGCGCCTTCTTCATGTAGCCCTCCGAGCCGCCGTATTCGGCGTCCAGATAGGTAAAGAACTGCGCGAGGTGCGACGCGCCACTCTTTGTATAGAGCGGCTGGGCCTTGTTGCGCTGGTCCTCGGGCATCGAGGTATAGACCTTTACCAGCGGATTGTCGGGATGAGCCGCGAGCGATTCCCTGGACATCTCCCAGCGCGGATCGCGCCACTGGGTCGACAGGTGATAGTCGGCCAGGATCGTTTCGCGGTCGACGCCGAGCATGTCGTAGAGCAGCGCAGTGGCAATCCCGGTGCGGTCCTGACCTGCCGAGCAATGATAGACCACGGCGCCTTCATCAGCCATGATCCGGCGGTAGAGCGAGCGGAACTGCGGCACGAGCAGCTTCTCCATGCCCTTGTACATGTCCTCGCCGCCCTGTGCCGCCATCCCGGTCATGAGGTCGCGCATGGAATAGTCGTTGGCGATGAACAGGGCGCCGGTACGGTCATCGAGCAGGTCGGGAGCGAGTGATCGTTCTTCGAGCGAGCGGAAGTCCACGACTGCATCGACACCCAGCTGCCCGAGCAGCGCATAGTCAGCATCGGTCAGCATCGGCATCGCGCCCGACCGGAACGCCTTGCCCCAGCGCACGACCTTGCCATCCTTCGTAACATAGCCGCCTATGTCACGAAAATTACTGCCTTGTTCGAGCGGTAAAAGACGCTCGGCAACGACGCTGGTGGTGCCATCACTGGCTTGCAGGATGACGTATTCGCGCTCCTGCTTCGGCAGGGCCACGACGAGATCGCGCTTGCGGGTGTTCTCGAACATGCGCGTGTCGCCCTGATCGAGCACGGTATCCGCACTGATCCAGACCGACACCGGAACTTGCGATTCCCGCGTGAGACGCACCTGGCCGGCATCGATCCGTTGAAGCGTTGCGAGTTCCTTCGCGGATGCCTGCCCACACGCAATGGTAGCCATCGCAATAGCAATGAGAGAAATTTTCAAGCGCATTCAGATACCTTTCGAAACATCCTCACGCGATGCCTGATACGGGTTCGGCACCGTTGAATCCGGCATAGTCGATGTGTCGCAACTTGCCACTCGTCTTTGCGCGAGGTTGCGGGTCTGTAACAGAACTGCCCTCGTTCCGTCATCGCGGCGCAATGATGTCACCGTAACCGACGCAGGCAATTCTCGAAGGAGATTGCCAATGCTTGCCAGAACGGGCCAGCAATCGAGTGAAGCCGACCTGTCGGCAATGACCGCAGGCAAGGTGCCGGACTGGCTCCACCTGCCCGAACCGCGCGGCTTCCGTCCCAAGCGCAAGTACCGGACTGTCTGGATTTCCGACATCCACCTCGGCACGCGGGGCTGCAATGCGGCGATGCTGGTCGATTTCCTGCGATCCATCGAATGCGAGACGCTCTACCTCGTCGGCGACATCGTCGATGGCTGGCGGCTCAGGAAGGGCTGGTTCTGGCCCGACGCACACAACGAGGTCGTGCGCCGCGTGCTCAAGATGGCGCATCGCGGCACGCGGGTGGTGTTCATCGCGGGGAACCACGACGAGGTCCTGCGCGACTATGCCGGCATGACCTTCGGCGGCGTCGAACTGGCGCTCGAAGCGATCCACGTTACTGCTGACAGGCGCCGGTTGCTGGTGACGCACGGCGACGGGTTCGACGGGGTCGTGCTCTATGCCCGCTGGCTCGCCTTCCTCGGCGACATGGCTTACGCCCTGCTTATGCGCGCGAACATCGCGTTCAACGCGATCCGCCGCAAGCTGCGCCTGCCCTACTGGTCGCTCTCGGCCTACATGAAGAAGCGGGTGAAGAACGCGGTGCAATTCATCTCCAGCTTCGAGGAAGCCGTCGCTCACGAGGCGCTGTCGCGCGGTATGGACGGCGTGGTCTGCGGCCACATCCACTGCGCCGAAATCCGCGAGTTTGGCGGTATCACCTATTACAACGACGGCGACTGGGTCGAAAGCTGCACCGCGCTGGTCGAGGACGCGCACGGACGGATGACGATCGTCGACTGGGTCGAGGAAACCGGCAAGACGGATGCCAGGGAACCTTTGGTCGAGGCCACTGCATGAAGCTGGCGCTGGCAACCGACGCGTGGTTTCCGCAAATCAACGGCGTGGTCCGCTCATTGTCGACGACGGTCGACATTCTGCGTGAGCGCGGGATTACGGTCGATCTGCTGACCCCGCAGGACTTCGCCACAGTGCCCATGCCAGGCTACGCCTCGATCCGGCTGGCGCTGGCACCGCGCTTCGGCACCCGGCGCAGGCTGGGCGAATGGAAGCCCGATCTGGTCCACATCGCTACCGAAGGCCCGATCGGCTGGGCGGCGCGCAACTGGTGCCTTGCCCATGACGTGCCGCATACCTCGGCATTCCACACGCGCTTTCCCGAATATGCCTCGGTGCGCACCGGCATCAGCGCCGAACGGTTCTGGCCGGTGATGCGCAGGTTCCACTCGACGAGCCATGCCGTAGTAGTCTCGACGCAAAGCCTCGCCGACGAACTGGCGGGACGCGGCATCGGTCCGGCGCGCCTGTGGAGCCGCGGCATCGACCATTCGCTGTTCCGTCCCGATGGCCCGAAGCACACCGCCATGATGGGCCTCGAAGGTCCGGTGCTGCTCTATGTCGGCAGGATCGCAGCGGAAAAGAATCTCGATGCGTTCCTCGATACCGAGGTTCCCGGCACCAAGGTGCTGGTCGGCGATGGCCCGGCTCTCGACGATGTGCGCCGCAGGTATCCGCAAGTCCTGTGCCTTGGCGCGCTGTCCGGCGAGAACCTTGCCGCTGCCTATCGCAGCGCGGACTGCTTCGTGTTCCCGAGCCTGACCGACACCTTCGGGCTTGTAGTGATCGAAGCACTGGCGAGCGGCGTTCCGGTCGCCGGTTTCCCGGTCACCGGCCCGATCGACATTCTGGGCGTCGATGGTCGCGGCGTGACGGCGCGCACTGCATCGCCCGCTGGCGTTCTGGACCACGATCTCGCGTCCGCAATCCGGCGCGCGCTCCTGCTCCGCCGCGAGGATGCCGCCAGCCTCGGCGCGCAATTCTCGTGGCAGCGAGCTACCGACCAGTTCTTCGATGCCATGACCGATGTGCTGGCAAGTCACCGGCAAGTCCTCGCTGCCTGACGTCACGCACTATCAGCGCTCTTGCCCTGTCCCGATCCTCTGTTAGGCTCGGCACGGGACAAGAGGATGTGAGGATCAGGACATGCTTGAAGAAGCACGCAGGGGCGAAGTCGCGGCCCTGCTGAAGCCTGCTTCCAGACCCATCGAAATTGACCGGCCCTTCGCAAGGGGACAGCGGCAACGGATTCTCGCCCGGCAATCCGGTGACCATGGCTCTGTCGTCTGTCCCGAACCGCGCGGCATCTCCTGCAACGCGACATGACGAGGATCTACAACGCCGTATGACCGATACCGCCTACGTTTTCGCCAAGACTTTCGTTCACGATCTCGACGCGATGGGTAAATTCTATTCCGCAGTCTTCGGCCTCGTCGAAAACAACCGTCACAGCGACGTGATGCTGGGCCGCGAGATTGTTGAGATCACCTACAAGCCGAGCGCGGGACGCGAAGCGGGTGGCCTCACGCTTATAAGCTATCTCGACGGCAACGGACCTGCGGCGGGCGAAGCCGTGCAGGGTTTCATCACGCAGGACATCGAGGCCGTCTGCGAACGGGCGCGCGCGGCAGGCGGGAGCGTGCCAGAACCGATCCGCGACATTGCCGAATTCGGCATTCGCGTCGCTTTCGTGCTGGACCCGGAAGGCCACATCAACGAGGTAATCCAGATGACCGCGTCGTGACCCCGGACGCGGCGGGAGAGAAGTAATGGCGACGATCACCCACGCTCCCGATACCGATACTGCGACCGAGGCCGCGCTGCGACGCGATCTTGCCGCCGCCTTCCGGCTTTGCGCGCTCAGGGGTTGGGACGATCACATCGCCACCCACATGTCGGCGCGGCTGCCCGACGGCACTTTCCTGCTCAACCCGTTCGGCATGCTGTTCGAGGAGATAACCGCATCGAGCCTGATGCGCGTCGATCTGGAAGGCAACGTCATCTCGCCGCCCGGTCATCCGATGAATCCGGCGGCCTTTACCATCCACAGCGGCGTGCTGGCCGGTCGGCCAGACGTGAACTGCGTGATCCACCTGCATACGCTCGACGGGGCTGCCGTCTCGACGATGGACGAGGGCCTGCTGCCACTGACGCAGACCGCGCTGCAGGTGATCCACGACGTCGCCTATCACGACTACGAGGGCGTCGCCGACGACCTTGCCGAGCGCGAGCGGCTCCAGGCGGACCTTGGCGACAAGAACCTGCTGATCCTGCGCAATCACGGCACGCTGACCACGGGCGAGACTGTCGGACTAGCCCTCTATCGGATGATGACGCTGGAATTTGCCTGCACCGCGCAGATCCGCGCGCTCGGCACTGGCCGCGCCATCAGCCCTGCGCCACAGGCCGTGCAGGATGCCATGCCCGCACAGGTCGAAAAGCTCGGCCACGCCTTCGTCGATCTTGCGTTCTGGCCTGCCATGCTGCGCAAGGCGGCGCGGGATTGTCCCGGATTCGACAGTTGAACAAATAGCTGAACAAGGAGAAGAACTGCGATGGAACTCGAAGTCTGCGTGATCGAGGCGAAGGGCGGCGATGCCGCGGCACTCGTCAAGGCGATGAAAGACGGCGGCGCGGCATCGCTCGAATCGTGCGAAGGCTGCCACAAGGTCACAGCCATGCAGGGCATCGAAAATCCCGGCTCCATGCTGCTCCTCGTCGAATGGGACTCAGTCGCCGCGCACGAGGCGGCCAAGGGGTCCGAACCGTTCAATGCCTTTGTCGGCGCGATCGGACCGCACATCGCTGGCGGCGCCGACGTCCTCCACTATCGCTAGAGCGGTCTTCCGATCGACCCTGATCGGAAAAGCGCGAAAAGCCTGTGCGGCGCCTGCGCATTGCTTTTCCGTTCGCGCCAGCTTGAACGGAGAACGCACACAGGTCGCCAAGGCGATGATCCAATTGCCGGTGCACGCGGGTTTCGACTTGTGTGCAAAGGTGCGCTAGGCGCACGGGTCTGACCGATTCGATCACTTTTGGGAGCAGGTAATGCAGATCAACAATTCTCTCGCCGCCGTCGTCACGGGCGGTGCTTCCGGCCTCGGCAAGGCGAGCGCTCAGGCTCTCGCAGGTGCCGGAATCAAGGTCGCGATCTTCGACATCAACGAGGAAGCGGGCGAGGCCATTGCCAAGGAACTCGGCGGCGTGTTCTGCAACGTGAACATCCTTGACGAGGAAAGCGTCGAGGCCGGTTTCGCCAAGGCGCGCGCGGCGCACGGACAGGAGCGCATCGTCGTGCACTGCGCGGTCGTTTCGGGCGGCGGCAAGACCGTGCGCTGGGACAAGGAAAGCGGTGCCTATGCCCGTACCCCGACCGAAAACATCGCAAGGTCCGCCGACGGCATCTTCACGGCCAGCTACCGCGTCGCCTCGATCGGCGCGCTCGGCATGGCAAATTCCGAACCGCTCAACGAAGACGGTGAGCGCGGCGTCATCATCATGACCTCGTCTGCCGCTTCGCAGGACGGCCAGATCGGCCAGGTCGCCTATGGCGGCGGCAAGGGCGCGGTGAACTCGATGGTCCTGCCGATGGCGCGCGACCTGATGGACGTCGGCGTCCGCGTCAACGCGATCCTGCCGGGTATCTTCGCCACTCCGCCGATGCTGTCGGTCAAGGAGTACAACGAGGCAATCTTCGAAGGCCTCAACAAGTCGGTCCCCTTCCCCAAGCGCCTCGGCAAGCCGGAGGAATTCGGCTCGCTGGTGCTCGAACTGGTCCGCAACACCTACATGAACGGCCAGCTCTGGCGCATCGACGGCGCCATCCGCATGCCGCCGAAGTAAGGGTTTCTCTAACTCGATTACTGCATCGGGCCGTGCCGCAAGGTGCGGCCCGATCTGTTTGCGCTTTCAGAAATCGAGGCTGGCGGTAATCAGCGAGCTGCGGCGATGGGTGGGGAACAGCACGTCGGGCGCAGAAACGTGCCAGCCGGCCTTGTCGAAGATGTCGCGCATCACCGCCCGGATCGAAAGAGTCGTCTTGTTGATTGGGAAGGTCTGCCGAAAGCCGAGATCGAGTGTCCAGAACGGCTTCACGAACAGTTGCCTGTCACCCAGGTGAGCGATGGGCGCGGCAGTTGCAGGCGTGCTTCCCTTGTATTCGAACGCGCTCGTAAAGGTGAGATTTCCGGGCAGGTCGGTTCGGTAGTTCATGTCGACCCGGCCGAAGAGCTTCGACACACCTGTCGGACGCGCCCCTACCAAGCCGGCCGTGCGGCCCGGACCGGTCACGACAGGGTCCATGAGCACTGCACCGGCGACAACGCCCAACCGCTCGCCAAAGTGCCCGGCCAGCGAAGCCTCGAGCCCGCGATGCCGTTCGTCGCCGAGAACCACGAAGTTGCGACCGGCGTCGAAACTGAAATAGGGCTTGGTAATCTGGAATGCGGAGAGCACGAGCCGGGCACCACCGAAATTCCAGCGCAGGCCGCCTTCATACTGGGTAGACCGCACCGCAGGCAGCTGTTCGTCGCGATTGGCGGCGTTCCCCGGCGCGATGCCGCTGTCCTCAAGTCCCTTCTGCGTGGCGACATAGGCCGAAATCTGCGGCGTAACGGTCACCAGCAAAGCTGCGTTATAAAGCCAGGGATTGGCGCTCGTGCGATCGACAAGGCCGGTCTCGCCATTGCGGATGCTACCGCGATAGGACGCCTTCTGGACGCCGAGATTGACATGGAAGCCTTGGACAACCGAGCCAGTATAGGCAGCCATCCAGGATGACTGGCGCACCCGGCCCCGGTTCACTGCGGTGAAGGCAAATTTCGGCTCGGGATAAAGATCGAGATCGCCATAATGGATCTGACCATAGTCGAAGAACTGCGTTCCGCCCGTTTCGGTCAGCCGGTTGCGCGTCCGATATCCGGCGAAGAGCCGATGATCGCTGCCGCGCCCTCCAAACCGCCAGACGAACATGGCCTCCCCGCTGGTCGAGCGGATGTCGTGGCTTGGATCGGCGAGAAGGTAGTGCGCAGCCGCGCCGTCTGCGGACCGCACGTCGAAGATTTCGGTGAAGTTGCTGGTCTTGTCGCCGATCGAGCGGAATATCCCGCCGCGAAACGAGATATCGCCGACCACCCGCCCCTTGAGCGTGGCTCCGGTGTTCACATAGTCGCGCTTGCCGGCGGCCCATTTCTGACCGAGATATTTCCGGGACGGCGGAATCTTGGGAAGATAACCCGAACCCACCAGAGCAAGCGGTTTCGTCTCGTCGTGAGGGTTCTCGCCGAACGCGTAGAAAGGCGAAAATTCCATCTCCCCTATGCGCACGAAAGCGCGAGTGGTGGACGCCCAGCTCTTGCCGTCCGAGCCATCGGACTGACCAATCTTCGCAAAACCGAGACCGCCGCGCACCGCAATGCGGTCATTGATGGGCAGACGGTACTCCCATTCGTGGAAATAGCCGCCATACCACCAGCGGTTGAGGATCAGGCTGTTACCTGCCTCCTTGGGAACCGGGTGCAGTTCCTGATCGACGACGCCGGTCGGCGCAACGAACGGGGTGTCCACCGCGCCGAAGCCGACGCGAATGGCCGTCGAATGGCGCAGCCGCGAGGGCAGATTCCAGACCTGATCGAAATAGATGCCGTCGATCCGGCTGTTCCCGGCATCGAGCGGGCTGAATCCGCGGGTATCGTACTCGGTGTAAATTCCAGTACTCTCGGTTCCGACCTGAGTGCCGAAAGCATCGTCGGATTTGGTCAGCGCATTGTCGTTCGCGAGTTGCGCGTGGGCCGGGCTGGCGACCGCCATTGCGCAAAGCGCGGCGGACGTGGCCAGCCGGACCGAAATCATTCTTAGCATGTACATCTCTCTCGCCTGCGCCAAAGCACCCGCTGCAATTCAGCGCAAGAACAAACGCTAAGCAAGTCAAGCATTCGGATGCGTCCCCGGCAACCCGCGCGCCTGTGAGTCCGGTCAGAAATCGAGCGAAGCGACGATCAGCAAGCTCCGGCGATGGCGCGTGAATAGCACGTCAGGCGATGGAACGTGCCATGCCTTGGCGTCGAACAGGTTGCGCACCAGCATGCGCACGCCCAGCGTGGTCGGGCCGACCGGGATAACGTGGCGGCTGCCCAAATCCAGTGTCGTCACCGACGGCAGCATCAGCTGCTTGCCGCCAAGGTGAGCGAATTCGGTAGCAGTAGCCGGACGCGCGCCCAGATGTTCGACGGACGCTGTAAACGTGGTCGCGCCCGGCAAGCCGGTATGCCAGCTTGCATCGAGCCTGCCATAGAACTTGGGAACGCCGGTCGGCCGCGGTCCTACAAGTCCGGCATCGCGGCCCGGTCCGTTGACCGAGGGGTCCATCAGGTAACCGCCAACCAGAATGTCGAACCGCTTATCGAAATGCCCCGCCAGGGAAAACTCGACGCCGCGATGGCGCTGATCGGCCAGCACCACGAAGCGCCGGTCGGCATCGTAGCCGAAATTCGGTTTCGTGATCTGGAAGGCAGCCAGTACGAGCTGCGCCTTGCCGAAATCATAGCGCAAGCCGCCTTCGTATTGAGTCGACCTGGCTGCCGGAAGCTGTTCGTTGCGGTTGATGGCGCTTTCCGGCGCAAGGCCGCTGTCCTCAAGTCCGCGCTGGGTGGCGGCATAGGCGATCAGATGAGGCGCGACGTTCAGGCGCAGCGCCGCATTATACAGCCACGGATCGGCCCTTTCGGCACCGACCTCGCCAGTCTCGCCATAGGTGATGGTTGCCCGGTACCGCGCTTTTTGCAGGCCGATGTTGATCTGGCCGACGTCTTTCAGGAACCCGACATAGCCAAGCAGCCACGACGATTGCTTGACCCTGCCCCGATTGACCTCGGTGAATTGGAAGTCCGGCTTTGCGATCCGGTCGTACTGTCCGAAGATCGCGGAGCCCAGGTTGATGAAGTCCGAGCCATCGGTCTCGGTAACACGGTCACGCGCGCGATAGCCGGCGTAGAAGCGATGCTGCGTGCGGTCGTTGCGGTAATGAAGGACGAACAAGCCTTCGCCGCTCGTCGAATTGACCTGCTGCGGCGGGTCGGCAAGCACATAGTGCAGAGATCGACCGTCATCGGCCTGTATCCGATATATCTCGCTGAAGCTCTTCTTCTTGTTGGCCAGCGAGTGGAACAGGCCGCCCCGGAAATAGAGGTGATCGGTGATCGAACCTTTCAGCGTCGCGCCGTAATTTCCGTGGTCATGGGCCCCGCGCGCCCAGTCCTGCCCGAGGTATTTGTTGGTGGGAGTGACCTCTGGCAGATATCCATCGGACACGAGAGCGATCACCTTCGCGTCGTTGCGCGTAAACTTGCCGCCGCCATAGAACGGCGCCAGCTCGAACCTGCCAACGCGGATATTGGCCTTGAGCGTGACGCCCCAACTGACTGACTGCGCGCCGTCCGACTGACCGAATTCGGAGTAGCCGTAGCCGCCGGAAATCGCGATGCGATCTTTCACGACGGGTACGCGAAACTCACCTTCATAGAACGCACCGCCGTAGTAATAGCGGGTGTAGGAAAGGCTTCCGCCCATGTCTTTCGGGAACGGGCGCAAACGATGATCGACCACGCCGGTCGGCGCCACGAAGGGCGTTTCGACCGCGCCGAACCCGACGCGGATGGCAGTCGTCTGCCTCAGCTTGTTGGTCAGGAACGAGGCCTGATCGAAATAGATGCCGTCGATGCGGACATTGCCCGCATCGAGCGGGCTGAACCCACGCGTATCGCGATCGGTATAGATGCCGGTGCTTTCGAGGCCCACGGTCGTGCCGAAAGCATCGTCGGATTCGGCCAGCACATCGTCCTTGGCAATCTGCGCATGGGCAGGGTGCGCGAGAACGATCGCGCCCAGCGCAACGGCCGGAACCAGCCTTGCCGAATTCTTGCGTGCCATGAACGCCCCTCTTGCACTGCGCCAAAGCATTGGCTGCGACGCAGTGCAAGACAAAATGCTAAACTTGGTGAGCAAAGCTGCGAGGCAGCTCCCGCTCAGCTCACGCCAGTGGATTCGCGCGGCGGCACGGTGTGCTTGCGCACAACGTCCGCGCGATTATCGAACGTGTTTGCAGAGCGTGCACCGTCGATAGTGCCCTTGGTGCTGACCACCCAGACCGGACCGTTGGTCAGGTTTTCCAGACCCTGCCGGGCGACTTCTTCCGGAGTCTCGGCAAATTCGATAGGCAGGCCCAGTCGCTCCATCGCCGGGGTCGCGGTGAAGCCGATGCACAGATGCACGACGTCGACGCCCTTCGCTCCGCATTCGAGCCACAGACCTTCGGAGAAGATCCGGCTGAAGGCCTTGGAAGCCGCGTAGGTCACGATCGTCGCCGAACCGGAATAGCCGCCGGTTGAGCCGGTCAGCACGATACCGCCGCGCCCGCGATCGCACATCAGCTTTCCATAGTGGCGCGAGAAATCGGCCTGCCCGAGGACGTTGACGGCGATCACCTGCTGCGTGATCGAGCGGTCGAGATCGACGAAATCGCCGCGAACCGAGTTTGCGCCTGCGTTATAGAACATCAGGCCCACTTCGATGTCGTCAGTCACCTGCCGCACCTGCGCGAGGGCATCGTCCGCCGAAAGGTCGACCGACTTGATCCGCACTTCGGTCCCGCCGGCTTCCAGCTCGGCCTTGAGCGCCTCGAGCGGCTCGGGCTTGCGGGCAACCAGCACCAGCTTGAAGCCGTCGGCGGCAAGCTGACGTGCGGCGGCTGCGCCCACGCCTTCGGAACCGCCGGTAATCAGCGCCCAGGGACCATATTTTGCGAGATCGGTAGCCATCAGTATCTCTCCTAAGTTTTCCATGCAGCGTGCATGGAATCGGTTATGCGGCGTAAAGACGCTGACGGAGAGGTCAAGCCGTCATGTCAGTCGAAATCGCCCGGGCGAGGACGACCATGAACAAATGTTCCTTGTCGAAGTAATGCGCGACAGGCTCCCAACGCCCCGCGAGCAGCAGCAGGTCGGCGCTCGTCGGCGAATACTTGTGGCTGTTCTCGGTGTGGATCGTCTCGCCCTCCCGCATCGAGAAAGGCTCGCCGCACACCTCGAAAGCAATGTCGCGCGTCGCCCGCAGGTGCATTTCGATGCGGGCGAGCGGTTCGTTCCAGAGCGCAACGTGATCCAGCGAATCGAGCGGCAGGGTACCGCCAAGCTCGCGATTGATCCTTGCCGCGAGATTGCGGTTGAACTCGGCTGTCACTCCCTGCGCATCGTCGTAGGCGGCGACAAGGCGTTGCTCGTCCTTGATGAGGTCCATGCCGATCAGCAGCATGGCATCGTCGCCCAAGGAAGCGCGCATCGAGCGAAGCAGATCGACCGCAGGGGCGGGCGTCATGTTGCCGATGGTCGATCCGGGAAAGAAGCCGAGCGCACAGCCCTGCCCCGCTTCGGCGGGCAGCGGGAACGGATGCAGGAAATCGGCCTCGACGGGGATGATCGGCAGGTCGGGGTAGCGTTCGGCCAGCGCAACACAGCTCTCGCGCAGAAATTCGCCCGAAATATCGACGGGGACATAGGCGCCCGGAGCGATGGCATCGAGCAGCAGCGGGGTCTTGGCCGCGCTTCCCGCCCCGAATTCGACCACCACGCGGCCCGGCCCGACAAGGTCTGCCACTTTCGGGCAGCATTCCCTGAAAATGCCGATCTCTGTCCGGGTCGGGTAGTATTCGGGCAGGCTCGTGATCTGCTCGAACAATTCGCTGCCCCGCAAGTCATAGAACCAGCGCGCAGGTATGACCTTCTGCGGTTGCGACAGCCCCACCAGCACGTCCTTGCGGAACTGTGCCGAAAGGTCGTGCGTGGACGCTGGCAGATCGGGATCGCTGTCAGCCACGGTCAGATGTCCTTCGCCAGCCGCAGCCCGGTGAATTGCCAGCGCTGTTGCGGATAGAAGAAGTTGCGGTAGCTGGCGCGCGAAGACCCGCGCGGCGTGGCGCAACTGGCTCCCTTCAGCACGAATTGCCCACTCATGAACTTGCCGTTGTATTCACCCACGGCCCCTTCAGCGACCCGGAAGCGCGGATAGGGCAGATAGGCCGAGCGGGTCCACTGCCAGCAGTCGCCGAACAGGCTGGCGCTGCCTGTCGGATGGACCGAACCTGCCCGGTCGAGCTGGTTTCCACCGGAAGCGTCGGCATGTGCGCCTAGCGCCTCCCATTCGAACTCTGTCGGCAAGCGATAGCCCGCCCAGCTGGCGAAGGCATCGGCCTCGAAATAGGAGATGTGGGTGACGGGCGCCTGGGGATCGCGCTGCTGCCAGCCGGACAAGGTGAAATGCTCCCCCTCTCGCCAATAGAGCGGCGCGGCGATGCTTTCGTGCTGCACCCAGGCCCAGCCGTCCGACAACCACAGGTTGGGCGTGGCGTAACCGCCATCGGCGATGAACGCGTCCCACTCGGCATTGGTGACGAGCCGGTCCGAGAGAGCGAACGGTTCGAGCAGAACCTTGTGACGCGGACCTTCGTTGTCGAAGGCGAAACCGCTGCCGTCATGCCCGATCTCGACCACACCGCCGGGATGGGAAGTCCAGCAGACGTCACGCCCAACTGTATCGGGCTTGTCATCCGCAGCCGCATAGGCAGGGCCGAGCGGGTTGCGCCACAGTGCGTGCTTGATGTCCGTCAGCAGCAATTCCTGATGCTGCTGCTCATGCGCGAGGCCCAATTCGATCAGGGCGCGCAAATCCTCGCGCTCCAGCAATTCCGGCATCGCCGCATCGACATGGGCGCGCCACTCCAGCACTTCGGCCAGCGACGGGCGCGACAACAGGCCACGCGATCCGCGGGCATGGCGCGGCCCTTCGGCCTCGTAATAGGAATTGAACAAATATCCGAAACGCTCGTCGAACAGCCGGTAGCCGCCCAGATGATCGCGCAGCAGGAAGGTTTCAAAGAACCAGGTGGTATGCGCCAGATGCCACTTGGCGGGCGAAGCATCCTGCATCGACTGGATCGTCGCATCGGCGTCTGACAGCGGGGCGACCAGCGCCTCGCTCAGCGAGCGGACCGATGCATAGTCCTGTCGGATGCTGTCGCCCTCCCCCCTGGTGGCTCTGGTCGGCTGCGCGTCCTCGATCCTGTACATAGGGAGCCTAACGCCCGTGTGGCGATCAGGCTCCCTGCCCGAACGGTCAGGCCGCCTGCTGCTGCCGCTCGGTCGCTTCGAGGTTGAGCATGTCGGCCATCAGGAAAGCCAGTTCGATCGACTGCGCGGCATTGAGGCGCGGATCGCAATGCGTGTGGTAGCGGTCTGCCAGCACCTCGTCGGTGATGGCGATGGCGCCGCCGGTACACTCTGTCACGTCCTGCCCGGTCATCTCGATATGGATGCCGCCGGCATGGGTGCCCTCGGCGCGGTGGACCTCGAAGAAGCCCTTCACCTCGTCGAGAATGCGCTCGAAGGGGCGGGTCTTGAGGCCGGACTCGCTCTTGATGACGTTGCCGTGCATCGGATCGCACGACCAAACCACCGGATGGCCCTCGCGGGCGACCGCGCGAACCAGCTTGGGCAGGCCTTCGCGCACCTTGTCGTTGCCGAAGCGGCTGATCAGCGTCATGCGCCCGGCTTCGCGTGCAGGATTGAGCGTGTCGAGCATCTTGAGCAGCGCATCCGGCTCGAGGCTGGGGCCGCACTTCATGCCGATGGGATTGCCGACGCCGCGCAGAAACTCGACGTGGGCAGACCCGTCGAAACGCGTGCGGTCGCCGATCCACAGCATGTGGGCGGAACAGTCGTACCAGTCGCCGGTCAGCGAATCACGGCGAGTGAGCGCCTGCTCGTAAGGCAGCAAAAGCGCCTCGTGGCTGGTGTAGAAGCTGGTGCCCTGAAGCTGCGGCACAGTTTCTGGATCGACGCCGCAGGCTTCCATGAAGTCCAGTGCCTCGCCGATGCGGTCGGCGGTCTGGGCGAACCGCTCGCCCCAGGTGCTTGAGCCGATATGGTCGAGCGTCCACTTGTGGACCTGCCTCAGGTTGGCATAGCCGCCGCCCGCAAAGGCGCGCAGCAGGTTGAGCGTTGCCGCTGACTGGCCGTAGGCCTGCAGCATGCGCTGGGGATCGTTGCGGCGCGCATCGGCGGCGCCTTCGATGCCGTTGATGATGTCGCCGAAATAGCTCGGCATCTCGACGCCATCCACAGTCTCGGTAGGAGCCGAACGCGGCTTGGCGAACTGGCC
>JAGREN010000094.1 GCA_020446505.1 Novosphingobium sp. | reverse complement strand
GGCGACGTGCAGGATGTCGAGGTTTCGGCCAAGACCGGCAAGGGCATCGACGACCTCATCGAGAAGATCATGCTTCAGGCCGAACTGCTTGAACTGAAAGCCAATCCCGACCGTGATGCGGAAGCGACCGTGATCGAGGCCAAGCTCGACAAGGGCAAGGGCCCGCTCGCGACCGTGCTGGTCAACCGCGGCACGCTCAAGCGCGGCGACGTCTTCGTTGTCGGCACGCAGAGCGGCCGTGTGCGTGCCCTGCTCGATGACAAGGGCAAGCAGGTCAAGGAGGCCGGCCCCTCCATGCCGGTCGAGGTGCTGGGACTTGGCGGTGTGCCGATGGCGGGCGACCTGCTGACCGTGGTCGAGAACGAACAGCGTGCCCGCGAAGTCGCCCAATACCGCCAGGAAAAGGCCACCGAAAAGCGCACCGCGATGGCTCCTGCCAGCCTCGATACGATGTTCTCCGCACTCGCGGACAAGCAGAACGTGATCGAATATCCGGTCGTCGTGAAGGCCGACGTTCAGGGTTCGGTCGAGGCGATCAACAATGCGCTTCACAACCTGTCGAACGACGAGATCAAGGTGCGCGTCCTCCACTCGGGCGTCGGCGCGATCACGGAAACGGACGTCACGCTGGCCTCTGCCTCCGGTGCGCCGATCATCGGCTTTGGCGTGCGCCCCAACGCCAAGGCGCGCGAGCAGATCGAACAGAACAAGACGCGGATGATGTATTACGACGTCATCTACGAACTAACCGAGGATGTCGCCAAGGAGATGGTCGGCATCTGGGGGCCGGAAAAGGTCGAAAACGTGGTCGGCCGCGCCGAAGTCAAGCAGGTGTTCCCGGCTGGCAAGAAGGACAAGGCCGCTGGCCTGCTCGTGGTCGAGGGTGCGATCCGCAAGGGCCTGTTCGCCCGTCTCACCCGCGACGACGTCATCGTTTCGTCAACGACCATCGCCTCGCTGCGCCGCTTCAAGGACGACGTGGACGAGGTCCGTGCCGGGCTGGAATGCGGCGTGGTGCTGACCGACACCAACGACATCAGGGCTGGCGACAGCCTCGAAGTGTTCGAAGTCGAGGAACGCGAACGGGTGCTGTGATGCATCGCCGGGCCTTTCGCGCCCGGCAATCCGTCGAACAACCCGGTAGCCCCCGGCAATGAGCCTGCCCGATAATCACAACGACCTGATCGAGGCGAAAATTCTCGATTACGATCCGGATACGATGACGGTGACGACCAGCTATGTCGCGCCGCCGTGCCTCAGTTCGCCGCGCGGCGCGGTGCAGGGCGGGTTTGTCGCCGGGTTCCTCGATCACGTCATGGGCGCGGCCTATTTCCGGGCAAGCGACCAGCAGTCGAGCGGGCTCAACCTCGATCTCAACATGGTGCTGCTGCGTCCGGTCCGCATCGGGCCGCTCAGGGCGAAGGGCTGGGTGGTCAAGATGGGCAGGCGCGTGATCTATCTCGCCGGCGAGCTTTACGACATGGACGGCGGGCTGCTGGCCACGGCTACCTCGACGGCGATCCCGACACCGGTTCCGGGGCAGGACCGATGACGCGTTATGTCGCACTTCTCGGTTCGATCAATGTCGGGGGTAACCGGCTCTCTATGGCGGAATTGCGCGAAGCCCTGCTGCGCGAGGATTTCGACGACGTGGAAACCGTGGTCGCCAGCGGCAACGTGATGTTCACGCACGAGGAGCGTCCGACGGGCGGATTGGCCGAGAAGATCGCCTATGTCGTCAGCGACAGGTTCGATATCGAAACTTTCGCAACGGTCCTGACACATGATGACTTGCAGGCGGCGCTGGACGCTTGCCCCTTTGCCGATGATGGCGATGAAAAGCTGGTCCATGTCGGTTTCCTCGACGGCGCGCTTGACGAGGCGGCTTTTGCGGCACTGGAGCGCGACCAGGCAGGCCGTGGACCGGAACGCCTCGCGGCGGCAGGCGATATCGTATATATCGACTTTGCCGATGGCGTGGCGGCAAGCAGGTTGACCAAGCCATTCATCGAGCGGCGGCTCGGTCGGCAGATCACCATGCGCAATCTGCGCTCGGTCCGCCGGATTATCGAGAAGATGGCATAATGGCACGCCAGCAATTCACTCCCGAACAGCATTCGGTCCGCGTCCTCAAGGTCGGAGAGCGGGTGCGGCACGTCCTGTCCGAACTGCTGACCCGGCAGGAAGTGCACGACGATACGCTTTCGGCCCATTCGGTCAGCGTCACCGAGGTGCGCATGACGCCGGACCTCAGGAATGCGACCGTTTTCGTGAAGCCCTTGCTGGGGGCGAGTGAGGACGATGTCGTGACCGCGCTGCGCCAGAATACCGCCTTCTTCCAGCGCGAGGTGGCGCAACGGCTCGGCCTCAAGTTCGCGCCGAAGCTGAAGTTCCGGTCCGATGAGTCCTTCGACGAAGCGGACAGGATCGACAGGCTGCTGGCCGACCCGCGCGTAACCCGCGATCTGGGCGGCACCGACGAATGACTACCGCAGTCGCGGCGATGCTTGTCGATAGGCGCTCTTGCCCGTAACGCTTGGCCTCCTGCCGGGAGAGCCGCTTGGCCAAGCTCTATTTCTACTATGCCAGCATGAACGCCGGGAAGAGTTCGACCCTGCTGCAAGCCGCGTTCAACTATGGCGAGCGTGATATGCGCGTATCGCTGTGGACGGCGGCCATCGACGACCGGCCCGGCTTCGGCGCGATCAGCAGCCGGATCGGCCTGGCCAGCGACGCGCACCGCTTTGCTGACGATACCGACATCGCAGCGCGGGTGCTGGAAGATCATGCCGACACGCCGATAGATTGCGTCCTGATCGACGAGGCGCAGTTCCTGACGCGCGATCAGGTCTGGCAATGCGCCCGGCTGGCGGACGAGGCTGACATTCCCGTGCTCTGCTACGGGCTTCGGACCGACTTCCGGGGCGACCTGTTTCCGGGGTCGGCAGCCCTGCTGGGCATCGCGGACTCGCTGGTGGAACTGAAATCGGTTTGCGCCTGCGGGCGCAAGGCGACAATGAACCTGCGCGTCGATGGAAATGGCAAGGCGGTCAGGCAAGGGGCGCAGACCGAAATTGGCGGCGAAGAACGCTATGTCGCGATGTGCCGGCGACATTTCAAAGAGGCATTGGCGGCGTAATACCGTCAGGTTTGGAGAGGAAACCGATGACTGACTTTATTTTCCTGCACGGCGGCGGACAGGGTAGCTGGATCTGGGACGAGACGCTTGCGGCGATGAATCAGCAGTCGGGCGGCTCGGCGCGATGCCTCGCGCTCGATATTCCCGGCTGCGGCACCAAGCGCGGGCGCGACACGGCAAGCATGACCTTTGACGATATCGTGGCGGAACTGGCCGCGGACATTGCCGCGGCAGGATTCGACAAACCGATCATCGTCGGCCATTCGCAGGCAGGTCAGGTGCTTCCCAAGCTGGAACTCGTGATGCCGGGTGCATTTGCAAGGCATGTCTACGTCTCCTGCATCGCTCACGAGAACGGCCACACCATTGCCGACATGATGAGCGCGCAGGTCGAGCAGGATCCCGACGGGCCGCTTGCTGGCGTTTTCAGCGATCCCGAACTGCCGATGCGCGAGCGGTTCCGCGTCATGTTCGCCAACGATATGACGCACGACGAGCAGGAGACATTCCTCGACAAGCTCGAAAAGGACGAGTGGCCTCCCATCGCCTACACCAACCGCGAATGGCGCTATGACCATCTCGGACAGGTGCCCACCACCTATGTCCACTGCCTGCAGGATCAGGTGCTGACGCCGCACTGGCAGCGCATCTTCGCTGACCGCTTCCGCTGCGAGCGCACCGTCCATATCGACGCCGCGCACCAGGTGCAGAACACGCGGCCTCAGGCGCTTGCCGAAGTGCTGCTTGCCGAAAGCCGCCTCTAGGCCCACATCAGCGCCCATGAACCAGACGCTTATCCTTGCGATCATCCTGATCCCCTGCCTCGTGATCGCCATCGTCTTTCACGAGGTTGCGCATGGCTTGGTTGCCAACATGCTTGGCGATCCGACGGCGCGCGAGCAGCGGCGGCTGAGCCTCAATCCGCTGCGTCATGTCGATCTGATCGGCACGGTGATCCTGCCCGGCATTCTCGCGCTGACCGGCGCGCCGGTGTTCGGCTGGGCCAAGCCGGTTCCGGTCAATGCCCGGCGGCTCAACAATCCGCGCCGCGACATGATGGCCGTGGCGGCGGCGGGGCCGGGCACGAACCTCGTGCTGGCGCTGGTCGGGGCGATCTTGCTGGGTCTCCTGCTGCCCGAGGACGCGCAGGTAGGCGAGCCGCTGTCGATCCTCGGCTTCGCGCTGTTCATGTTCATTTCGATCAACCTGTTCCTGGCGCTGTTCAACCTGATCCCGCTGCCGCCGTTCGACGGCTCGCACATCGTCGAAGGGCTGCTCCCGGAAGACGCGGCGCGCGCTTACGCAAGGCTCAGGCCCTATGGCCTGCCCTTGCTGTTCCTGCTGTTGCTCGTGGTGCCTTGGCTGTTTCCCGACCTGGGCATCGTCCAGCGTTTCGTGTTGCCTCCGGTCGAATGGGCGCAGGGCAAGTTCATCGGAATTGCTCGCGCCGTCGCCGGCGTCTGACCCGTGCCGAACGGCTGGATAATCCTCGACAAGCCGGTCGGGCTTGGCAGCACGCAGGCCGTCGCTGCGGTCAAGCGCAACCTGCGCGAAGCGGGATACGGCAAGAAGGTCAAGGTCGGCCACGGTGGCACGCTCGATCCGCTCGCCTCCGGGGTGCTGCCGATCGCGGTGGGCGAGGCGACCAAGCTGACCGGGCGGATGCTCGATGCCAGCAAGGTCTATGAGTTCACCGTCGCCTTCGGAACCGAAACCGACACGCTCGATCTGGAAGGCGCGGTCGTGGCGACCAGCGATGTTCGACCGACCGCAGATCAGGTGGAAGCCATGCTGCCCCGCTTCACCGGCCCGATCGAGCAGGTGCCGCCCGTCTATTCGGCGCTGAAGGTCGACGGCCAGCGCGCCTACGATCTGGTGCGGGCCGGGGAAGAGGTGCAACTCGCCAGCCGCTCGGTGGCCATCCATTCGCTGGAAGTCATTGCGAGCGATCTGCCCGATGCAATCACCCTCAACGCCCATGTTTCCAAGGGCACCTATATCCGCTCGCTGGCGCGGGATATCGCACAGGCTCTTGAAACCTGCGGACACGTCACCCATCTGCGACGCATCAAGGCTGGCCCGTTCACGCTTGAACAGGCGATTTCACTGGACATACTCAACGAAATCGGTAAGGGCGCGCCACTTGAACGCAAACTCTTGCCGCTTGAGGCAGGGCTGGACGACATCCCGGCTCTGGACCTCGACCCCGAAGAGGCAAGGGCGGTCCGCCAGGGCCGCGTTCTATCGGGAATGTCCCTGACGGACGGTCAATACTGGGCAAGGGCCGGCGGTGTTCCGGTCGCTCTTGTTGAACTGGCGGGCGGAGAAGCCCGCGTCGTCAGGGGTTTCAACCTAACCGATGTCGCGGAGTAAGAAGACATGTCGATTTCGGCAGAAAAGAAGCAGGAAGTCATTTCCGACAACGCCCGTGCCAAGGGCGATACCGGTAGCCCCGAAGTGCAGGTCGCGATCCTGACCAGCCGTATCAACACGCTGACCGATCACTTCAAGCAGCACCACAAGGACAACCATTCACGCCGTGGCCTGCTGGCCATGGTGAACAAGCGCCGCTCGCTCCTCGACTATCTCAAGAGGAAGGATGTAGAGCGCTACAACGCGCTGATCGCAAAGCTCGGTCTGCGCAAGTAACCAGAACTTTCGGCCCGCCTCGGCGGGCCGTTTGGCATCCGGGCCACAGAGAAAGACAGGCACCGGATCATCCGGCTTTCCTCGCAATCCGGCGAGGGGCCTCGGGGCATCGCAAGGCCCCTACCGGACCGGGACGGACTCCCCGGCAGTAAACCCCGCGAGGCAATAGGGCCCGTGGGTCTGAGGAAAACATCTCATGTTTGACGTGAAAACCGTATCGATGGAGTGGGGCGGAAAGACCCTCACTCTGGAAACCGGCCGTATTGCCCGCCAGGCAGACGGTGCGGTGCTCGCCAC
>JAGREN010000093.1 GCA_020446505.1 Novosphingobium sp. | reverse complement strand
AGCCCGGGCCCTTCACTTCGACTTCAAGCGTGCGCACGCCGTGTTCGGCTGCCTTCTTGCCGGCGTCGTCAGCGGCGACCTGCGCGGCATAGGGAGTCGACTTGCGGCTGCCCTTGAAGCCCATCATGCCAGCCGAGGACCACGAAATCGCGTTGCCCTGGGCGTCGGTGATGGTGACCATGGTGTTGTTGAAGCTGGCATTCACATGGGCGATGCCGCTCGAGATGTTCTTGCGCTCCCGCCTTTTGATGCGCTGGGGTTCGCGTGCCATTGTCTTTTATCCTGTCGAATATCGAGGAAGAAACCGGATCGCCCCGCCAGGCGGAGCGACAGGCAATTACTTCTTTTTGCCGGCGATCGGCTTGGCCTTGCCCTTGCGGGTGCGTGCATTGGTGTGCGTGCGCTGGCCGCGGACCGGAAGGCCCTTGCGGTGGCGCAGGCCACGATAGCATGCGAGGTCCATGAGCCGCTTGATGTTCATCGCGGTTTCGCGACGAAGATCGCCTTCGACCATGTGATCGGCATCGATCGTCTCACGGATCTGGAGCACTTCCGCATCGGAAAGATCCTGAACCCGGCGGGCATGGTCGATGCCCAGCTTGTCGACGATTTCAACGGCCTTGGTCCGGCCGATGCCATGGATATAGGTGAGCGCGATAATCACGCGCTTGTTTGTGGGGATATTGACCCCGGCAATACGAGCCACTTCTTACTCCTGCTCCACAGGGCGCGGCGACAATCGCGGCGACCCCATCTCAACGCGTTGGTACAAACGTCAGGGGCCGGGACTGCCTGAAAGACAAAAAGCCCGGTCGGCGTGCGCAATCGCTCTCGCCTGCCGGACTGACCCGTTTCCTTTCGAGTGAGGGGCGCACTTAGAACGATTCGCAATGCGTGTCAACGCAGCGAAGCCGATAAATGACTGCCGCGCCGGAGATCATGCCTCCGCACGGTCGTCTTGTGCTTCACCGTTTCTAACCGATCCTGCCCCATCAGTCAAAATTGACGCGATGCGCTGCCCCTAGCGACCGATAAAACCCTGATCGTTAACAGGTTTGTCGGGCGGGACCGGATTGAGCCCGGGTGCTTCTGGTGGCGATTCGCCTTGCGGGTCGCGCGCCTCTCCGATCCCGGCTTCCATCTCGCGAATAAAATCGTTGCGTGGTTTCTCGGCAGGCTCGGTCTCAAGGTCCGCTGCCTTTTCCTTCGCCCTGGCGCCCAGCAGCTTGCCGAGACGCAGAACCTGCTCCGCCAAAACGCCATCGACCGCTTTCGCCATGGCCGGCACGTCACCGCGCACATAGCCGCCGTAGACATATTCCCAGAGAATTCGCGTGCCGCTGCCTTCCGGCTTGAGGATCACCGTAAGAGTACCCGTGCCAGCGCCTGCCTGCAGCGGACCAAGCGCGCCTGTCATGCGCAGGGCTCGCGGCTCTTCCACATAGATGACTCGCATGTGCTCGACGCTGCCGCGCGGGGCCGCCTTGGGAGACGTCTTGTTGGGAAGGACCTCGCAAAAACATCCACCAGCGCGCGGATCGAGCGAGAAGTTGGCGGCATCGAGCGAATAGCTGTGCTCCGGGCTCCACCACTTGCGAGGTGTTACGAGAGCCTGCCAGGTCTGCGCGGCGCTGGCCGGAACGTCGATGCCAAGCTGGATCACGAAGCCGGACGACGAAGATTCGCGAACTTCCGCAGCGGCGGGAACGGTCAGAAGCAGAGCGGCCGAAGCAATCGCGAAACGGAACATCTCGCCCTCCCTGCCCTCGCCTAGCTGGCGATCAGACGTTCGATCGCGGCAGTCACCTCGTCCATGGCTGCCATGCCATCCACCCGGCTGACGATCCCGCGCGCCTCGTAGATCGGCAGGATCGGCGCGGTCTTGGCGCGATATTCGGCCATGCGCGTGCGCACGGTTTCCTCGTTATCGTCTGGGCGGCGCTTGAACTCGGTCGAGCCGCACTTGTCGCATACGCCGGGCTGCTTGGGCTGTTCGAACTTGTCGTGATAGCCCTTGCCGCAATTGGCGCAGGTGTAGCGGCCGGTGATCCGCTCGACCAGCGCGTCTTCGTCAACGGCCAGTTCGATGACATGATCCAGCGAACGACCGCGTGATTCGAGGATGCCATCGAGCGACTGGGCCTGCGCCTCGGTGCGCGGATAGCCGTCGAAGATCGCGCCCGTGTCCGGGCCCATCGCATCGAGTTCCTCGCCGATCAGGGCCGAGACGATCTCGTCGGAAACGAGTTCGCCGCGTTCCATCACCGCCTTGGCCTGCAGCCCCACGGGCGTGCCTGCCTTGACGGCGGCGCGCAGCATGTCGCCGGTCGAGAGCTGGCGCATACCCTGGCGCTCTACCAGCCGCTGTGCCTGTGTGCCCTTGCCCGCCCCGGGCGGTCCCAGCAGGATAATGTTCACGCGGAAATCCCCTCGTATTGCGTGGTCTTGCCGCGCTAGCGCAGCCGACCCTTGAGCTTGGCCTTCTTGATGAGGTCGCCATACTGGTGCGCCAGCAGGTGCGACTGGATCTGGGTGATAGTGTCGACCGTGACGTTCACGACGATCAGCAGGCTGGTGCCGCCCATGAACATCAGGTGCATGCCGGTCTGCCCGAGGAAGTATTCGGGCACCACGCAGACGATGGTCAGGTAGGCAGCGCCGATCACGGTGATGCGGGTCAGCACATAGTCGAGATAGGTCGCGGTGTTCTTGCCCGGACGGATGCCCGGAATGAAGCCGCCATTCTTCTTGAGGTTCTCCGACGTCTCTTCCGGATTGAACACGATCGCGGTGTAGAAGAAGCAGAAGAAGATGATGCCTGCGGCATAGAGCGCCATGTACAGCGGCTTGCCGTGGGCAAGGTACTGGTTGAGCGTGATGATGAAGCCGCCCATCTTGCTGTCCGGCGACAGCGAATTACCGGCAAACTGGGTGATCGTCAGCGGCAGCAGCAGCAGCGAGCTGGCGAAGATCGGCGGGATCACGCCCGCGGTGTTGATCTTGAGCGGCAGGTGGCTGCGATCCGCCTGCATCATGCCCCGCTGCGTCGCGCGCTTGGGATACTGGATCAGCAATCGTCGCTGCGCGCGCTCCATGAAGCAGATGAACAGGATCATCGCCACGATCAGCACGACCAGCACGACGATCACGAAAGAGTTCACGGAACCCGAACGCCCGCCTTCGAACAGGTTGGCGATGAAGGTCGGCATCTGGGCGACAATGCCCGCCATGATGATGAGCGACACGCCATTGCCGATGCCGCGCGAGGTGATCTGCTCGCCCAGCCACAGCAGGAACATGGTGCCGCCGATGAGGCTGACAACCGCGCCGACGCGGAACATGTAGCCGGGAGCAACCACGGCCTGAAGGCCGCTCTGCGCGCCATAGGCTTCAAGCCCCGAGGCGACGAACCAGCCCTGCACCGCGCACAGCAGCACCGTGCCGTAGCGGGTATACTGGTTCAGCTTCTTGCGCCCGGCCTCGCCTTCCTTCTTCAGCGCCATCAGCGAGGGATGGAGCGAGGCAGCGAGCTGCACCACGATCGAGGCCGTGATGTAGGGCATGACGCCGAGCGCGATGAGGCTCATGCGCTCAAGGCTGCCGCCCGAAAAGGTGTTGAAAAGATCGAGGATACCGCCGCGCGTCTGCGCATAGAGGTCCTGCAGGATCAGCGGATTGACGCCCGGAAGCGGTACGAAGCTGAGGAACCGGAACACGATCAGGGCGCCGATGGTGAACCAGATACGGTTCTTCAGCTCCGTCGCCTTGGAGAAATTGGCCAGATTCAGCGAACTGGCGATGTTGTCGGCGCGTGATGCCATCGGATCGAATGAACCTCTAAAGGGTTAAGCCCGACCGCCCATATAGGGAGTAATCGCGCTTGTCGAACCCCCGGGCGATCCTGCCGGGCTCTGGCCACATGCAGGATCGTCTGAGCAAGACAATGCGAGGCCCCTGCGAGGCAGGGGCGCTCGAACCGATTACTCGGCGTCAGCCGTTGCAGCCTGCTTCTTCGGCGCGGTAACTTCGACCGAACCGCCAGCCTTCTCGACTGCCTCAATCGCGCCCTTCGACGCACCGGCAACCTTGAAGCTGGCCTTGGCCGAAAGCTCGCCCTTGCCGAGCAGACGCACACCGTCCTTGCCGCCGCGTGCAAGGCCAGCAGCCTTCAGCGCGTCGTGATCGATCACTGCCTTGGCGTCGAGCTTGCCGGCATCGATGAACTTCTGGACCATGCCCAGGTTCACTTCGGCATAGTCCTTGGCGAAGGGATTGTTGAAGCCGCGCTTCGGGATGCGCATGTGAAGCGGCATCTGGCCGCCTTCGAAGCCCTTGATGGCGACGCCCGAGCGTGCCTTCTGGCCCTTCTGGCCGCGACCGGCAGTCTTGCCCTTGCCCGAGCCGATACCACGGCCCACACGCATACGGCCCTTGCGGGCACCCGGATTGTCACGAAGATCGGTAAGTTTCATAGGATAGCACTCGCTTTCGCTTTGGTTCGCGCTTGATGGGAAGGTGGCCCGTTAGCCGATGCAGACGGCCATGTCACCCCCCTAAAGAGGACTTGCCTGCCGGTTTGCAATCGCACGGCATTTGCCGCAGGCCTGCTCCGGCATGATCGGCACGGCTACCAAGATCGGCGAGTTCTTCGCCAGCCTGATGTGGGCGCTGTTCGGGACGGCTGCGAAAATGGTCGTGGTGGCGGTGCTCACCCTGCCTCTTATCGTGGTGGCCCTGTTCGCGGTTCAATACCTCATGTCGCGGCGTGACCGCTAGACGCCGTGAAGGAACTTGCGGCACGGTAGCATCGCGGCCACACCAGCAGTCGTAACCAGGGAGAGCATCGCGTGCCGCAAGGCCATATCCTCGTCACCGGAGCCAGCGGACTGGTGGGCCGCGCCGCAATGGAGCACTTCGCACGGGCCGGTTACAAGGTGACGGCGGTTTCGCGCCGCGCCCCGTTCGACAGCTACGGCGCGCGTCACCTGTCGGTCGATCTTGCCGACGAGGCCGCCTGCCGTAATGCGTTTTCCGGTCTGGGCGATGTGACGCAGATCGTCTTTGCCGCCCTGCACGAGGAACCCGACCTCGTATCGGGCTGGACCAGCGAAGCCCATGTCGAACGCAACGCGGCCATGCTGCGCAACACGGTCGAGGCCATCGTGCCCAACGCGCCGGGCCTGCACAACGTAACCGTGCTGCAGGGCCCCAAGGCTTATGGAGCGCATGTCCGGCTGATGAAGATCGGCGCCCGCGAGGATCGCGACGAAGACCGCTCGATCCCCAATTTCTATTGGGCCCAGGAAGACTACATCAAGGACCGCAGCCACGGGCAAGACTGGGGCTGGACGATCCTGCGGCCCAGCTTCGTCATGGGCATGGCGGTAGGCGGCGCGATGAACCTGATCGGCGCCATCGGGTTCTATGCGGCCCTGCTGCGCCATCGCGGCGAGCCGCTGCACTTCCCCGGCTCGCGCGGCGGCGTCTCGCAGCCGACCGACACTGACCTGATGGCCCGCGCCATCGCATGGGCCGGCCATGCCGAGGCTGCGCGCGACCAGGTGTTCAACATCGGCAACGGCGACCTGTTCTCACTCGCCGAAATGTGGCCGGTTATCGCCGACGCGCTGGGCATGGAGGTGGGCGACGACCGTGGATTCCTGTTCGAAGAGGAAGTGCCCAAGGGGGCAGACGAATGGGGTGCGATCCGCAGACAACATGCCCTGATTTCACCCGATGCGACCAGTTACCTCGGCCAGTCCGCCCAGTTCGCCGACTGGATCTTTGCCCGCGCTTCTGCGGGGCTGCGCGGATCAATCTCCACGGTGAAGCTCCAGAACGCTGGCTTCACCGAGGCGATGTATTCCGAAGACATGTTCCGCAAGTGGATCGCGCGCTATCAGCAGGCGAGACTGATTCCGCCACGCGGGTAATTAAATGGGAGAGACATGGCATGAGCACTCGCACACCGCGCGAGCTGATCGAAATCTACTGGGACGAAGTCTATAACAACGGCCGTACCGACCTGATCCGCGAGGTTTGCGCCGATCCGATCATCCGGCACGATCCCGAGTGCGTTACCCCGCTCAGCCACGACGAGCAGATCGAGCGCGTCGAACGAAGCCTGCGCATCAAGCCCTATTTCACCCACCATGTACTCCATGCCGACGAACGCTTCGTCACCTCGGTCTGGAACATGGACTCGATGGAGGGCAAGGGCGTCAAACTGTGCGGCATAGAGGTGTTCGAGGCGGAAAACGGTCGCTTCACCCGTTGCTGGAACTCGACCTACATGAAGGGCTTCTGGGGTGAGGACGGAGACCTCTTCGATCCCGAAAAACTGACACCCCCTCCCCTGCTGGAAACCGCAGGAGAGATCACCGCAAACTGGATCGAGCGGGCCTTTGCTGCAGGCGGCGCGGTCGTACCGCAGCGGATCGCCATCGAACCTGTGGTGAAGCCAATCGGCCACGGCACCAGTGGGACCACGGCGCAGGTCCATATAGGCTACAATGTCGGCACGGTCACGGCGCCCACCGATGTCATCGCCAAGTTCGGCCGCACCAGTGGTGTCAGCCCCGGCCTCAGCCCCGGCGAACGCGAACGCCGCGCCTATGCATTGCTCGGCAACGACGCGCCATTCCGCAAGCCGCGCATGTGGTATGGCGCGAGTGACAAGAGCGGCCTCACCAACATGCTGCTCGAAGACCTCTCGGCCAGAACGCGACCCGGCGACCAGATCTCCGGATGCTCTATCGAGGAAGCCGCAGCCGTCGTGCGCGAGTTGGCGGCCTTCCATGCCGCATGGTGGGGCGACGAAGAAGCTCTGGGGCTCGACTGGCTGGTCGATCCGAAGGCGATGCGCCCGCTCTATGAAATGGGTGCGGACAAATTGGGTTTGTGGCTTTCGGACCGCATCCCCGCCGAGGATATCGAACTCGTGGCCGCTTTCCGCGAACGTCTCGACGACTGGCTGGCCCTTCCCGCAAAACGCCGGACCCTGATCCATTCGGATGCGCGGGTGGACAACATTCTGTTCGAGGACACCGCCGATGGCCCGGCAGCCTGGATCATCGACTGGCAATTGCCAGCGGCAGGCGACCCGCAATACGACCTGGCCTATTTCCTGTCAGGCAGCCTCGATCCGCAGGACCGGCGCACATGCGAACGCGATCTGGTCGCCAACCACGCCGCACTGATCCGCAGGACCGTGCCCGACTACAGCGACGAGGAAGCCCTCGAAAGCTATCGGCGGAATGTCGTCTCGGGCCTGTGGCTGACCGTCATTGCCATGTCCGCCATCGAGCAGAACGCACACAACGCCAAGCTGATCTGCGCGCTGATGGAGCGCAATTGCGCCGCGATCCGCGACTGGGACGCGCTCAACGCTTTCTGATCCGGATACGAAAAAGCCCCGGCAATCGGGCCGGGGCTCATCGCGGCGATCGCTCGCCAAGTTTGCGCCAGGGTCAATCGTTCACGATCTCAACCATGTGCGGCAGCTTGGCGATAGCGCCGCGTACTTCGGCAGTGTCCTGCACTTCGACGACGCGGTGCATCTTGCCGAGGCCCAGACCGATGAGGATCTTCTTCTGGCTCTCGGGGCGACGGATCGGCGAACCGATCTGACGGATCTTGATGGTGTTTGCCTTGGCCATCTATCTTACTCCGTAACCGCTTCGGCGGCCACTTCGGCCTCCGCCGCGCTCGCGCCGCCACGGCCAAGCAGGTCAGCGACCTTCTTGCCGCGACGCTGTGCCACCGACTTCGGCGAAGTCTGGTTGGTCAGCGCGTCGAACGTGGCGCGGATCA
>JAGREN010000092.1 GCA_020446505.1 Novosphingobium sp. | reverse complement strand
TCGGAAGTCGGCGTCGGCACGGTTGCCGCGGGCGTTTCCAAGGCGCGCGCCGACCATGTGACGATCTCGGGCTACGAGGGCGGCACCGGCGCTTCGCCGCTGACTTCGCTGACTCATGCGGGCAGCCCGTGGGAAATCGGCCTTGCCGAGACCCAGCAGACCTTGCTGCTCAACAACCTGCGCAGCCGTATCTGCGTGCAGACCGACGGCGGCCTGCGCACGGGCCGCGACGTTGCCATTGCCGCACTGCTCGGTGCGGACGAGTTCGGCTTTGCCACCGCGCCGCTGATCGCCAGCGGCTGCATCATGATGCGCAAGTGCCACCTCAACACTTGCCCGGTCGGCGTGGCTACGCAGGACCCTGTCCTGCGCGCGCGCTTCACCGGCCAGCCGGAGCATGTGGTCAACTACTTCTTCTTCGTTGCCGAGGAACTGCGCGCGATCATGGCCGAACTCGGTTTCCGCACGCTGGGCGAGATGACGGGCCGGGTCGACATGCTCGACACGCGCCGGGCCATCGATCACTGGAAGGCCGCTGGCGTCGATCTTTCGCGGATTCTCTACCAGGCACCGCAGGGAGACAGTCCGTCGCTCAACTGGTCGCAGACGCAGGACCACGGCCTCGTCAAGGCACTCGACAACGAGCTGATCGAGGCGGCCAAGCCCGCTCTCGAAAGCAAGCAGCCAGTGCGCATCGAAAAGACCGTCATCAACGTCAACCGCACGGTCGGCACGATGCTGTCCGGCGAAGTCGCCAAGAAGTACGGCCATGCCGGCCTGCCCGACAACACGATCCACATCGCGGCGCGCGGCGTAGCGGGGCAGAGCTTCGGCGCCTGGCTCGCTCATGGCGTCACGCTCGATCTTGTCGGCGATGCCAACGACTATGTCGGCAAGGGTCTTTCGGGTGGCCGCGTGATCGTGCGCCAGCCGGACCACGTTAACCGCGAGCCGACCGAAAACATCATCGTCGGCAATACCGTGCTTTACGGCGCGATCGCGGGCGAGGCCTATTTCAATGGCGTCGGCGGCGAACGTTTCGGCGTCCGCAACTCGGGCGCCATCGCGGTTGTCGAAGGCTGCGGCGATCACGGCTGCGAATACATGACCGGCGGCGTGGTCGTCGTGCTTGGCAAGACCGGCCGCAATTTCGCTGCGGGCATGTCCGGCGGCATTGCCTACGTCTATGACGAGGACGGGATGTTCGACAAATTGTGCAACCTCGCACAGGTCGATCTCGAGAAAATCTCGCCCGAAGCCGAGGAAGATGAAGGAACGGGCCGTCCGCAGCAGCGAGGCTCCAGCGTCCACGACTACGGCATGGGCGACATGCTGCGCCACGATGCCGAACGTCTGCGCATACTGCTCGAACGCCATCACCTGCACACGGGCAGCAAGCGCGCCCGCGCCCTGCTCGACGACTGGACCAATTCGCTTGGCAAGTTCGTGAAGGTGATGCCGCGCGACTATCGCAATGCGCTCAGGCAGCTTGAGGCGGAACGCCTTGAAGCCGCATCCGTAGCCGCCGAATAAGACACAGGAAGACACAGCGCATGGGCAAGGAAACCGGCTTCCTCGAACTGGGCCGCAATGACCGCACCTACAAGGACCCGGCCGAGAGGCTGAAGCACTACAAGGAGTTCATCATTCCGCTGAAGGAAGGTGAACTCCAGGGCCAGGCATCGCGTTGCATGAACTGCGGCGTGCCGCACTGCCACACCGGCTGTCCGGTCAACAACATGATCCCGGACTGGAACCACCTCGTTTACGAGGCGGATTGGAAGAGCGCGCTCGACGTGCTGCATTCGACCAACAACTTCCCGGAATTCACTGGCCGCATCTGCCCGGCTCCCTGCGAGGCGGCCTGCACGCTCAACATCATCGACCAGCCGGTCACGATCAAGTCAATCGAATGCCAGATCATCGACAAGGGCTGGGAAAACGGCTGGGTCACGCCGCAAGTGCCTGCCGAGCGCACTGGCAAGTCGGTCGCGGTGGTCGGGTCCGGCCCTGCCGGCATGGCCTGCGCGCAGCAGCTTGCCCGCGCCGGGCACTCGGTCGTGCTGTTCGAGAAGAACGATCGCATCGGCGGCCTGCTCCGCTACGGCATCCCCGACTTCAAGATGGAAAAGCGCCACATCGACCGGCGCATGAAGCAGATGGAGGCCGAGGGCGTCGAATTCCGCCCGTCGACCGAAATCGGCGTGAAGATCTCGGTCGCTTCGCTGAAGGAAAACTTCGACGCTATCGTCCTGTCGGGCGGCGCGGAAGAAGCGCGGCGGCTGGAAATTCCCGGCGCCGAACTTCCCGGCGTACAGCTCGCAATGGATTTCCTGCGCCAGCAGAACAAGCGCAACGCTGGCGACGAGGAAATGCGTGCCGCGCCTGACGGCACCATCTCCGCCAAGGGCAAGAACGTCATCGTCATCGGTGGCGGCGACACCGGCTCGGACTGCGTCGGCACGTCCAACCGGCAGGGCGCCAAGTCCGTCACCCAGATCGAGATCATGCCCAAACCGCCGGTCATGGAAGACAAGGCGATGACCTGGCCGCTGTGGCCGCTCAAGCTGCGCACCTCTTCCAGCCACGAAGAGGGCGTCGACCGCGACTGGGCGATCCTGACCAAGCGCGTCGTCGGCGAGAATGCAGTGCAGGGCCTCGAATGCGTCCGCGTCGAGTGGGAAGGCGGCAAGATGCAGGAAGTGGCAGGCAGCGAGTTCACGCTCGATGCCGATCTCATCCTGCTCGCCATGGGTTTCCTCGGACCGCGCAAGCCAGGCCTGCTCGATCAGGCTGGGGTGGAGCTCGATCCACGCGGCAACGTCAAGGCCGATACGAACGCGTACCAGACCAGCGACGACCAGATCTGGTCCTGCGGCGACATGCGTCGCGGCCAGTCGCTCGTCGTCTGGGCGATCCGCGAAGGCCGTCAGTGCGCTCGCGCGGTCGACGAGGCCCTGATGGGATCGACCGAGCTTCCCCGCTAGTCGAAGCGAGCAGTTCGGTCGGGAACCGTTCAGGTTGTCGGACGTAACGGACCAGCATGAGTGCCATGGCCATTGATCTGCCCTCTCCGCTCGACCATGCGCGGAGCCGGTTTGTTGCGCTTCTGACAGGGTCGCAAGGTCCGTTCGTCCTTGCGGGACTGGCAGTGGCCTTGCTTGCTGCAGTCGTTCTGGGTGGTCTGCTCATGCAGCCCAGACCTGTCGCAGACGCCAGCCCCAAGGCGCTCAAGGAATTGCCCGCCCGCCCGGAAGACATGGAAAAGCACGGCAAGGCGGCGGTGACCACGCTGGCGCCGGACGATGCGCGCAAGCGCAACGATCAGGTCGCCTTCGAACCCCGCGCTGGCGATGCGGCCCGGCCCTTCAATTTTTCCGGCTCCGACACCGACCGCGCCCGGGCGCTCGAATGCCTTGCGACTGCCGCGCTCTACGAGGCAGGAGACGACACCACCGGTCAGGCAGCCGTGGCGCAGGTCGTTCTCAACCGGGTGCGCCACCCGGCCTTTCCGGGAACCGTGTGCGGCGTCGTCTATCAGGGCGCCGAGCGCAGGACCGGCTGTCAGTTCACTTTCACTTGCGACGGCTCACTCTCGCGCCGGACGATGAGCGAGGCGGCATGGCGTCGCGCCCGCGCGGTCGCCGATGCCGCGCTGTCGGGCACGGTCGATGCGACCGTCGGCCTTGCGACGCACTATCATACCAACTGGGTCTATCCCTACTGGAGCCCCAGCCTGCGCAAGCTGGCGCAGGTCGGCACGCACCTGTTCTTCGGCTGGCCGGGAGCATGGGGCGGGCCGGGGGCCTTCAGCAAAGACTATCACGGTAACGAGACAGCGGGCAGGTGGGCCATCGCGGCCTTGCCTCCCGGCGAAGACAGCGACGCCGGGGACATGATACAGGGTACCGACCAGCCGAAAATCCTCGGCCTGCCGCAAGCACCGGCAAAGCTGCCAGAAGGCATGGGCAAGGTACCGCTTTACGGCAACAAGGTGAAACTGGTCGGCGGCGATGGCCGCTCCTTCGGCATTCTCGCGCCGCCGGGCACCAGCGCATCTCAGGTCGTCAACGCGGCGCTCGCCCTGTGCGGCAAGCCGGGGCCATGCCGCGTCAATGCCTGGGGCAACGAGGACGACATCCCCGGCTCCTACCCGCTACCGGCGCTCACGCGATCGACGATGGTATTCGAATATGTGCGCAACGGGTCGGGCGGTGGAGCTTCGACGAAATTCGATTGCTCGCGCTTTCCCAACAAGGACCCCAAGGCATGTCTCGAATCGTCCGGAGACATGCCCGAGGTGCTGGCCGGAGTGCGCTTTCGCTAAACGCTGCGCGGCTTACCAGAGCTGGTCGGCATAGGTGTCAGTCCCCACGATGATCTTCTTGAACGGAGCGCAGAGCGAAAGTTTCGCAATCCCCGCCTGTTCAACCGCATCGGCATAGGCCTTGAGCGCGGGAAGTGAATCCTTCGGGTCGGAATCGGTGAACATCAACTGACAGAACCGGGTCGGACCTCCCGGTCCCGCACCGAGGTCCATCGGCGCATCGCGCGGCTCGTCAGGCGGGATCGGCGCCCAGGTTGCGGCGATCTCCACCGGCGATCCGGCCAACATGTCCGGCAGGCACTGTTCGCGCAGTTTCGCGAGGCTTTCAGCCGGCTTGGCTCCATCGAGGCCATCGAACCACATGATGATCATGCCCTGATAGTGCCGGTCCAGAGCCAGAGTGACCGGCACCGGGTCTTCATCGCGATAGTCGGCATCGAGGAAGGTATAGAGGTTGGTGTTGACGTGGCTGCGTTCGGGAAAGCCGCGTCCGCTCGAATAGAGGTCGAACACGCGCTTGCCCGACCATGCCATCCATTCGTCGTGATGGCCCGCCAGCACCCAGTAGACCGCGACGTAGGAGCCGGAATCGTAGTTCGGCTTGGCAGCGTCGGTCTCTTTCGGAAAGCGCAGGTCTTTCAGATCGCGGGTCGCCACCCAGCGCGCGCCTGCCAGGGTGAACTCGCCTTCCATGCAACCGCCGTAATAGTGATCGCGTTCGTACCAGCGGTTGAAGGCGACTTCGTAGCCCTTGTGCGGCTCGACCAGCGTGAGCAGCATCGAGCCGGGGTGAACGGGGTAATCGGCGGGCTTGCCCGGTTCGAGCGGGTAGGTCATCGGCATGTCTCTCCAGCTTCGGCGCATCTGGCGCTCTCTAGCCCTGGCACGATACCGGTTATCAGTGTGTTGGCAATGGCCGCATCAGGCCCAGTCGATCGCGCCGCGACCGTTGGCCTCGAGGAAAGCATTGGCCTTGCTGAAATGCCTGCATCCGAAGAAGCCGGAATGTGCCGAGAGCGGGCTTGGGTGGGGCGCCGTGAGGACAAGGTGCGGGCCATTGGCCAGTCCCTCGACCCGGCTGGCCTTCTTGCGCGCGTGACTGCCCCAGAGCATGAAGACGGTTGGCTGATCGCTTGCCGCGACGGCCGCAACGACGGCATCGGTAATCGCCTCCCAGCCGAGCATCTGGTGCGAACCGGCGCGTCCCTCTTCCACCGTCAGCGCATTATTGAGTAGCAACACGCCCTGTCGCGCCCATCCTTCGAGGTTGCCGTGCTTGCGCGGCGGCAGGCCAAGGTCGCTGGCCAGTTCCTTGCAGATGTTGACCAGCGAAGGCGGCACCTTGACGCCGTCAGGCACCGAGAAAGCCAGGCCATGCGCTTGCCCGAAACCGTGGTAGGGGTCCTGCCCGAGGATGACGACCTTCACCTTGTCGAGCGGCGTCAGTTCAAGTGCGGCGAGGCGCTGGCCGCGTGGCGGGAATATGCGCTTGCCTGCTTTCTCTTCCGCCTTGAGAAACCCGCCGAGCTTGCGCGACGCGGGCGCTGCAAGAACAGGCTGGACCGCGTTCTGCCAGCTTTGCGGAATTTCCGACCGGGTGGCTGTCTCTTGCATCTTTTCCAGCGCCTACCGCCCATTGCGAAACTGCGGAGCACAGCCTAAGCATTTTGCCCGTATGGCTGTCTATCTCCACGAAGAAGATCTCCCCGAGGGGGTGCTCGCACCTGGCCCAGTTGCCGTCGATACCGAAACGATGGGGCTGATTACCCCGCGCGACCGGCTGTGCCTCGTTCAGATTTCTGACGGCAAGGGCGACGAGCATCTCGTCCGCTTCGCCGCTGGCAGCACGTTCGATGCGCCGAACCTGAAGGCCGTGCTGGCCGATCCGTCACGCGAAAAGCTCTATCACTTCGCACGGTTCGATCTGGCTGCCATCGAACACTATCTCGGCGTCGTGGCCGCGCCGGTGTTCTGTACCAAGATCGCCAGCAAGCTGGTGCGCACCTATACCGATCGGCACGGCCTCAAGGATCTGGTGCGCGAGCTGCTCGGCAAGGAGATTTCCAAGCAGCAGCAATCGAGCGACTGGGGCGCGAGCGAATTGAACGAGGCGCAGCGCGAATATGCCGCCTCGGACGTGCGCTACCTGCACGCCATGCGCGATATTCTGGCCGTGCGGCTGCAGCGCGAAGGACGAACCGACCTCGCTCAGGCCTGTTTCGATTTCCTGCCAGCACGCGCGCGGCTCGATCTCGAGGGCTGGCCGGAGCACGACATTTTCAGCCACATGTCGGCGTGATCGCGCGATGACCGTCGAAGCCGATCTGATCCAGGACCGGCGGCGCCGATTCGCGACGCCGGGCGGTTCGCATGACCGGCTGATCCGCACGCTCCTCAAGGTGCTTCCCATCGGGATCGGCGTTATCGCGGCCATCATGATCCTCTCGCCGCTCAGTCCGCGTGGCGAGATCGGCTTCCTGCTCGATCGCAACAAGGTCGCGGTTACCGACAAGCGTATCGCTGTCGATGCGGCCATGTATCGCGGCATGGATGGACACGGGCGCGCGTTCCGGGTGCTTGCCGGCAATGCTGCGCAGATTTCTGCCGAGACCCCGGTCGTCGAGATGGTCGACCTCAAGGCGGTCCTGGACATGGCCGATGGCCCGGCCCGGATTTCGGCACCCGACGGCAGCTACAATTATCGCACCGAGCAGATCATGGTCGATGGTCCAGTCGAATTTTCGGCGGCCGATGGATATCGCATGACAACCAACAACGTCCGCATCGATCTCGATAAGCAGACCGCGTTCGGCAGCGGCGGTGTTTCGGGATCCGTTCCCACGGGCTCTTTTTCGGCCGAGAGCATTTATGCCGATCTGACCGACCGCGTTGTGCGCCTCGAAGGCAATGCGCGGTTGCGTATGGTACCAGGCAAGTTGAAAGTACCGAAATAATGCAGCGACCTCTCTCCCCTCGACTTTCCCGTTTCGCGATCTGCGCAGCACTGTTCATCGCGACTGGCATCGTAGGCTTGCAGTCGCTGCCTGCGCAGTCGCTTGGCGGACATGATTCCAATGCGCCGGTGAACTACGCCGCGGATCGCATCGAACTGCAGGGGCGGCAGGATCGCGTCGTACTGTCAGGCAATGTCGATGTGACCCAGGGCGATCTGAGGGTTCGGGCCGCGCGCACGATCGTCAACTTCACCAATGAAGGTTCGCTCAGGATACAGCGGATTACCGCGACCGGCGGTGTCGTGGTGACTCGGGGAACCGAGACGGCGCGAGGCGACGTAGCCGTCTATGACTTCAACCGCAGGGTCATAACCATGACGGGCAATGCGGCGCTTCGGCGCGGCGGCGACACGCTCAATGGCAATCGCTTCGTCATCGATCTCAACAGCGGCGTTTCATCGGCTGAAGGCGGACGCGTTTCAGGCACATTCCAGCCTCCCCGGAAGAACTGACGCCGGTAACCGATATAACCATTTCGGTTACTTTTAAGATTTCTATTTTCCTACTTGGCGATTTGTGACTATCTGGCCTCGGGTTCCCTGTTTCAATAACGGAGCCCCAAATGCCTTCACCCAATCCCATCAAGACTCCAGCCGGCTACGTTCCGGCATTCGCGCTGGGCTATCCAGGTCCGCAAGGCGAGCTTGAGATCGTCGATTCGTCCAAGCCGCTGCCAGTATCGATCTCGTCGACCGATCCCCTGGCGGTTACGCCCTATTCCGATCCCGCACCGGTTCCGCTGGCAGGCAGCGCCCCTTCCAGCATCGTTGCCGGTCCCTATGCTCCGGTATCTGGCCGCCCCGTGATGATTACGCTCGCGGGGACCTGGCAGGGCACCGTGCAGATCATGCGCTCGACCGATGGCGGAGCAACGAAGCATCCTGTTACGGTCGGTGGATTTTCCTGGGGCCGCTACACCACCAATGTTTGCGAGCCGTGCTGGGAAGAGCAGGAGGCCGGCGCGCAACTGTATCTCGACATATCCCTTGTCTCTGGCGCCGTTGACTACAGGATCGCGCAATGAGCGGGGCGGATTTCGCGGCACGCGCCCTCGCCATCGGCGGCTTCGCCAAACTGGCCTCCACCGACGCAGGATCCGGTGGCGAGCTGGTCGGTTATCGCGCATCCAGCCCCCAGGGCACCGGACGCACGGTAGCCGAGAAACTCGATGACTGGGTGAGCGTCAAGGATTTCGGCGCCAAGGGCGATGGCGTTACCGACGACACGGCAGCGATCCGCGCCGCGCTCGCCGCGCTCGTTTCACGATCGGAGCTGTTCTACGGATACCGGATGGGCACGGGTTGCCTCTACTTCCCCGAAGGCGTCTACCGTGTGACCGAAAATGCGGTCCTGACGGACCCGGTCTACCTCCACAGATCCAGCCTTGTCCTCAAGGGGGCTGGATGGCGCAATTCGATTATCTGGCTGGATCCGTCGGCGCTCACCGGCGAGGCCTGGTTCTACGACAATGGCGCGAACAACACGCAGTGGGGCATGGTTTGCGAAGACCTGTGCTTCTCGGGGGGTACGACCTGGCAGGACGCCGATCCGCCTACGAACATCAACAACGGTCCAGCCAACATCGACCCGAAATGCAATGGCTTCAAGATCAGCGGACCAGGCTGGGAAAGCGGTTTCGTCTTTACCCGCTGCGAATTCCGGTTTCTGCAAATGGTCTATCACGCCGCCGGCAACAATAATGCCGATACGCATCGGTTCATTGGCTGCGTCGTGAAAAAATGCAGGAACGTCAATTATATAAATAATCTTCAGGCGTTCTCGGTCGGCTGGACCGGCTGCTATGTCGACCAGATTTTCGGGAATTTCCTTGAATACGGACCGAACTGTTCGGGCGGTGGGGGCAACTTCCTCATGCAAGGGGGAGCCATCATCGCACTTCAGGAAAGTGGAGATACAACCCCGCACTATGTGGTGAAGGCGACCGCCGGCGGCACCAGCCTGTCAAACGCACCGATAACCTTCAGCGACGTGCGCATGGAACTGCGCGGGAACTATCACGCTTTTGCCTATGTGAACTATGGCAGCACGACCGTGATCGCGCGCGGCTGCTCCTTTTTCAATACCGGCTCTGCGGACAAGAACCTCGCTATCATCGGTGGCTACACGACGGTTCGCTTCGAGAACTCCGCATTCGACAATGGCACTGGCGAAGGCAAGTTCACCTATCAGATCGGCGAAGCCGGCGATGGCCAACGCGGCAAGAACGCACACCTGCATTTTGCCAATGGATGCCTCATCGATCTCGCGCTGTTCTATTATGGGGCCAATACGATTTCCTGGGCAGGCAATGGCGGCCGGCTGACGATCGATGAGGACTGCAGCACGTCCGACGTTGCCGACTCGACAAGCGGCGCGCGGACTTATGCGCGTGGCTGCGACGTATTCGGCCCCAAGACGATCACCGGCGGAGGTCTGGCCGTCAACACCAAGCACAGGACCCGCAAGAGATATACGATCAACCCGTTCTTTTCCGCCACCCAATTGACCGGAGGCAGCGGCCTGACTGGAACGTCTGTGCAGCTACCGCCCCTGGTCCGCATCGTCGAGGTCTGGGCGAAGATCGAACCGGGACAGGGCAACAGCAACAATATCCGGATCCGGATTGGCAATGACGACAAGTCTGTCATCTATGCCGAGACGACCGTCGGACCGCAGAACGCCGGCCAGTTCGTCGTGGCAAGGGATCTCTATATTCCGGTAGAATACGACAACAACAAGGGCCGCGTCCGATTCTGGTTCGACAACGGATCTGGCGGCAATACGAGCGCCAGCTCGGCTGGACGTATCGATGGCGGTGTCGTCTACGAGTGACATGCAGTTCCGGGATGCCGCCGTCTTGTGACTATCGACGGCGGTGTTCCCGGAAATCCGCTCTCCGCTTCGTCTCTACCTAGTACGCCCTGTCGTGTGACAGAACCCGGATGGTCTGGAAGATGATCGAGATATCGCGGGTAATGGTCCAGCCCTCGAGATATTCCAGGTCAGAGTGGAGACGGTCGAGCAGATCCCGCTCGCTCTCGGTCGCGCCGCGAAATCCGCGAACCTGGGCCAGTCCGCTCAATCCCGGCTTGAGGCTGTGGCGGTGCCAGTAGCGGCGGTCCACTTCCCAGAACAGCTTGTCTCCGGCATGCGATCCGAGCGCGTGCGGGCGCGGTCCGACGATGCTCATGTCGCCCTTGAGGACGTTGAACAGCTGCGGAAGTTCGTCGATGCTGGTGCGGCGAATGAAGGCGCCGACACGAGTAACCCGCCGGTCATCGCGCGATGCCGAAACCAGGCCGTCCGAGTCCGACTGACTTACCGACATGCTGCGGAACTTGTACATCTGGAAGAAGCGGTTGGCACGGCCAACGCGCCGCTGGATGAACAGCACCGGCCCGCCGTCCTCGAGCTTGATCGCCAAGGCGACGATTGCCAGAAGCGGTGAAAGCGCCACGATTGCGCCACCCGCACATACGAGGTCGAAAATGCGCTTGATAGCCCGTGCGCGCAGCCCGAGCGGGCCGGACGAAACGAGCAGCATTCCGTGATTGCCGATAACTCTGGCGCCCTGCGCGCCGAGTTGGCGAACCTGCTCGTCGAGCACTTCGCCTTCGATGTTCGCCCCCTTGAGCAACATCGCCCACGCAGCACGTCGTTCGAGCGGACAACTGACCACCACGCGGTCGATATTGCGCAGCACGCTACCGACCCTGTCGAGCAGGCCCGGATCGTTAAGGTCCGCCTTGAGGCCAAGTGCCTGGGCCGAGACCTCGATTACTCCGGGAAACGACACTTCCGGCCCGCCATCATGAATGATGAGGTCGTTTCGGACATTCGGACCGCAACGCCAGTGTACGAATGCCCGCATCGATAGCCGGCACCAGAGCAGAAGCACCGCACTCAAGGCGACTCCGGACAGAAATCCGAAGCGGGAAAAATCCTCGCTGGATTTTGTCAGAAACGCGATAAGCGACACGAACAGGGCCGAAATCAGCACGGCAATGAGCGAGCGGCCTATCGCCTGGGTCACATTCCCGAGAGTCGAAATGGAATAGGTGCCGTTATAGAGCGCAATCGTGAGATAGATCGGCAGGATGATCTGAGCACTCACAAGGTCCTGAGCAAGATATGCTCCGCCCGTGTAGAGGAAGCTGGCAATTGCGAAGCCGGCAAGCACGACCACCGCATCGACGCAGATCTGGGCCAGGTAACATTGCAGCCTGCGTCTTTCGAGCGATGGAGCCAGAACCAGCGAACCGGATGCCGTGCCGACATCGTGAGTTTCACTGATCGCGGCATGGGCATTCATCGCTGAATATCTCCGCAAGACATTCCAACCACTCCGTGGGAATGGCTAGGGATATATCCTTATGTCATTGCAGATCGAAGTCCAAGCCCGGAATTGTCGCCCGTGCAGCAAAAAACTGTTCGATATCGGGATATCTTTCGAAATTTCAGATCATTGCTATTTCGCAGATGCAGCACGGGCAATCTCCGCCATGCCCTGCGCCAGCAATAATTCGGCATCCCCGCTGTTCGAAAGAAGCGCGTGATGAAGTCCGGCCAGACGATCGACGAGTCGCTCGAGGCGCCTGCCTCGCCAACGGGCCAGTTGCGACTTGATGGCCGGGGCGTCCTTGAAGAACAGGCGCCCGCGCTTCTTTTCCGATTCAACGAGCGAATCGACGTCCCCGCGTGGTCCGAGCTTGGCCGCGAGCGATGCGAGTTGTGCCGCACGGCGCTCCATCGCAAGCAGTACCGCGACGGGATTGATGCCAAGCTCCCGATATCGCCTGATCTCACTCGCCAGACTGCGCGTATCGCCTCCCAGCACCGTGTCGACGAGCGGCGCGAAGCTGTCGTCCTCGGACGCCGCGCCCACGGCGTCGAGCGCCTCACGGCTCAGTTGCCTGGGCGATTTCGGATCGGCATCGAGATAGAGCGCCAGCTTCTCCACCTCAGATCGGGCGAGCCGGATGTCGAGGCCGGCTCCGCCAGCTATCCGCTGTGCCGTCGCCGTATCCATCGACAATCCCAGCTCATCGCCCAGGCCACGAATGGTGTGCGCTATGGAAGCCAGGTCCGGCGGATAGAACATGCCAACGAGCGCATCGGGGCGATTGGCGATCAGTTTGGCGCTGCGTGACTTGTCGGTGGCGCCGGTCGCGACAATCAGCACCGGGCAAGCCTCGACATCGGACGAGAGCATGACCTCAAGCGCGTCGTGTGCTTCCTCCCCGCTGGCACGAACGGCGATGTGGCGTGCATCCCCGAACAGCGAATTCGACCGCGCCTCATCGCCCAGCCGCACAGGATCACGTTTCAGGTCGGCACCGGATAGCTCGATGCGTTCTCCCGGATCGGGCAGCATCGAAACGATGGTTTCAAGCGCGGCCCATGCGCCTGCCTCGTCCGGTCCGCAAAAGAAGAACAGCTGTGCATCACGCGCAGCCTGTGGGGCCAGGCGTGCGAAATCCCTCTGGGTGGCCTTCACGGCGCGCCAGCGCCATTGCCGCGCAGTTCGAGCGCAACACTGGTAACGATCCTGTTTGCGACATCGGTCGCAAGGTTCTCAAGTGCGGTCCGCTCTGCCGAGATCGTGGCATAGTCGGACGAAACCACGTCGATGCCTGCGTCCGATGCGGCGCTGTCGTCGAGAACGATCTTGCCACTTGTCAGATCGACTAGCTGGTATCGGGCGCGCAGCGTGCGCCGCTCCCGTCCGATAGTATCGTCGGAAAGCAAGGCAAAGCCTTCGAGCTGATCGTCGAGCCTGACGTCGAGCCGATACTGCGGCGTCTGTTTGGTGCCGCTGGCTCCGAGACGGTCGTTAAGTGCGTGTCGCACAAGCCAACCGGCGCGCCCCTCGATTTCCGACACCTGCACCGAAGCAAGGCCGCGCGCCACCTGCCCGTCGCCGCCGCCCGCATACATCGGCTGGAGCCCGCAGGCAGCGAGCAGGAAGGGCAGGAGGAGCGCCGCGCTCCTCATGCGACGATGTTCACCAGTCTGTCCGGCACCACGATCACCTTGCGAATTTCCGCTCCGTCGATCGAACGTTGCACCTTTTCGCTGGCGAGTGCGAGGGCCTTGAGGTCTTCCTCGGGCAAGCCCTTGGCCGCCGTGATCGTATCGCGCAGCTTGCCTTTGACCTGAACCGCAATGGTGACTTCGTCCTCGACGAGCAATGCGGGATCGACTTCGGGCCAGGCCGCTTCGGCAACGAGGCCCGCCCCCATCACCTGCCATGCTTCCTCGGCGATATGCGGCATCATCGGCGAGACGACGAGCAGCAAGGCCCGGATCGCCGCCGATCGGCTGGCGCTGGGCTGCGCCTTTTCGATGGCCGATGCCAGTTCGTATATGCGCGCTACTGCCTTGTTGAACGACAGCGCCTCGATGTCGTCGGCGACGGCCGCGACAGTCTGGTCGCGCTTGCGATCGAGCGCGACGTCCTCACCGCTGGCCGAAGCATCGTACTGGCCGAACAGCCGCCACAGGCGCTGCACGAAGCGTCCGCATCCCTCGATGCCCGCTTCGGACCACGGCAGGTCGCGCTCGGGTGGAGAGTCGGACAGCATGAACCAGCGAATCGCGTCGGCGCCGTAGGTCGCGACGATCTCGTCGGGATCGACCACGTTCTTCTNNCTTCGACTTCGACATCTTGATGACGCGACCGATCTCGACCGGCTGGCCGTCGGATTTCAGCACGGCGCTTTCGGCTGCGCGGGCTACCTCGCCGGGGCTGAAATAGACTTCCCGTCCGCCTTCCTGCCGCGAATAGGTCTCGTGCGTGACCATTCCCTGCGTGAACAGGCTGGCGAAAGGCTCCGCCACTTCGATCTTGCCGATCCGGGCGAGCGCGCGCGTCCAGAACCGGGCGTAGAGCAGGTGCAGGATCGCATGTTCGATGCCGCCGATGTATTGCTCAACAGGCAGCCACTTCGCGATCACTGCCGGATCGAACGGCGCATCGTCCGGCTGGCTGGCAAAGCGCAGGAAATACCACGAGGAGTCGACGAAAGTATCGAGCGTGTCCGTCTCACGGCGCGCAGCCTTGCCGCATTTCGGGCAGTCGACGTGTTTCCATGTCGCGTGACGGTCGAGCGGATTACCTGGCACCGAAAAATCGACATCTTCGGGCAGAACCACTGGAAGCTGGTCCTTGGGCACGGGAACCACGCCGCATCCGTCGCAGTGGATGACGGGGATCGGCGTTCCCCAGTAACGCTGGCGCGAAACGCCCCAGTCGCGCAGGCGGTATTGAGTCTCGCCCTCGCCCCAGTGTTCGTGTTCGGCCTTTGCGATGACGTCGGCCTTGGCCTCGTCGACGGTCAGGCCGTTCATCCATTCCGAATTCACGATGCGGCCCGGACCGGTGTAGGCTTCGTTGCCCCTGAAATCGGGCGAAGTCGCGTCACCTTCGGCAACGACGCGCCTTACCGGAAGATCGTACTTGCGCGCGAAATCGAGGTCGCGCTGGTCATGCGCCGGGCAGCCGAAGACTGCACCGGTGCCATAATCCATGAGCACGAAATTCGCGACATAGACCGGCAGGTGCCAACCTTTCTTCAGCGGGTGCTCGACCGAAAGGCCTGTGTTGAAGCCCAGCTTCTCGGCGGTTTCCAGTTCTGCCGCAGTCGTGCCGCCCTGCTTGCATTCGGCGATAAAGGTGGCAAGCGCCGGCACTGTCTCGGCCATGTGCTGCGCCACCGGATGATCGGCGGCGATGGCGACGAAGCTTGCGCCGAACAGGGTATCGGGCCGCGTGGTGAACACCTCGATGCCATGATCGCTGTCCACGAAGCGGAACATGCAGCGCAGGCCCTTCGACCGGCCGATCCAGTTCTCCTGCATCGTGCGGACCTTTTCGGGCCACTTGTCGAGGCTATCGAGTCCAGCGAGCAATTCGTCGGCGAAGTCGGTGATCTTGAGGAACCACTGCGACAGCTTGCGCTTCTCGACCAGCGCGCCCGAACGCCAGCCTCGCCCGTCGATCACCTGCTCGTTGGCCAACACCGTCTGGTCGACCGGATCCCAGTTGACCGCCGATTCCTTGCGATAGACAAGGCCCGCTTCATAGAGGTCGAGGAACAGCGCCTGTTCCTGGCCGTAATAATCCGGCTCGCAGGTCGCGATCTCGCGGCTCCAGTCGAGCGCGAAGCCGAGACGCTTCAACTGCGCCTTCATGTTGGCGATGTTCTCGCGAGTCCAGCCGCCGGGATGGACGCCCTTCTCCATTGCCGCGTTCTCGGCCGGCATGCCGAATGCGTCCCAGCCCATCGGGTGCAGAACTTCGTGACCGCGCATGCGCTTGTAGCGCGCCAGCACATCGCCCATCGTATAATTGCGGACGTGGCCGATGTGGATGCGCCCCGAAGGATAGG
>JAGREN010000091.1 GCA_020446505.1 Novosphingobium sp. | reverse complement strand
CATTGATGCAGCCCGAAATCTTGAGTTTCAGTTCGCCGATCTCGGCCTGCTTCTCCGCCGAGCCGAAGCGTTCGGAGATCTTCTGCGCGACGGGGATCGAGCGCGCATTGGCAAGGCTGCAATAGTCGAGGCCGGGGCAGGCGATGATGTCGCCCAGCGTATCGAGGTTGGCAATGCCGAGTTCCGCCTGGTCGAGAGCCTTCCACACGGTGTAGAGATCGGCCTTCCTGACATGCGGAAACACGATGTTCTGCGCGTGGGTGACGCGCAGTTCGTCGAAGCTGTAGTCTTTCGCGAGCTGTGCCATCAGCCGGATCTGGTCTGAACTGGCATCGCCGGGAATACCGCCGACCGGCTTCAGGCTGACCGTGGCGATCATGTAGCCCGGCTGCTTGTGGGCGTGGCAATTGCGCTCCACCCAGAGGCGGAAATCTGGGTCGGACAGATCGAGATTGTCGCTCGCGCCTGCCTCGAACGGCGGATCGGTGAAGAAGGTCTTGATGCGCTCGATCTCGGCCAGAGGCGGTTCGATCCCCTGCGAGAGCAAGTGCGCGAATTCTTCCTCGACCTGTCGCGTGTATTCCTCCTTGCCCAGCTCGTGGACGAGGATCTTGATGCGCGCCTTGTACTTGTTGTCGCGCCGGCCGTAGCGGTTGTAGACGCGCAGGCAGGCCTCCGAATAGGTGATGAGCTGGTCGATCGGCACGAAGTCGCGGATCATCGGCGCGATCATCGGCGTGCGGCCCATGCCGCCGCCGACAAAGAACCGCGCGCCGATCTCGCCAGCGCCGTTCCTCACCATCTGGATGCCGATGTCGTGCAATTTCATGGCTGCGCGGTCGGTATCGCTGGCGATCACGGCGATCTTGAACTTGCGCGGCAAGGTCAGGAATTCGGGGTGGAAGCTCGACCACTGGCGCAGCAGTTCGGCATAGGGACGCGGATCGATGATCTCGTCCGCCGCAGCGCCTGCATACTGGTCGGACGAGATGTTGCGGATGCAATTGCCGCTGGTCTGGATCGCATGCATCTCGACGCTCGCCAGTTCGGCGAGCAGGTCGGGCGTCTCGGCCAGCTTGATCCAGTTGTACTGGATGTTCTGGCGCGTGGTGAAATGGCCGTACCCGCGGTCGTACTTGTCGGCAATGTCGCCAAGGAGCTTCATCTGCTGCGAGTTGAGCGTGCCATAAGGGATTGCCACGCGCAGCATGTAGGCGTGCAATTGCAGGTAAAGGCCGTTCTGCAGGCGCAGCGGACGGAACTGTTCCTCGGTCAGCGAGCCGTCGATGCGGCGGCGCACCTGATCGCGGAACTCCGCGACGCGCGTGTCCACCATCTGCTGGTCGTATTGGTCGTACTTGTACATCAGATCACCCAGTTGCCGGCATCTGCATCGCCGGGCTTGAGAGTAAGGTCGGGCCGCACGGTCGGGCCGAGCGCACGGATACGCTCCTTGATGTGGGCCGGGCGCACGCCTTCGGCATTGCGTTCGCCGTCGATCACATAGGCGGCGAAAACTCGCTGCGCGCCTTCCTCGCGGGCGATGATTGCCTCGCCGCGATCGCCCACATCGGCAGCCGAATTGACGTATTTCGACCAGGCTTCACCGTCCCACCAGACGACAGCGCCGCTCTTCAGATCGTTTCCGGTCAGAATTTTCACGTCAAAACCTTCATTGGGCGTACTCCATGGCGAGCGCGTGCAGTTCATCTTCCGCATCGCTCGCGACTTCACCGACGATGATGAGCGCCGGGCTCTTCACACGCTCTCGATTTACAAGTTCGCCGAGCTGGGCAATCGGCGCTCGCAATAGGCGCATCGCCTTGCTCGTGGCATTCTCGATCACCGCGACGGGCATGGCGGGAGAAAGTCCGTCGGCGATCAGCTTTTCGGCAATCAGCGGCGCGCTGGCGAGGCCCATGTAGATGACGAGCGTTCGCCCTTTGCCAGCCAGTCCCGACCAGTCCTGCTCCGTCAGTCCCTTGCACTGTCCGGCAACGAAGCTGACCACGGATGCACTGGCGCGGTGGGTGAGCGGAATCTGCGCTGCCGCTGCCGCTCCGAGCGCCGAGGTGATACCCGGCACGACCTCGACAGGAACGCCCGCAGCGTGGCACGCCTCTGCCTCTTCGCCGCCGCGTCCGAACACGAACGGATCGCCGCCCTTCAGGCGCACGACCTGCTTTCCGGCTCTGGCTTCGGCGACCAGCAGGTCATTGATCGCGTGCTGCGCCATGGTGTGGCGTGAGCGGCGCTTGGCTACCGAGACGAGGCGCGCTTTCGGCCCTGCCATGGCGAGGATATCTTCGCTCACCAGACCGTCATGCACGATCAGCCCGGCCTGCATGATCAGCCGCGCTGCGCGCAGGGTCAGCAGGTCGGGATCGCCGGGGCCGGCGCCGACCAGATAGACCGTGCCTGTTGTTGCAGGTGAGTTTTCCATGGCACCGAAATGGCCCGTTGCGACGCAACATGCCAACCACAATTCCTGCACCGGGTGTTAGATGTGCTTTAGGCCGCCCACCGGACGCCCGGAAATCCGTGCTTCACGGTATCATCACCGCGCCGCCGTCGACGTGGATGACCTGACCAGTGGTCCAGCTTCCAGCTTCCGAGCACAGGTAGAGCATGGCACCGGTCAACTGATCCGGCTGGCCGCGATAGGAAAGCGGGCACATCATTTCCCACATTTTCGAATATTCCGAGGGGTTTTCGCGCAAGGTCAGACCCGCGCCACTATCAGTGACGCCCGGTGCGATCGCATTCACGGTGATGCCGGACCGACCGGCTTCCTGCGCCAGCGTCGTGGTCACGCCAAGGAGCGCCAGCTTGCTCACGCCATAGACAGATTGCGCGGGGAACGCGCCGGAGGAGAGCTGATTGACGATCCGGCCCCAGCCCGCCTCGCGCATTCCGGGCAGAACGGCCTGCGCGCACAGGATCGGCCCGGTTACATTGACCGCCATGATCTTCTCATATTCCGCGAGCGGTATCGCGCAAAGCGGATGGCCGATTGCCTCCAGCATCAGCGCCGCGTTGTTGACGAGAATATCGACCTTGCCGAACGCGGCCTTGGCCTGTGCGACCATCCCGGTGACGGAGGAAGCGTCGGAAACGTCGCACTGCACGCCAATCGCGTCGATTCCCTGGCCCTTGAGATCCTCTGCCGCCTTGGCTGCACCATCGCCGTTCACGTCCACCGCGACCACTTTCGCGCCGAATGCGCCCAGGGCAGAGGCATAGGCCTGTCCGATCCCTCCGGGCCGTCCGCCCGCTCCGGTAACGATGGCGACCTTTCCGGTCAGGTCGAACATGGCCTTGTAGTCTGTCATTGCGGCAACTCCTCTCGCATGTGTTGCCGAGCGGGCTAGACCTGCGACCAGCGTCGCACAAGGTTGTGATAGAGCGCCGTGAGCCGCAGCACCTGTGCGTCCGTCTTCCCTCGGTCCGCGCTCAGCGCCTGAACGCTCTGGTCGAGGTCATAGAGCATTTCGCGAGCGGCATTGTCGGCCACCAGCGATTGCAGCCAGAAGAAACAGGAGATGCGCTCGCCGGAGGTCACGGGCGTCACCCGGTGCAGGCTGGTCGAGGGATAGAGCAGGGCATGGCCCGCTGGCAGCTTGTGCCGGACCATGCCGAAGCTGCCCTCGATTTCCAGTTCTCCTCCCTCGTAATCGGCGGGATCGGTGAGGAACAGGGTGCAGGACAGGTCTGTGCGAATGCGGGCGCCGCTGCCGGAATGGAAGCGGATCGCATTGTCGACATGAAGGCCGAACTCTTCGCCGGGGCCATAGCGGTTGAACAGCGGAGGAAACACCGAGTGGGGCAGGGCGGCTGACAGAAACGCGGCATTTGCCATCAGCGCCGCCGTAACCTTGTCCTGTGCTGCGCGGGTCGCGGGCGAGTCTTCGGGAAGCTGACGGTTGCGCTTGACGCTGGCCGAGCCGCTGCCGCTGGTCGCATTGCCGTCAATCCAGTCAGCCGCCGCCACTTCGCTGCGCAGGGCCGCAGCTTGCTCGCTGCTCAGGACATCGGGAATTGCGACCAGCATTTGCAGGCTCCGTTACATGGTGAAGCTGACACTCAGCGTCGCCGAGCGTCCGGGCGCGACATAGCTGAAGGGTGAGCCCGAGCGATAGATCGCATCGTAATAGCGCTTGTCGAACAGGTTCAGCACGTTGGCGCGAATTTCGATGGACTCGCTCGGACGATAGCGGACGACGGCGTCGAACTTCCAGTAACCGGGTACGGAGTTGTCGTTCGCTTCTGCCGTGCCGCCGTAGATCCGGCTGCGATAAAAGGCCTGAGCGCCGACAGTGAACTGGTCGGTGAGGGCGTAGCTCGACAGCAGCGAGAAGGAATGCCGGGGCACGTTGGCGAAGCGTCGGCCCACGCTATCAGGGTTGGCCTCGCTCGCCTCAACCCTGGCGTCGAGATATGTGTAGCCGCCATAGATCGACCAGCGCGAGGTCACGTTGCCGTTCACGCCGAACTCGAACCCTTCGCTGCGCTGCTTGCCGACATTGGCATAGACGCCGCCGCCGAGGTTTTCGCGCGCATTGGTCTTGTCGATGCGGAAGGCGGCGGCGGTGAGCAGCAGATGTCCGTCGGCAAGTTCCCACTTGGCGCCGATCTCGTAAGCCTTGTTGCGCTCCGGCTCGAGGCTTTCGACCCCGACGAGGCCGCCATAAGTCGGGCTACTGGAATCGAGCTGCTCGCCGCTCGGGTTCGAGCTGGTGGCGTAGCTGGCGTAGAGGCTCACCGCTTCGACCGGCTTGTAGAGCAGGCTCGCCTGGCCGTTGAAGAAGTCGAAGTTGGCTCGGGCCGCGAAAGGCGTACCGCGCGATTCGCCGGTCGATACGATTTCGAATGTATCGAAACGGCCACCGAGCAAAAGTTCGAGCTGCGGCGAGAACTTGATCGTGTCGATGGCGAACAACGACCAGCTTTCCACTCGCGTAACCGCAGGCGTGGCGTTCGTATCGAGCACGGCTGGAATGCGGAATCCAAGCACCGGGTCTGGATCGAACAGGTCGCGGGTGAACCCGCTCGGCGTTCCGATCTGCGTGCCGGCCTCGTTTTCGACAAAGGCGGGGAAGGCATAACGGCGATTGGTAACGGTTTCGCGGCTGAATTCTCCGCCGAAGACGAGCGTGTGCGCGATGCCGCCAGTATCGAGCGAGGCTGAAACCGTGGTGATGTTGCCGACATATTCAGTTGTCGCGTTGCGCTGCGGCGAACCGGTGTCGACGACCAACTGTCCGGGTGTGAAGCCGGCGGCCAGATCTGTGGCGTTTTCTGCCGGATCGCTGGAAACAACGCGAGGCGTTCGCGGCACGCTTACGACGTAACGATTGTCAACCTCGCCATAGCGGGTCTGGCTGCGCAGCGAGAGCGCCTCGACCGGATCCCACTGCACCGCGAAAGTGCCGACATCGGCCTCGTTCTCAAGGAAATCGCGCCCGACCGCGCCGTAGAAATTGTCGGGATTGACGGCATAGGGCTCGCCCGTAGCCGGGTCGAACGGCTGGCCAAAGTCGCTCATGCCGTCCGCCCGGAAATGGTAGTAGTCGAGCGCGAAAGAGAGACTATCGGTCGCGCGCCAGCCGAGTGCGCCCGCGACGCCGTACCTTTCGGAATCGACGTAATCGCGGCCGGGAACGTCAGCCGAATGGTAGAGCGCGTTGACACGCAGCGCGAGACCGCTCGCCAGTTCATAATTGGCGTCGATCGTGCCGCGTCGGAATTTTTCGGTTCCGACTCCAGCTTCGGCGACGAGGAAATCGTTGCCGGTCTGCGCTCGCTTGGATTGCAGGCCGACCGAGCCGCCGGTCGTGCCGCGACCCATGAAGGCGCTTGACGGCCCCTTGACGATTTCGACCTGTTCGATGGCGAAGACCTCGCGGCTGGAGACGCCGGGATCGCGCTGGCCGTCGATGTAGATATCGTTACGCGCCTCGAAGCCGCGGATGAAGATGCGGTCGCCGAATGCGTTGCCCCCTTCGCCGGTGCCCAGCGTCACGCCGGGCGTCGTGCGCGCCAGATCGCGGAAACTTGTCGCGCCAACGTCCTCGATCACCTCCTTGGGAATGATGGTGATGGACTTGGGTGTGTCACGCACTTCTTCCGTAAACCGGGAATCCGACGAACGGTTGACCTTGTAGGGAGCCTCGGGGTCGGCATTCGGGTTCGCATCGCCAGCCCGCTGCCCCTCGACGATTATGTCCGAGCGACGCGAGTTCTCGTCAGCAGCTTCATCCGCCCAAGCCACAGCAGGCAGAAACGCAGCCGCGAGCGCGCCGGCGAGTATCGTTCCCTGCTTGGCGGCAGGCCGCAAAGAGGCATTCCCGCCAGCGGCGGGTTGACGAATATCGGTCATGCAGAAGTCCCCTCGAAATTGTGAGGGTGCTATTGAGACTGATTCGCGATTATGTCAACGCTAATGCGAATAGATCGCATTAAATTTTGGCTCTCAGCTCAGCAACCGTTGCCACCTCCGCCAAGCGCACCGCCAAGCATACCGCCCAATCCGCCCCTCTTCTTGCATTCGGGATTGGACTGGCTTGCGCCCTGGTTCGCGCCCATCGACATGCCCTGCATGTTCATCCAGCTGGTGGTCGAGCGGTGACGCACGCGCGCGGTCCATTGCAGATTCCACGGTCCGGTCGCTGGCCGCGGCGGATAGGAGAAATCTTCTTCAGGCCCGAAGGCCGTGAGCGTTCCGACCTTGAAATCCGGCGCGGCCTTGTTGACCTCGACCGGGATGGCGCAACTGGTGGTCGCTGGCGGCAGGACAGTCCTGTCCTTGATGAGGCCCGCAACCTGACCGGGCGAGAGCCAGTCGGCCAGGCCGCCACCGAACTGGCGAGTGGCGCTGCTGGTCCACATGACCATGTCGCCCATTTCGCCGTTCGGCCCCTGTTTGCCGCCGAACAGTCCGACCAGATAGCCCGTGGCGTCCGGAATGCCCGTCCAGTTGGTGCGGGTCGCGCCGCTTGGCAGCGATCCGGTGCGCACCGAAAGCGGCGCCATGAAGTCCTTGGTCAGCGTGAAGCTGATTTCCGGCGCGTAGTTGGACGCGATGCGGTGGGGGCCGGGAAGCGAGCTGTCCGCCTTCACATATTTGCCGTCCTCAGCGGGCCAGCGCGCGAAAGTGCGGCTGTTCTGTGCATTCGGTCCCCAGTCGCGAATGACCGCGCTGTTCCACAGGCCGGGTGGAACCTGTCCGGCCGCAACCCTGGCGAAGTCGATGACGATCGGCTGGCCCTTGCCGACATGTTCGCCGCAGCCCCAGAAGATCAGCAAGCGGCCCTTCGGCTTTTCGGGCAGCATGTCAGGCGCCTTTTCCTCGCGCGGAGTCACGAGCGCGACCGATTTGCCGAGCTTGGCGTTTGGCGGCATGAAATGGTCGGCCTTGGGGTTGCCTTTGGTCGGGCCTTGGGTGGAACCAATGCGCAAGTAGAGTTCGTGCTGGGCCTTGTTGCCGCCTCCCCCGAACATCATGCCCATCGCGGCTCCCATGCCGCCACCTCCCATGCCGCCCATGCCTGAAACGGTGCCTGCGCGCATGTCGTATCGCGCGACGGGACCCGATGCCGGTTTCTGCTGAGCTACGAGCGGAATAGCCACGGAAAATAGCGCCCCCCGGTAAGAGCGACGGCAATAAAGCGCCTTGTTTTCATGGGATGCGTCCTAGATGTGCCGGACGCCTATTACGCTGGTTTTTCAGTGCCGGAAAGCGGAATCAGCACGGTTGAAAGGGCGTGAAATTCCACATCATCGGCTCGCGTCGGAGGAGCCTCGGAGCACCTCGATCAACTGCTTGAATTCCTCGTTGCCCTTCAGATTCAGGTCGCGCTGCGGGAACGGAATTTCGATGTTGTTTTCCTTGAGCAGCCACCAGAGTTTCTTGAGGACGTCAGAGCGCACATTGCCCACGCCTTCCTCCGGATCCATGATCCAGCAATGGATGGTGAAGTTGACCGAGCTGTCGCCATATTCCTTGAGCCAGACCGTCGGTGGCGGCGTTTCCAGCACGCGCTTGGCCGAGCGCGCGGCTTCAAGCATCAGCTCTTCGGCCCGGTCGAGGTCGGCCTCGTAGGAGACGCCGACTTCGACCTGCATGCGCACGTTGCGGGACGAATAGGACCAGTTCTCAACCTGATTTATCATCAGATTCTCGTTCGGAATGAGGTATTCGCGCTGGTCGCGAGTCGTGACCGAAACGGCGCGGATGCCGATCTTGCGGATCTGGCCGAAAGTCTCGTTCCCAGCCTGATCGGCAATGGCGATGACGTCGCCCGGCTTGATCGACTTGTCCATCAGCAGGATGATCCCCGCTATCAGGTTGCCGAAGGTCTTCTGCAGGCCGAAACCGATGGCGAGGCCAAAGGCACCGGAGAATACGGCAAGCGCCGTCAGGTCGATGCCAAGAATGTCGATGCCGATGAGGATTGAGACCACCCAGATCGCAAGCGTGAGCAGCTTTTCGAACAGCACCTGCTGTGCCTGATCGAGTCGCGTGGCGCGCGAGAGTGCGCTGTGCGCTGCCCGACTTCCGATCTTGGCGAAGGCGAAGACGCCGACAATTACCAAGCCGACGATCAGGACGTCCCAGGCCGAGAGCCGGAACGATCCGGCCTGCAGGGCAAAGCTGTCGATGGTCTCGACAATCGAACCTGCGGTCTTGCTCTTCTCCGATACCGCGTCCTTGATGCCTTCCGCTCCCTTGACGGGCTCGTCGGCGACCTCGGTGCTCGGAGCCGACACAGGCGTCGTGGTGGCTATGGGCGAAGCGCTTTCGGAGGGTAAGTCTGTCGGAGGGGAGGCTGACACGGTCATTCGGCAGTCATCCTGTTCAGAGCCTGTTCGATGTCCCGGATCAGGTCGGCCGGGTCTTCCAGTCCGATCGACAGACGCACGCCGAAGCGGTCCTTGCGGGCAAGACCTTCGGGCGGCCACTGCATCGTCGAGCGGAGCGGGGCAGGGTCGACGGGCACGGCAAGGCTCTCGAAGCCGCCCCAGCTGTAGCCGATCCCGAACAGTTCCAGCGCGTCAATAAATGCGTCCCGGCTCTGCGCGGTGCCACCACGAAAGACAAAACTGAACAGCCCGCAGCCGCCGGTGAAGTCACGGGTCCAGATATGATGACCTGGCGATCCCGGCAGCATCGGGCACATGACGAGAGCGACTTCGGACCTCCCCGCTAAAAATTCTGAAACCTCAAGTGCACTAGAGGTTTCACGATCAAGCCGGACCTGAAGCGTTCTCAGGCCGCGCAGGGCGAGGGACGCATCGTCGGGAGAAACAACGATTCCAAGATTTTGCGCCCTTTTTCTGAGCACCGGATAGAACTTCGGTCCGGCGCTGGCCGCGCCCATCATCAGGTCCGAATGACCTCCGACGTGTTTGGTCAGGGCCGACACGACAATATCCACACCGCGTGCCAGGGCAGGGAAGCCGAGTGAACTGGCCCAGGTGTTGTCGAGCAGGGAGACGATGCCGCGCTTGCGCGCGGCGCGGGCGAGCCCCGGCACGTCGCACATTTCCATGGTCAGGCTGCCGGGGCATTCGAGCAGCACAGCCCTGGTCCGCTCGCAACACGAGGCCTCGAACGCGGATAGGTCCCGCGGATCGAAGAAGCGTGTCTCGATGCCGAAATCGGCGAGCAGCCCCCGGCCCATTGCCCGGCTCGGATCGTAGGCGTTGTCGGCCATCATCAGGACGTCGCCGGGGCGCAGGACAGCGAGCAGGGCTCCGGCAATGGCGGCAACACCTGAAGGGTAGAGCACCGTTCCGGCCGCGCCCGGTTCGAGCTGGGTCAGGGCCTCGGCCAGGGCCCACTGGGTCGGCGCGCCGCGCCTGCCATAGAAGAAGCGTCCATCCTCGTTGTGACGAGGGCCTTCGCGATGGGCGGTCATGTCCTCGTAGAGGTGCGTGCTCGCTCGCCAGACCGGAGGGTTGACGACAGGGCCGGTCCATTCCGCGCGGCGACCGGCAGAAACGAGCCTCGTGCCAGTGCCAATCGGCGGATCGCTATCTTTGCGGGACTTGTCGGCCATTTGCGGCAGTTTGGCGAGAATGACGGTCTTGTCTAGTGCGACCGGCGCGGGCATGGACTTTCCCGATGAGCGACGAGCCAGCCAGACCGATCCACCTTGGGCAAACCAGCGCGCTTCCGGCCAGTCCGGAAGAAGCGGTGCTCGACTATGTGCCGAATCCGCGGGCTGGCTCGCTCTATCTCGTGCGGTTCGCAGCACCTGAATTCACCTCGCTCTGCCCGGTAACCGGCCAGCCCGATTTCGCGCATCTCGTGATCGACTATTCGCCGGGTGAGATGATCGTGGAATCGAAGAGCCTGAAGCTTTTTCTCGGATCGTTCCGCAACCATGCCGGGTTTCACGAGGACGTGACGGTCGGCATCGGTCAGCGCCTGTTCGAAGAGATGGCCCCGCGCTGGTTGAGAATTGGCGGATACTGGTATCCGCGCGGCGGCATTCCCATCGACGTTTTCTGGCAATCGGGCGCTGTGCCGGAAGGACTCTGGGTGCCGGATCAGGGCGTTGCGTCCTATCGCGGCAGGGGCTGACAGCCGGTCAGCTTTCCGTGCGGAGCGCCCGCGCCGCGACGCGGATAACGGGCTCGGAAAGATCGACGGGCTTGTTGCCGAGGCTGGCCCAATGGCCCTGATTCATGCATTTGCCGATGACTGTCGGATAGTCTGCGCGCTTGACCAGATCGGTTTCGAAGGCCGCATCGATCGCCATCTCGCATTGCACGCGCGATTCGAACTGCTGCGCCTTGTCGGAAAGGCGTTCGCAATAGGATGCGTCGTCAGAACATCCGAACAAGGCAAGGGCAAAAACAACAGCTGACATAATAGGGTTCCTCTGCCCCTATCAACGAGACCGCGGCCAAATGTTTCCCGGTCTGGCGAAATTTATCCGCCAAAGCGATCGAACGAGGGCAAATCGTGTGCTGTTGCCATCCATCCAATGCGCTCTGCGACTTGCACCTGTTTCTGCGCTGGAAAGGAGTCAGGATCGTCGAACGTCGCGGTTTGGATGTCGACTATGCCCGGCAGCATCTCCTCGTTGATGAACCAGAGGCCAGTGCCGCAAGTGCCGCAGAAACTGCGCATCGAAGCACCGGACGAATTGTGCGTGACAGGCTCACCCCTTGTGATCCGGAAACGCTCCCCAGGAACCGCAGTCCAGCTGACAAAGGGCGCACCGGCGCTCTTCTGACAGTCACGGCAGTGACAAAGAGCGGTACGGTAGGCGCCGTCTTCAATCGCATATCGCACTGCACCGCATTGGCAGCCACCTTCGTGGATCATCCCCTTTACCTCAGAATCGATGAGAACATTTAAGGAACATACAGTTCCTGAAGCGAAGCTGCAACGGCAAAGCTGGACTGATTTCGCGCGCGGCTTACATAGCCTTCATGGCTAAAGTTTCTTCTCCCAAAATTCCGGCCAGCAAGGCGAAGCTCCTGATCCGTCCCGCAAAAGCCGGTGACGCGCCCGCTATCGCGCGGCTTTCGGTCAAGGTTTACGGTCGCGGCGATGCGTTCACGCGGGCCGAGATAAGGGGGCAGATCAACAATTTTCCCGAAGGTCAGTTCGTCGCCGAGTACGAGGGCACTATCGTCGGCCACTGCGCGACGATGGTGCTGACCGAGGAACAGGCCTTCGCGCCGCACGACTGGGAGGAGATCAGCGCGGGTGGTTATGGGCGCCCGCCTGCCGATGGCGGTGACGTACTCTACGGCTTCGAAGTGGTCGTCGATCCCGGCTATCGGCGGTTGCGCATCGGCCAGCGGCTCTATCGCAAGCGCAAGGAACTCTGTCAGGAACTGGAACTCAAGGGCATTGCCTTTGCGGGCCGCATGCCCGGCTTTTCTCGGCGCAAGCGCGCCTATCCGACGCCCGAAGACTATCTGCAGGCCGTTCTGGATCACAAGGTCAAGGACACGGTCATCAGCTTTCAGCTCAACGAGGGGTACGAGCCGCGCGGCATCCTCCCCGATTATATCCCGACCGACAAGGAATCGGGCGGCAATGCCGTGCTGATGTTCTGGACCAACCCCATCGCACCGCGCGACACCGGCAAGAAGATCGCAGGCTTCAAGGAGCGGCTTCCGTCCTCGGTCCGCGTGGCGACCGTGCAGTTCCAGATGCGCCGCATCGCCACCATCGACGAGTTCGAGGCGCAGGTCGAATACTGGATCGACGTGGCGGCCGATTACAGCGCGGATTTCGTGCTCTTTCCAGAACTGTTCACGCTCGAGCTGCTGTCCATCGAGGAGAAGAAGCTCGGCCCTGTCGAAGCCATCGACAAGGTGGCGAACTATACCGAGCGCTTCTGCAAGTTCATGGAGCGCATGGCGGTCAGCTATAACATCAACATCATTGGCGGATCGCATCCCACCCGCGTCGCCAAGGGCGAAATCCGCAACATCAGCTATATCTTTCTGCGCGACGGTTCGACCCACCGTCAGGAAAAGCTGCATCCCACGCCGTCCGAGCGTCGCTGGTGGAATATCCAGGGCGGCTATGGCGCGAGCGTGATACCGACCGATTGTGGGCCGATCGGGGTGATGATCTGTTACGACAGCGAGTTTCCCGAACTGGCGCGCCATCTGGTCAACCAGGGCGCGATGATGCTGTTCGTGCCGTTCTGCACCGATGAGCGGCGCGGCTATCTGCGGGTGCGGTATTGCTGTCAGGCGAGGGCGGTGGAGAACCAGTGCTACGTCGTGACTTCGGGAGTGGTCGGCAACCTGCCTAACGTCGAGAACATGGACGTCCACTATGCGGAAAGCGCGATCCTGACGCCATCGGACTTCCCCTTCGCGCGCGACGGGGTTGCGGCGGATACGGCACCCAATACGGAAACGATTGCCATCGCGGACCTGTCGCTCGACGACTTGCTGACCAGTCGGCAGGCCGGAGCCGTGCAGAACCTGCGCGACAGGCGCTTCGACCTTTACCGGGTCGAGTGGACGGAACGTGCTCCGCGCACGCGCTCCGCTCCACCCACTGGCGGCGGCGAGGCAGGCGGCACGACCCATGGCTGACGCGGGAACAGGCAAAGCCCCATGCAGATGATTGCGCCAAGTCCGCACGCCATCGGCGCGATGGTTCTGGCGATGGCGATGTTCTACGCCTTTGCGAACGGAAAGCTGCGGGTCGAGATCATCTCGCTGCTCACGGTCGCGGCGATTGCACTGGGCCTCTACGTCGCGCCGCTGCCCGAGATGGACAAGTATTACGGCCTGCGCCTCGCCTTCGAGGGGTTCGGGCACTACGCGCTGGTGACGATCTGCTCGCTGATGATCCTCGGGCGCGGGCTTGTGGTGACAGGCGCGCTCGATCCGGCGGCCCGCGCACTCAATCGTATCTGGCTGTTCAACAGGCAGATCGGCTTGCTCGTCACGCTGACTGCCTGCCTGTTCCTGTCGATGTTCATCAACGACACGCCGGTGCTTGTCCTGATGATTCCGATCATGACGCAACTGGCGCTGAGCGGAGGCATGGCGGCATCGAAGACCCTGATACCCGTCAATGCTGCGATCCTGATCGGCGGCATGGCGACAACCATCGGCACGTCAACCAATCTGCTGGTTGTCTCTATTGCCAACGACCTTGGCATGAAGCCGATCGGCGTATTTCATTTTACGCCGATCGTGCTGATCGCGGCGCTGGTGGCCCTGCCATACATGTGGCTGGTTATGCCCAAGCTGCTGCCCGACAACACATCGGCGATCGCGCCCGATCACCGCACTTTTCTGGCCAAGCTGCGCATCGATCCGGCTTCGTCGATTGTCGGAAAGACGATCGAGGAAGTTCGCGGCATGATGCCTGACGGCATCGTGGCAAGGCTCCCCTCCAGTTCGCGCGGCAATGTCGAAAGGCGCATCTGGCTGGAAGGTCCGCTGGGCGATCTGCAGGAAGCCGCCCGCAAGCTTGGCGCGACCCTGGCGCCGGCCTGGCTGATCGAGCGGCTCCGCAACACGTCGTCGCGACTGGGCGAGGACCTGCTGATCGCCGAACTGCTCGTTGCGCCCGATAGCCGTCTGATCGGGCTCACGCCGCAGACGGCCGGCCTTGAAGGCGTTGCCATTCTCGGTGTGCATCAGGCGCGCCAGCCCATCGGCGAAACGCGAGAGCGCAGCCCCGATGCGCGGGTCGCGGAAGGCGACGTGCTGCTGATGATGGGGCTTCCCGATGATCTTCGGATGATCGCCGCAAACGACGGCCTGCTCATGCTCGAGGGCGGTACGGAAATGCCGCGGACTGCGAAGGCGCGTCTGGCGCTGGCGATCATGGCTGGCTCAGTCGGCCTCGCGAGTGTCGGCCTCGTGCCCATCGCCATTTCCTCGCTGGCTGGCGCGATCCTGATGTTCGCTACCGGATGCGTTCGCTTCGACCGTGTTGGCCGGGCCTTGTCGGCCAAGGTAATCGTGCTTGTCGCGGCCTCTATCGCACTGGGCCGGTTCGTGCTCGAATCCGGCGCGGCGGAATGGCTCGGCCTGCTGCTGGCCAGTGGCCTGCAATATCTGCCTGCGGAGGCCGTACTGGCCTGCATCATGCTGTTCGTGACCATTCTGACGAACTTTGCGTCGAACACGACCGCGGCGGCAGTCGGCACGCCAATTGCCTTCAATCTCGCTGGCACGCTGGGGCTGCCTGCAGAGCCGCTCGTGCTTGCGGTGCTGTTCGGGTGCAACCTGTGTTACGCGACGCCGGTCGCCTACCAGACGAACATGATGATCCTTACCGAAGGCGATTATTCCTTCGCCGACTACATTCGCTCGGGTGTGCCCTTGGTGGGGATCATGGTCGTGTCCCTATCGGTCCTTCTGGTGCTGTTCTACGGGATCTAGTCCGAACCCGGCCTTGCCATGTGCGCCCCGGTCAGGAACAATCAGGGCTCGTCAGGGCTTTCGGGAGGCGAATGATCGCAACCGCACAGCTTTCGAAACGTTCGCGCCTGGTTTCCGTGGCCAATGTCTCCCTGCGCGCCACCTGGCGCACGCGCGCTTCGCGTGTGCCTCAACTTGATCGCGAGGCAATTCTCGACCGACTGTGCAGGCAAACCGGACTCGATGATTTCGGCGACCCGTGGTTCAGGGCGCCTTTGAAGCAGCTTCTCGATGCGTTGCGAGAAGAGGCAGGGCTGAACGAACTTGGCCTGTTTGCGGCGGAAGGTCAGCTACGAAAGGTGCTGAAGGATCGTCTGTTCATGCAGGCGATCCTTGGCGAGAACCCGGCAATCGCGAGCCGGTCGCTGAAGCGTCCGGTCGTAGTCGTTGGCCCCATGCGTTCTGGCACGACGCGGCTTCACCGCCTTATCGCGTCCGACACGCGTTTCGCGCATATGCGCTCGTTCGAGACGATCAATCCGGTCCCCGCGCCCGGATTCAAGCCGGGTTCCAGGGACCGGCGCTGGATCGTGGCGCGTCTGGCGATGGGCGCTGTCCATGCCTTCAATCCGAGTACCGCCGTTATCCACCCTTCGGGACCGTTCGAACCCGAAGAGGAACTGGGTCTGCTCGTCCGCTCGATCTGGGGCATGAAGCACGAAGCACAGTGGCAAGTGCCTTCCTACGGTCGGTGGGCCGAGGGGCAGGACGCCACGCCAGCCTATCGCACCATGGCCATGCTGCTGCGCCTGATCGGCTGGGCGCGCGGCGAGGACGATTCCCGACCGTGGGTCCTCAAGACCCCGCAGCACATGCTGGACTTGCCAGCTTTGCTTGCCGTGTTTCCCGATGCACGGATCATTTTCACGCATCGCGAGCCGCGCGCCGTGGTCGGCAGTTCGTGTTCGCTGGTGTGGAACCAGACGATCATCCATTCCGACCGTGTCGACCCTGCCGCCATCGGGCGCGAATGGCTGCGCAAGACCGACTTGCAGATCGGAAGAATGCGCGCCGCGCGCAAGTCCATTCCCCAGCGGCGACGCATCGACGTCAGCTATTCGGACATGGAGCGGGACTGGCAGGGTGTCATGCGAAACATCTACCACTTCCTCGACAAGGATATAGAGCCTGCTCTGCCGGCCATGACTCGCTACATGGCCAGTTCGGGGCGTGAACTGCATCGCCATCCGCATCGATACAGTCTGGACGCCTTCGGGCTCGATGCCCACGAAGTCGGCGAACAGTTCGACGACTATACCAGCGCCTTCGATCTGGTTCGAACCTTGCCGTCGGCGAGGCCCAGGAAGGTTTTTGCGCCGCCCGTGCCGCAGAGTGGCAGCCTTTCCGATTGGGATCAGGCGAAGTCAGCGCGCCTCGCCACTGGTCGCAGGTAGGATTCGGCAATCGCTGCTAGGGCGCTTTCGCATCCGAATCCTCGGTAGCGGCCTTTTCCGCCGCCGCTTTTGCCTCTGCCGCCTTTCGGGCTTCTTCGGCTCGCTCGGTCGGGCTCTTTCCATAGACGCGGATTGTCGCGATCAGGCTTTGCCCCTCGCGAGGAGTCGGCAGATCCTCGCTGTCGACCGTTGCCGTCAAGCCAGCCTGCTTGAGCCTGGCGACCAGCGCGTCGGTTTCTGCGCCTGCAGGAGCCTTAACGGAAACCGAACCCAGCCCCCAGCGCTTGAGTGCCCAGACCGCGGTTTCGGGAGAGATCGCCGTATCGTCGGCCTCTTTGCCCGCTTTCAGCAAGACCCGGAGTTGCTCCTGCGCTGGCGGGAGGATGCGGACATTCCACGCGCTCTTTTCGGCATTCACCGAGTTCTCCACCTCGGCATAGTCGACAAGTTTCCAGCCTGGCGCCGGGATCGGTTCGACATAGAGCCGCCGCTCTGCCCGGTTGGCCCAGATGCCGTGCGTCGGCAGCCCGATGCTCGCCCTGATGCGGTCGTAGGGCGGCACGTCAGCCGCAATGCCTGCCGCCGTGCGCTCCATCGCGGCATCGACCATGGCCTTCGTCTGGGACTGGAAGTCGGCAGCCTGAAGCTGCTGCAGATTGACGAGAACGGTGGCCCCCATTCTCGCCGAAATCTGCTTCGTCGCCAGAGCTTCGGCATTCGGTGAATAGGTTGGGGCCACGACAAGAGCGTCTACCGAAGGATCACCGAAAAGCGGCCAGTTGACCTCAAGCTGGGCAATGTCGGCCTTCTTGCCGCCGCAGGCCTCGACGATGGCCGACTTCGCAGCCATGCGCATGGTCGCTTCCCTGGACAGGCGTGACAGGGTCATCGTCAGGGGAACGGCGAGCACGAGGAAGGCAGCGCCGATGATTGCAACGTAGCGCGGCTTCCATTCCACGGCGAACAGCGGTCGCGCCGCTCCGCTCAGCCGGGCAATTATCGCAAAGCTGAGGGTAATCGCCGCGAGGTTGGTGAGGAACAGCAGCAGCGCGCCGAGCGCGAACTGCACCTGCAAGACGCCGAGTCCATAGCCCACGACTGCCAGCGGCGGCATCAGGGCAGTCGCGATCGCCACGCCGATGGCCGTACCGCCCTTGCCGATCACGGTCGCATACCCTCCGGCAATTCCCGAAAACAACGCGACTGCAAGGTCGAGAAGTGTCGGCTCGGTGCGCGCGAGGATTTCAGGCGTGGCGTTGCGGATCGGGGATATCCACGTCAGCAGCACCGCCGTCAGCATGCCGATAGCCGCACCGATGGCGACGACCCGGACGGCTTTCTTGATCCGGTGACCGTCGATCGAGGCAAAGCCGAAGCCCAGGGCAGCAATCGGACTCATCAGCGGCGAGATAAGCATGGCGCCGATCACGACAGCGGTGGAGGATTGCAGCAGGCCCAGCGTGGCGATGCCTGCGGACAGCGCGCACATCAGCATGTAGCCTGTCGTGAGTTCGCCATCGTGATCGACCGCGTGGCGCAGTTCCCGGGCTTCGGTCGAGCCCAGTTGCGGCAGAAGGATCGCCTTGCCGAGCTTCATCCGGATAAACCGCAAGAGCACGCGAACCCGGCGCATGACGGCGTCTTTCGGGATACGGTCCGAAAGGCCGACGGGCAGGGGATTCGCTTCGTCAGTCCCCGCTGTCGTCAGGTCAACAGTTTGCGGATCGGTACTCATAAATTCGAGATCTCCGTGTCGAGCATCTGCCGCGCCTTGATCCGCTCGATCAGGTTGCCGATGGTGCCGCCCTGTACGACGACTGCGAACAGCACCACAGCATAGGTTGCAACCAGAAGTTCGGCGCGGATCTCGCTTTCGGGCAGGGATAGCGCAAGTGCGACGGATATGCCGCCGCGCAGACCGCCCCACACCAAGGTGGGAAGCGCGAGCGGCCCCATATCGATCATCCCTCGCATGGCGCGAAGCGGCAGCCCGACCGAGATGATCCGTGCCGCCAGAGCAATGAGGATCGCGCCGAAGCCAGCCAGGACGTAGCGCGCTTCCAGCGCGAGGATGATGACTTCCAGCCCGATCAGCAGGAACAGCACGGCGTTGAGCATCTCGTCGACCAGCGCCCAGAACTTGATGAGGTAGTCCTGCGTCGTGTCGCTCATGGCATAGGCAACGCCCTGATTGCCGATGATGATGCCCGCCACGGCCATTGCCACCGGGCCGCTGACATGAAGCGCCATTGCGAGGCTGTAGCCGCCCATCACCACGGCGAGGCTGATGAGAACCTCGATGTTGTATTCGTCGATCGAGCGCATCATGCGATAGGCGATCCAGCCCGACACAAGGCCGAGCAAGGCGCCGCCACCTGCTTCGTGCAGGAAATCGAGCGTTGCTCCCGCCAGGCTGAAAGGTTCCGTTCCCATCGCGATGGCAAGCAGGATGGAGAAAACGACAACGCCCACACCGTCGTTGAACAGGCTTTCGCCTGCAACCGTGGCTTGCAGCGTTTCCGGCACGGAGGCCCGCTTCATCACGCCCATCACGGCGACGGGATCGGTCGGGCTGATGAGTGCGCCGAACACGAAGCACCATGACAGAGGCACTTCGACGCCAAGCGCGCGGGTCAGGAAATGGAACAGAAACCCGACGATCGCGGTCGAGATCAGTACGCCTACCGTACTGAACACCAGGATCGGCCAGCGTCCCTTGTGCATGTCTTGCCAGTCGACATGCATTGCGCCTGCGAACAGCAGGAACGAGAGCATTCCTTCCATCAGCGTCTTGTGGAAATCGACACCACTCAGGAAGGCGGTGAGATTTTCGGCCAGCATGCTGGAGGGGAGGGCGCGATCGTACAGCACCACCAGAACAGAGGCGACGGCGCCCATCACCGTCAGCCCGACAGTGGATGGCAGCTTGAGCCAGACGTGATTGAGATAGCCGAGCAGTGCGGCAAGAACGATCAGGATTGCCGCTGCATCGAATGCGGTAAGGTCATGCATTCGTACTTTATACCCCGGCAATCCGCTTTTGCCACCAAGGTCAGGAGCTTGCGATTTGCCCGCGCGGCCCGCTTTCTGTTAAGCCGCTCAAGGGTGCAGTCGGTTCTTGACGGTTCCCGGGTCGAGGGGCGACATGACTGCGACGAGTGCCACCAAGCGAAAACCAGCTGCGACACGCGCGCCGCGTCGGCGCACGCGTGGCAGGCCGCGTCTGGAAGAAGTCGCTGACATCGAAAAGGAACTGGTCCGCGTCGCGTTGTCCGAGTTCCTCAAGCAAGGTTACGGCGGCACTTCGATGGCGACCATCGTCAAGGCCGCCGGGGTCTCGAAGACGACGCTCTATTCGCGTTTCGCATCCAAGGAAGACCTCTTCATCGCCATGATGAAGAAGATGGTCGAAGGCGATCTTAGCGACCGCATTCGCGCGGTCGAAGCGCCTTCGCGTCCTCTCGCGGACATGCTGCGCGAGTTTTCGTACCGGAGCCTGGAGATCGGCCTCGATGCCGAGCACTATGGGATCGTGCGGCTGATCTACGGCGAATCGCACCGCTTTCCGGAATTGCGTGCGGCTGGCGAGGCACTTTCGGAAGCGTCTCGCGCTGGCATCAAGAACGTCATCAATGCCTATGCCGAGCGTTCCGGGACGCCGATCACGAACATAGACGAGCCCACAAAAGCCCTGACCTTGTTCCTGCGCGGCATGCACCTCGACATCGTGTTGTCGGGTAAGCGGTCCGTCGATGCCACAAGACGCAAGGAGATCGACTGGCTGATCGACCTCCTTGTCGGCGCCATGATCGGACAGTAGCGGTTCGCCTCAGAGGGTGATGCCCGGCCAGCCGTGGTCGGACAGGTCGATGTCGATGCCGCTCGGCGAGCGCATCTTCATTTCCCAGGTTGCGCCAGCGTCGCGATGGTTCGGATCGACAGTCGCTACCGCGCCCTCGCCGCTGCACTTGGCAACCTGTGTATCGATATCGTCAACGACGAAGCCGATATGGTTGAGGCCATAGGGGGCGTCGTAGTTCGGGAAATCCTTCATGTCCTCGGGGATCTTGATGATCGCGAGGTTCATCACCCCGTCGCTCAGGAAGACAGCGACGTCTCCGTGACCGCCGACCTGCTCGAGGTCGAAGGACTTGCTCCAGAACGCGGCTTCCTTGTGAACATCATCGGTTTTGATAGCGACGTGACGCAGTTTCGGTTTGGCCATGACAGCTCTCCTTTCCCGAACGACACTAGGACGGAGCGGCTCCGGCGAAATTGCGCGATATCAACCCAAGGGTGAAAAGAGTAATTTCTTTTAGCTGATCGAGGCTTCCCGCCCCCAGACGCAAACAGGGCCGCACGCGCCCTTGCGCATGCAGCCCCGCTGGTCGTGCCACGCCAATCCTGGCGGGCAGTCGAACTAGTACCGGATCAGAGCTTGATGCCCGGCCAGCCGTGGTCCGAGAGGTCGAAGTCGAACTTGCCGCTGGGTGACTTCATCTTCATTTCCCAGGTCACGCCCGCGTCCTTGTTGTCGCGGTCAACCATAGACTTGGCTCCGGCGGCTTCGGCCGAATCGATCACGGCGTCGAGATCTTCCACGACGAAACCGATGTGGTTGAGACCCTGAGGGTTATAATTCGGGAAATTCGGATCTTCGATGCGAATGAGCGCAATGTTCATCACGCCGTCGCTCATGTAGATCGCGCCAGACTTGGTGACGTCGCCGGCACGCCCAACTTCTTCAAGGTCGAAGGCATCCTTGAAGAACTTTGCTTCGCCTTCGAGATCCTCGCAGTTGATGGCAACGTGGCGCAGTTTCGCTTTAGCCATGATAGTTTACTCCTTCTCCTGTGCGCCGGGCCGTGGCTTTCGCACGGCGCACCGTCTCTGCACAAAGATATAGCACAATTACATCGCGATGTGGACATTCTTGGTGCGAATGAATTCGCGAATGCCCCAGATGCCGCCGACCCGGCCGACGCCGCTCTGCTTGTGGCCGCCGAACGGCGCCGCCGTGGGCAGTCCGCCTGCGCCATTGACCAGAACGTTGCCTGCATCGAGCTTGGCCGCGACGCGATGGACCGTCTTGATATTGGTGCTCTCGATGTAGGCGGCAAGGCCGAATACGGTGTCGTTTGCCTTGGCGACGCCATCGTCCTCGTCCTTGAACGGCATGAGGCTGACGACCGGGCCGAAAACTTCCTCGCGGGTGATTTCCAGCTTGGCATCCGGATCGTTGATGAGGGTCGGCTTGATGAAGTAGCCGTCGGAAAGGTCACCGCCGGCCGCTTCGCCGCCCGACAGGAAGTCCGCGCCCTCGCTGCGGGCATGATCGAGCATCGACATGATGCGATCGTACTGGAGGCGGTGCGCGATCGGACCCATGACCGTGCTGGTCGAGTTCGGGTCGCCGATCGGAATCTGGTTGGCCAGCGCCTGGCAGTCGGCGAGGAACTTGACGTAGATCGACTCGTGCACCAGCGCGCGCGAGCCAGCGATGCAGGCCTGGCCGGCATTGGCGACCGCCGTCATCACCACGGTCTGGACCGCCTGTTCCCAATCGCAGTCGGGAAATACGAGACGGGCCGACTTGCCGCCCAGTTCGAGGCCGACAGGCGTCAGGTTCTCGGCCGCACCCTGCAAAATCTTGCGCGCGGTATTGCCGCTGCCGGTGAAGTGCAGCTTGTCGATGCCGGGGTGCCGGGTCATCGCCTCGCCGGCTTCGACATTGCCGGGGATCACGTTGATGACGCCTTCGGGAATCCCGGCCTCGAGGGCGAGCTCGCCCAGGAACAGGCAGGAGTAGGGCGCGAACTCCGTCGGCTTGATGATGCAGGTGTTGCCGCCTGCCATGGCAGGAGCGATCATCTGGCCAAACGAAATGACCGGACCGTTCCACGGAACGAGGATGCCGATCACGCCATAGGGCTCGTCGATGGTGTAATCGAAAGCCTGCTGCGGCCAGATCGGAACCACTTCGCCGCAAATCTTGTCGGCATAGCCGGCGTTGTATTCGAACAGGTCGGCGTCCCATTCCACGAACCAGTCGAGCTGGTGGTAGATGCCGCCGTTCTCTGCATTGACGACGCGCTTCAGCCGCTCTCCATTCTCGCGGATGAGCTGGGCAAAGCGCAGCATCATCTTGCGCTTCTCGTTCACCGGAGTGGCGCGCCAGCCGGGCAGGGCGGCGCGAGCAGCGCGCACGGCGGCGTCGACTTCTTCCTTGCCGGCGACGGCGACCTTGCGGGTCAGCTTGGCATCGGCAGGATAGAGGTGGTCGTATTCGCGAACGCCCCCTCCGTTAACGGTCTTTCCGATGATGAAATCGGACTTCGGCAGCAAATCAAGCCGTGGGGCCACTATCGACATGGGTTCACTCTATAGCTAGTTTCAGGGCATCGCTCGATTCTCCACTAGCCAAGCGTGTTACTTTCCGCAAGGCTATGGTTTGCAGGCGATGAGCCGGATTTTATGAGATGCGCGTGTCCCGGTCGCGAATCGGGGTGGGCGTGTTTTGAGTTAACGCAATTAGGATGCCTGAAAGGGAGAATGAAAAAATGAGCGATTCGAAGCTGGCCGAACTGGAAGCCCGCGTAAGGGAGTTGGAGGACGTGCGCGAGATCACCGACGCTGCGCGCAAGTTCAACTGGCACTGCTGCGGCGGCTACAACGGCGTGCAGGCCGGGCGCATGGAAGCGCTTGACAGCCTTGCCGACGATGCGACGATCGAAGTCAAGGGTCTGCACGAGCCGGGCAAGGGCCCCAAGGGGCGCGAGCAGGTCACCGAGTACTGGGACTATTTCTATGGCGATGCCGGCCCGCTGCCCTATGTGTTTCAGGCGGCCGTTTCGGAGTTCGTCGAGGTTACGGGCGACGTCGCCGAAAGCTGGTGCGTAATGATCGGCCTGTTCGGTTTCCGCGGCGGCAAGCCTGCCTTCAACCTGGCCACTCGCCGCAATTACTACAAGCGCACGGACAAGGGCTGGAAGATCACCCGGACCACGATCGATGGCGGACTCGGTTTCCATGTCGAAGAACTGGCTCCGGGCCAGCATGCGCTCAACGAACTTCCCCCGATGGACGATCGCAAGCCGTGGACTTGGGAAGCCCAGCAGGCGAAGGATGCTGCCAAGGCCGGCTCCTGAATATTTTGAGCATTAGCCAAGAGAGGAATTGAAATGAGCGAAGACAGGCTGGCCGCGCTGGAGGCGCAGGTCGCGGATCAGGCAAAGCGCTTGCGCGAATTGCAAGACGTGCGCGAGATCGAAGATTGCTTTCACCGCTTTCACTGGAATTGCTGCGGCGGTTTCGGTGGATCGCAGGCAGGCAAGATGGAATGCCTCGACGAACTGTCCGAAGATGCGACATTCGAGGTCAAGGGCCTGCACGATCCGGGCAAGGGACCGAAGGGTCGTGAGCAATACACTGAGTACTGGGACTATTTCTACGGCGATGCCGGACCGCTGCCCTACGTTTTCCAGGTATGCGTCTCGCAAGCGGTTGAGGTGAACGGCGACGAAGCGACCGGCAAGGCGGTGCAGCTCGGCATGTTCCAGTTCCGCGGGGCCAAACCGTCGGTCGGCCTGTCGCTGCGCACCAACACCTACGTGCGCACCGACAAGGGCTGGAAGATTCGGAAAACCACCATCGATGGCGGGTTCGGCTTCAAGGTCGATCAGTTCGAAGGTGGTTCCTCGCCTCTGAACGAACTGCCGCCGATGGACGACCGTAAGCCCTGGACCTGGGAAGGCCAGCAGGCAAAGGACGCCTCGAAGGTCATTCCCTGACAGCGGTTACATGAGTGAATGGCCGCCGGTTCTCACACGGAACCGGCGGCTTTTTCATGCCCGCCCGGTCAGGACTGCTTCATCGCCTCGACCAGTTTCTCGAGGGTGAAGTTCGGATCGCGGCAGACCGCAAACAGCTTCTGCTCGCGCGCCTCGGCAGCACGGATCGCGTCGGGAAGGTCGGCAGCCATGTCGGCCGGAATCCTGACGACCCCGTGTGCGTCTCCATGCATCAGGTCGCCCGGATTGACCACGACGCCGCCAACCGTGACCGTTTCGTTGATCGCTAGCAGGTCGACGTGGCCTCCGCCCGGACCGATGCCGCTGGACCATGTCGCAAAGCCGACCCGTTCCATTTCGGGCACATCGCGCACCGGGCCGTTGGTCACGCCTGCGCGGCAATCGAGTGCGACGTTGATATGCGCCGTCAATTCGCCCCAGCACGACACCGGACCGCGCCAGTCGCCCACGTTCTGCACAACGAGAAAGCGAGGGCCGGGCGCGGCCAGCAGACCCTGATCGGGTCCGGCCTGCAAGCTGCCACCGGCCGGACCGCTGCGGCGGGTCGCGATCTTGCGCGTGACGGCGAGGCCGCAGCGCGCGCCAAGGCCGGGAGCCATGCACCCGATTGCCTGCCGGTCCATCGTTTCCAGCTTCTCGACCGGAAGGCCGAGCCGCTTGAGGCCGTTGAGGATCGAGGGGGTCGAGAACGTTTCCAGTTCCTCGATCAGGCTGCGTGCGATTTCCATGATTGTGCTGTTTCCTTGTTTGGATACTCGTTGCGTGGTCAGGCGAAACGAACTTCGCCGCCCTTTACCACGACGACGTCGCGTTCCTCGACTCTCGCCTGGAACGCATAGGTGCCTCTGCCTTCGTCCCACCATTCCACCCGGATCGTCTCGCCGGGATAGACCGGGCTGGAAAGCCGGATCTTGTAGAACGTGAGCCTTGTCTCATCCCCACCGGCAAGCGCGCGTACAAGCAGCCGCGCACAAACGCCGTAGGTGCACAGGCCGTGCAGGATCGGTGCGGGAAAACCTGTCGCTCGCGCCACTGAGGGCGTCGAATGCAGCGGATTGGTGTCGCCCGAAAGACGATAGATCAGAGCCTGCTCTGGCCGCGTGATCGAACTGGCGCTGCCGTCCGGCGCGCGGTCTGGGGTGGGCCGGGCGCGAGGGGCACCTTCGGCGCTGCCGCCATAGCCGCCGTTGCCGCGAAGCATGGTGGTGGTTGTGCCCTTGGCAAGCAGTTTCGCATCAGCATCGTAAAGCCGCCTGCTGAGCAAAAGGACCGCGCCCTTGGCTTCTCCGAGATCCCACACGCCTTCGATGGCGCTGTCGCAGAGAATCTGTCCCTCGGCTGGCAGCGGCGCGAAAATCTCGACTGCCTCTTCGCCATGGACGATCATGCGATAGTCGATGCCGTATGCCGGATCGAAAAACACCGTGCCTACGCCGGACGAGCCCATCACGGCCGTCATCGTCGGGAAGGTCGACGTGTTCTCCTCCAGAACGAAGCGAAGCAGGCTGTCGTCCTCGATTGCGGCAGCACCGAAGCCAATGCCGAGATTGTAGAGGATCGTCTGCCGCACAGTCCATTCGGATGCCGTGCGCGGTGCGCTGAAACCGAGCAGCTTGTCTGCCGCAAGGACTGGCCTTTCGCTCATCTGTTATGTTCTCCCCCTTGGTATGGCAGGCTAATCGGACGATCTGTCCTTCAACTCGATCAGGTATTCGAAATATCGTTTCGAGCCGACGTTTACCGCAGCCTCGGTCCCACCCTTCTTCATCACGACATAGCTGCCGGGCGCAATTTCCGCCTCGATATAGGACGCCGAAGGCCCGGTGGCATCGACGTGCGGCACGGCGGCGATGCGGTCGCCTTCGACGATTATCAGGATGTAGTCATGCTCATGCCGGTGAGGGGCCGTGGCCTCGCCGGGCTGGAGATCGACTTCCCAGATGCGGACCCGCTCGTCTTCGTGCAGCATCTTCGTGCCGACATCGCCGAGCGGGCCATCACAGATTCTGTCGTCAGGCTTTACCATCCGACATCATTTCTCCCGGTGCTGGATCAAGTGAGCTTCACGTTGATTACAGTGGCCTGCGTGAACTCGTTGAGGCCTTCAGGGCCGAGTTCGGCACCCATGCCCGACTGCTTGGCACCGCGGAACGGAATGTTCGGCGCCAGCGCCATGTGCTGGTTGACCCAGACTGTGCCCGACTGGACCCGCTCGGCGACCTTGGTCGCGCGCTCGATGTCCTTGCCCCAGACCGAGCCGCCAAGGCCGTAGTCGGTGTCGTTGGCGCGCACGAGTACGTCCTCGATTTCATCATAGCGCAGCACTGGCAGGACCGGTCCGAACTGTTCCTCCCGCACGATCCGCGCATCTTCGGTAACGTCGCGCACGATGGTCGGCTCGATGAAGAAGCCTTCGCGGTCCATGGCATTGCCGCCAGCGATGACCTTGCCTTCGGCCTTGGCGGATTCGAGCAGGCCCTTGAGCTTTTCGTACTGCATCTGGTTCTGCACCGGGCCGATCTGCGCTCCCTGCGCTGTGCCTTCGTCAACCACGGCCGCGCCAGCGAGGCGAGCCAGTTCATCACAGAAGGCGTCGTAGATCTTGCCGGGAACGTAGGCGCGCTTGACCGCGAGGCAGACCTGACCGGCATTGGCCATGGCGGCCTGAAACACCTTCTGCGCGGTTTCGACCGGATCGGCATCGTCGAGCACGATGGCCGCGTCATTGCCGCCCAGTTCGAGAGTCACGCGCTTCACGGCGCGCGAAGCGGCTTCCATCACCTTCTTGCCGGTGGCGGTCGAGCCGGTGAACGAGATCTTGTCGACATCGGGGTGGCTGGTCAGCTTGTCGCCCAGATCGTTCTGGTCGCAGATCACGTTGACGACACCCGGAGGCAGGATCTTCTGGCAGATCTCGCCGAACTTGAGCGTGGTGAGCGGTGTGGTCGCTGCGGGCTTCACCACGACGGTGTTGCCGGCGAGAAGGGCCGGGGCGACCTTGTGGACGACCATCATCAGCGGGAAGTTCCACGGCGTGATCGCTGCGACGACGCCGAGCGGCTTGCGGATTTCGTAGACCTTCTGCTTCTCGTTTTCCTGGATGGTCCGCGGCTCGAGGCGCATCCCGGTAAAGGTCTTCATGGTGAAGCCCGAGGCCATCAGTTCCATGCCCGCCTGATCGAGCGGCTTGCCCTGTTCGGTGGTGAGCAGGCGAGCGAGATCGGCGGTCTGCTCGCCGAGCGCGTCTGCGACCTTGTTGATGAGTTCGGCGCGCTCGTCCTGCGACTTGGCGGCCCAAGCCGGGAACGCGGCCCTGGCGGCGGCGACGGCTTCGTTGAGCTGGGCTTCGTCGGCGACCGGGCACTTGGCAAAGGGCTTGCCGTTCGCAGGATTGACGACGTCCATCTCGCGTGCGCCGCCTACCAGTTCGCCGCCAATCAACTGCTTGAATTCGCTCATTTCAATTGTATCCTTCCAGGGGAAACAGGGTAATATTTCTTGATGCTCAGGCGAACGCTTCGCCCTTGGCTGCCTTGTCCTTGAGCAAGGCGGAAATCTTGAGATCGGGCCACTTGTCGGCGTATTTCTCAAGCCCCGCAACGATTGTGTCGAGGCCGACAGTGCTTGCCCAGAACATCGGCCCTCCGGTGTAGCTCGGCCAGCCGTAGCCGTGAACGTACATCACGTCGATGTCGCTGGCGCGCTGGGCGATGCCTTCCTCGAGGATCAGGCAGGCTTCGTTTATCATCGGGTAAAGCAGGCGTTCGAGGATTTCCTCGTCGCTTAGGTCGTCGCGCTTGTGGCCTGACTTTTCGGCATATTCGAGGATCAGCGCGTCGACTTCTTCAGAAGGCGTGCGCGTGCGGTCCGCGGCATAGTCGTAGAAGCCCTTGCCGGTCTTCTGGCCAAGGCGACCGCGTTCGCACAGCACGTCGCGAACGCGTGTGGGGTCCGAAGTTTCCTTGGTCCAGCCGATGTCGAGTCCGGCAAGGTCGGACATCTGGAAGGGCCCCATGGGGAAACCGAAGTCGGTCAGCACCTTGTCCACGCGCGCGGGCAGAATGCCTTCCATAAGCAATGCCTCGCCCTGCTGCTGGCGAGCGGCAAGCATGCGGTTGCCGATGAAGCCGTGGCAAACGCCTGCCACGACCGCGACCTTGCCGATGGTCTTGGCGATCTTCATCGAGGTGGCGAGAACGGAAGGCCCCGTCTTGGCGGCGCGTACCACTTCGAGCATGCGCATGACATTGGCAGGCGAAAAGAAGTGCAGGCCGATCACCGCTTCGGGACGTTTGGTCGCGGTCGCGATCTCGTTGATATCGAGATAGCTGGTGTTGGTGGCGAGGATCGCGCCGGGCTTGCAGATCCCATCGAGCTTGCCGAACACGTCTTTCTTGATGTCCATACGCTCGAACACCGCCTCGATCACGAGGTCGCAATCGGCAAGATCTTCGAAGTTGAGCGAAGGGGTCAGCAGACCCATCGCCTTTTCCACCTGCTCGGCGGTCAGGCGGCCCTTGGCTGCCGTGTTCTCGTAGTTCTTGCGGATGGTCGCCACGCCGCGATCGAGCGGCGCCTGTTCGCGCTCCACCATGGTGACGGGAAAGCCCGCCGACAGGAAGTTCATGGCGATCCCGCCGCCCATGGTGCCTGCACCGATGATGCCGACCTTGGTGACTGGAAGGATCGGCGTGTCTTTCGGCAGGTCGTCGATCTTGTTCGCGGCGCGTTCGGCGAAGAAAAGATGGCGCAACGCTGCCGATTGCCTGCCTGCAAGCAGCGGCTGGAAAAGGTCGTGCTCCATCTGCAGACCTTCGGCAAAGGGATACCTGGTGGCGATCTCAACAGCCTTGATTGCCGCTTCGGGCGCGTCGAAGCCCTTGAGCTTGCGTGCATTCGCCTTGCGGAAGGCATCGAACACACCGGGATCGGTGCCGGCAATCTTGTCCGTGCGCGAACTGGAAACGGGCTGCGGTTTGCCGATGACGCTGCGGGCGAAGGCGACGGCGTCTGCCTCAAGCGAGTCTTCGCTCACCAGCTTGTCGACGAGGCCGATTGCTTCGGCCTGCCTGGCCAAAATCGGGTCGCCGCTGGTCGTCATCGGCAGGGCCGCTTCGACGCCGACAACGCGCGGCAGGCGTTGCGTGCCGCCCGCGCCGGGAATGAGGCCCAATTTGACCTCCGGAAGGCCGAGTTTGGCCGAAGGCACGGCGACCCGATAATGACAGCCTAGTGCGACTTCGAGCCCGCCGCCCAAGGCGGTCCCGTGGATCGCGGCGACGACAGGTTTCGGGCAATCTTCTATCGCATCGATCACAGGATTGAGACCGATCGCACCAGTCGGCTTGCCGAACTCGGTGATATCGGCTCCGGCAAAAAAAGTTCGCCCGTCGCACCTGACGACGACGGCCTTGATGGTATCGTCCCCGTTCGCTTCCTGAATTGCTGCGTAGAGTCCCTCACGCACGCCTGCGCTCAGCGCGTTGACCGGCGGGTTGTCGGATACGACGACGAGGACTTCTCCGTCGCGATGGGTAGTGATGACAGACATGAGTTCTCCATTGGCAGACTCGGCGGGTCGGCTTGCGCGCACTCCTTGCCCGATCAATTCGGGCTTTCCAAGCGGCGATACGTCGCCCAGAGACGACCGCACCATGAGCGGACAGCGCATCGACGCAGCAAAGCATGATCGGCGGGCAGGCATTGTCCTTGCGATGCTGCTTGGCGTCTACGTGTTCAATTTCCTCGACCGGATGCTGCTTTCTATCCTGGCTGCGCCGATCCAGTCAGAGCTGAAGCTGTCGGATGGCGAGATGGGCCTGCTCGGCGGTCTTGCCTTTGCCGTTCTCTATTCGACGCTGGCAGTACCGCTGTCAGCTCTCGCCGACCGGACGGGCCGTGTGCGAGTCATCACATGGTGCCTGGTTGCATGGAGCATGTTCACCGCGCTGTGCGGCGTGGCGACATCCTTCTGGCAGATTTTCCTTGCCCGTCTTGGCGTTGGCGTGGGCGAGGCAGGAGGCGTTGCGCCAAGCTATGCCGTCATCGGCGAATGGTTTGCGCCCGAGCGTCGCGCCAGCGCGCTTGCCATCTACTCGCTTGGTATCCCTCTCGGCTCCGCATTCGGGCTGCTGGCAGGGGGCTACATCGCGGAACAGATCAACTGGCGCGTTGCCTTCATCGTGATCGGTTTGGCCGGGGCGATATTCGCGCCCCTGTTCCGACTGCTGGTGAAGGACCGGCCAGAACCAGTCGCGTCAGCGTCGTCGTCTCAGGCTCCGGGGCTTGGAGCGACGCTGCGCCTGCTGGTGCGCAAGCCTTCGTTCTGGTTCCTTTCATTCGGTGCGGCCGCAGGTTCGTCGATTGGCTACGGCATCAGTTTCTGGCTGCCGAGTTTCGTGCAGCGCAGCTTCGGCGTGGGGCTGTTCGATACGGCCCTGTTCCTGTCCGGCGTACTGCTGATCGGCGGCGTTGCCGGTATTCTCATCGGTGGACGCCTGGCTGATCGGCTGGGGCAGGGCAACCGTGGCTGGTATGCCTGGCTACCTGCAATTGCCTATGCCGCAAGCGCGCCCTTGTGGGCTACGGGGGTCTCAAGCGAAAGTCTGCCGGTTGCCTTTCTGCTTCTGCTCGTGCCTCAAGGGCTAAGCTACGTTTGGCTCGGGCCAGTGCTGACGGCAGTGCAGCACCTTGTCGAACCAGCTGCGCGCGCGACTGCATCGGCGCTTTTTCTCCTCATCAACAACCTCATTGGATTGGCCGCGGGAATCTATGCGCTGGGGGCGCTGTCGGATGCGCTGGCGCCTGCCTACGGCGAGGAAAGCCTGCGCATGGCGATATTGTGGGGCCTCGGCCTCTATCTGGTCGCAGGAGTGCTTATGGTTCTGGCAGCGCGCTCGCTGGCGCGAGACTGGGTCGAAACTGCAACATGATGCCGATTGGCCAACATCGCGAGAGCGTCGTTTGCTCCTGACGCCAATGGGCCGTGGACTCGGGCATGGGCTGTCTGGCAAGAAGTGGTTAGACGATTGCGGCATGACGGGTCCGCGTCAGGAGAGAGAGTAATTCATGGCTGAGCAACTGAGCGCAACCGCCACGAGACAAGGCGACTTCGTGTTCGATCCCTATTCGATGGAATATGCGCTCGATCCCTATCCGTTCTACGAATGGATGCGCGAAAACGCGCCAGTCTTCCATCACAGGGAAATGGATTTCTACATCCTCAGCCGGTACGAGGACGTGTGGAAGGCGCACCGCGACGCCAAGATCTACTCAAACGCGGCTGGCGTGACGATCGAGCGGCAGGAAAATGCCGGCATGATCCTGCTCGGCAAGGATGCGCCCGACCACGGCTGGGCCAAGGCGATGATGACCAAGGTCTTCAGCCGCGAGCGCATGGAAGCGCTCGATCCGTTCATTCGCCAGCGTGCGGTTGCCCTGCTCGAGAGGGCTTACGAGAAGCACGGGCCCGATGGCGAATGGGACATGGTGACTGAGTTCTCGGTGGAACTGCCGCTCTACGTCATCAGCGAACTGCTCGGCATCCCCGAGGAGCTGCGCGCCGAAGTGCATCATCAGGCCAACAAGTTCCTGGCGCGCGGCGAAGGTTCGACCGAAGACCTGCAGATGGAAGCCAACGTGGGCCTGTTCGGCCTGTTCTACGGGCTGGTGCAGGAACGCCGGGAAAACCCGAAGGACGATCCGGTTTCCTTGCTGATCGCGCTTGAGCTGGAAGACGACGAAGGCGTCATGCACAAGCTGGGCGATGACGAGATCGCCATGCGCTTCCTCGAAATGGCCATCGCCGGGCACGAGACAGTCGCCAAGGCGATCCCCAGCGGTGCCATGGCCATGGAGCTGTTTCCGGCGGAGAAGGCCAAGCTGGGCAACGACCTGTCGAAGATACCGCAGGCCGTTCAGGAAGTGCTGCGTTTCGACCCGCCGTCGCAGCTTCAGGGGCGTTGCACGACCCGCGAAGTCACGCTCCATGGCGTGACAATCCCGGCAGACAAGCGCGTCATGCTGGCGACTGGCTCCGCGACCCGCGACCCGCGCGCTTTCCCTAACCCCGACGTGTTCGATATCGATCGCGATAGCGACAGCCGCACCGTGTTCTTCGGCTTCGGCGTGCACAAGTGCCTTGGCATTCACCTTGCCCAGCGCGAGATCGCCATTGCCTTCGAGGAACTGTTCACGCGCTTCCCGGACTGGAAGGTGTTCCCTGATCGCGCCACGCGCGTCGCGGTCACCAACGTGCGCGGTGTTGCCGGGCTGCCGATCGTTCTCGGCAAACACGCCTGACCTGACGCGAGCGGGACTTAGTCCGCGCTGGTCATCGCAGACCGATGCGGCCTGTTCCGCCTATTGCTGCTGGACGAGCCTGTAGGCCTTGCAGTTCTGCAGGTCGCGCCAGAAGGCCATGTTGGAGTACCGTTCGAAGAGGTCTGGCGGCAGGATCGTCTCGCGCGGGCGTGGCTCGACCTTCTTGTGAACCTTGTGAAGGCCGCGCACACCGAGTTGCGTGTCGAAGTCCGGCGCGTCGTAATCGACATTGTCACTTGTCGTGACTACTCTGGTAGACGAGAACGATCCCGGTGCCTCTGTCGGCGCTCCTGGTGGCACCGGATTGAGCCTGCGCGAAGCGATCTCCATCGCCAACTCAACTGCCGGACTGGACGCAATCACCTTTGCCCCCGCGCTTTCGGCAGGCGGCACGATCACGCTGACAGGTGGCCAGCTTTCGATCACGGACCCGGTAACGATCGATAATGGCACCACGCCTGACATCACGATTGACGCAGGCGGCGCGAGCAGGGTCTTCCTCATCGACACGACGAGCGCCGCGCTAAAAGGCCTGACCGTAACTGGCGGCAATGTCGCCGGCCCAGGTGGCGGTATCAACGCCGTGACGACCGAACTGACGATCCGCAATAGCGTGATCGACGGCAACACCAGCAGCACCAACAACGGCGGCGGGGTCCATGTAAGGGATGGCGGCACGCTCAAGGTTTACGACAGTGTCGTTTCGAACAACACTGCAGTCGCCGATGGCGGCGGCCTGATGGCGTTCAATGCCACCATCGGAATTTACAATACGACCGTTTCGAACAACACGGCCCTCCACGGGGGCGGTGTCGAAAGCAATGGCTCTTCATTCTACGCCACTTCAAGCACCATCTCAGGCAATAACTCGAGTTCCACTGGTGGCGGAATCGACGCCTACAACGGCGGCACCACTGTTCTGACAAATACGACGGTCGCGAACAACACGGCAGTCACCGACGGCGGCGGCCTTTACAGCGACGGCATTGCCAAGCTTTTCAACGCGACCTTCACGGGAAACAAGGCCAACATAAATGGCGGCGGCATTCACCATGTGGGCGATCTGGAAGTAAAAAACTCGATCGTGCTCGGCAACCTTGCCTTGGGAAGCGGCAACGAGATCAACAACAACGGCGGCACCCAGTCCTTCACCGCCGAGATCGTGTCAGGTAATCCGGCTGACGTCTTCGCCGCGATTGACGGTGCCTCGCCAAGTGCCACTGGCGGTCAACTCGCCAACAACGGCGGTCCGGTGCAGACGGTGGCGTTGAAGGCCAATGCCGCGAATCCCGCGCTCGATACATCGGGCACCGGGGCGACTGCGGCCGACGCACGCGGCGAGGCAGCGCTCTACCTGCCCGGCCTGGGCAACGATGGCGCCAATTTCCGCGATCTTGGCGCCTTCGAACTGGTGGCGGGCGTGGAAACACCGTCGCTGGTCGTCACGATCCTCACCGACACGGTCGATCCCCTGGATGGCGAGACGTCGCTGCGTGAGGCGATTACTTACGCAAACGGGCTGGCCGGAGCGGATGTGATCACTTTTGCGGCGGCGCTTTCACCCGGGGGCACGATCACGCTGACCGGCGGCCAGCTCTCGATCACCGACGAAGTAACGATCGATGGCGACCTCGACGACGATGGCAAGCCAGATGTTACTCTTAATGCCAACGGGGGTTCAGGCGCGATCAATGTCGCCACCACGGCGCCAGTGGTTCTCGAAGGCCTTGTCGTCACCGGGTCTATTGGCGTTGCCGGCATCGGCGGGGCAGTGGTCGACCTTACTGTCAAGAGTTCGACAATCACAGGCAATACAGGTGGAAGCATTGGTGGCGGAATCGCAGTTGCCAACGGTGCCCTTACAATCGTTGGCTCCACTATTTCCGATAATTCGGTGACCAGTATTGGCGGCGGCGTGCAAATGACCAGCGGCACGCTGGATATCATTGGCTCGACCATATCGGGCAATTACGCAGGATCGGTTGGCGGCGGCGTCACCCTGACCAGTGGGACACTGACCCTGACAAATACGACGATCTACGGCAACTCCGCCGGGTCAATATCCGGTGGCGTCGAACTTACGGGCGGTTCGATCTACGCGAACAACGTGACCATAACTGGCAACTATGCCGGTCTAGTTGGCGGTGGGCTGCATACCAACGGTGCGCTTTATACCTCGAATTCGCTTATTGTCGGCAACTATGCTGGAACTGATCCGAATGCAGGTGCCCCGACCATCGTCAACACGGCCTCGATCATCGGCGGTACGGCGGCGGATATCTTTGCGTCGACCGTGACGATGCACGGGGTGGATGCGGGCGTGCTTGCCGACAACGGCGGACCGGTTCAGACAGTGGCGTTGAAGGCCGATGCGACGAACCCGGCACTGGACAAGGGCGACGACACGGTCACGGGTTTCCCCACGAACGATGCGCGCGGACTTGGCCGTGTCGATCTGGCCGCTGTTACCAACAACGGCGCCAGCTTCTCCGACCTCGGTGCCTTCGAGCTTCAGCAACTGATCGTCGACCCCGTTCTGTCGGGACTCGACGGGGATGTCGTCACTTTTACCGAGGGTGATTTCCTTCGGGCGGCGGACGATGGCGGCGACGCCCTGGTGACCGATGCCGACAGTGCCAACTTCGACGGCGGCACGCTGACGGTCGAGATCGTCGCGGGCGGCGTCCCTGCGCAGGATCAGCTCGGCGTGGTCGGCGGTGCGATCGTGCAGACGACGGGTGGCAATATCACCATTACCGCGGCTGCCAGCGGCACAGGCTTCGATGTCGTGATCGGCACCTACGCAGGCGGCACGAACGGCAACCCTTATGTCATTACCTTCAACGCGGAAGCGACGCCGGACCGTGTCAGCCTGGTGCTGCCGCTGATCGGTTATCGCAATGCAAGTGGCGACAATCCGACGCCGGGCGACCGCACGCTCGAGTTCACGATTACCGATGGCGATGGCGGGTCGGATACGGCGACCTCTACGGTCCAGGTCGTGGCGGTCAACGACCTGCCGCGGCTCGATCTCAACGGCACCGGTCCCATGAACCCCGGCATCGATGTCAATGCTGCCTATGTCGAGAACGCCAGCGCCACGGTGCTGGCACCCAATGCTCGCCTGACCGATCCCGACAGCGATATCGCCAGCGTGGCCGTGTCCTTCACCTCCGGCTTCATCATCGGCGAAGACGAGTTGACCATCGGCGGGGCGACCAGCGGGACGTCGGGTGCGATTTCCTGGCTCTTCAATGCCGCGACCGGTTCAATGACCCTTACCGGTGCAGCCAGCCCCAGCGAGTATCAGGCGATCCTCAGGCAGATCGCCTTCTCCTCGATCTCCGACAATCCGGGCACCGCGCGCACGATCAGCTTCACCGTGTCGGACGGCATCGGCGTGAGCCCGATCGCCCTTGCCAACGTGGCGGTCACCCCTGTTAACGACGATCCCGTCGCAATTGGCGACAGCGTTACGATTGCCGAAGACACGCCCGGAGTGATTTCGGCGGCGACTCTGCTTGCCAACGACAGCGATGTCGACCTCGGCGACACGCTGACGATTGTCTCGGTGGGGGCGGCGACGCACGGCTCGGTGGTGCTGAACGGCGGGAGTATCACCTTCACGCCTGCTTCAAATTACAATGGTCCTGCCTCGTTCGAGTACACCGTCTCGGATGGCAACGGCGGAACGGCCACTGGCACGGTTTCGATCAACGTCACGCCTGTGAACGATCCACCTGTAGCGCCTGCGACGAACAGCGTGGTGACCGACGAGGATACGCCGAGCGCGCCGGTTGCGATCGGGGCGAGCGATGCGGACGGCGATGTTCTGGCCTATTCGCTCAAGCCTGGCAGCGAGCCGCAGATCGGCTCGGTCAGCTTTGCCGGTGGCAGCTTCGTCTATACCCCGTTCGGCAACTTCAACGGCGGCGACAGCTTCATCATCCTGATCGACGACGGCCATGGCGGCGTGATCGAGCAGGCAGTGAGCGTGACGATCACGCCTGTGCCCGATGCGCCGGTGGCGATCGACGATACGGTCGCGGCGGCAGGAGCGGGCCTGGCGACCCAGATCCCGGTGGCGACGCTGCTGGCCAACGACTTCGACCTCGACGGCGATCCGCTCACCCTGATCGCGCTGAGCAATGCGACGGGCGGCACGGTCTCGCTGACAGGTGGCACGGTGGTGTTCACGCCGACGCCGGGCTTTGTCGGCACCGGCGGGTTCGACTACGCGATCTCGTCGACGGACGGCAGTGCCAGCGCCCATGTCACTGTGACCGGCGTGGTCGGCGGCAGCGTCAGTCCGACCAACCAGCCACCGACGATCGCGCCGGTGGCGCTGGTGACGACGCTGGAGGACATCGCGGTCCAGCTCGCGGTTGCTGCCAGCGATCCCGATGGCGACGTGCTGGCCTTTGCGGCAACCAGTGGCGCCCACGGCACGGTGACGGGCGGCAGCGGCGGGCTGTTCGTCTATACCCCTGCGGCAGGCTATGTCGGCACCGACAGCTTCATCGTGAGCGTGAGCGACGGCAAGGGCGGCACGGCCAGCCGTACGGTGGACGTGACCGTGTTCGACCTGCCCGACACGGCCGACTGGACGGTCCATGCGCCCGACCGGCATGTGAGCGAGCTTGGCGGCACCGGCCTCTACATGGGGACCGCCGGCTTCCAGCAGGTCACGGTGCTCGATCTGCCGGGGCTGATCACCTTCGACGGCTCTGCTGCCATCACGAGCCTGGCGCGGCTGTTCATTCCGGGCGGTACCCAGACCTACGGCCCGGTGCCGGGCGGCTCGCCTTCCGAAGTGATCGGCACCAATGCGGCCGAGCGGATCTCGCTGGCAGCCGATGCCAATGTCGTGCTCGATGCCTCCTTTGTGCGCGACAACGACACGCTGGTGATCCTCGGCCCGTCCACCGACTATGCCGTGGCGAGCACGGTTGCAGGCGTGATCCTCACGTCCGCGGCAGGCGCCTATATCCGCATCCCGGCCTTTGCGGCAGACGGCGGCGTGACGCTGGAGTTTGCCGACGTCACCTTGCAGCTCACCACGACGGACGGCGAGAGCTTCGCGATCGGCAGCCAGGCGATCGGCGCCGCGCCGGGGCTGATCGGCTCGGGCCTTGCGTCCGAGGGTCTCTCGCCCGGAGCGCTGGTCTATCGCGGCGGCGACCTGATCGAGCTGGCAGGCGATGCGAGCGACTGGCGGATCGTCGAGACGGGCGGGTCGGCGCTGCTGACCGACGGCGACACCCATGTGCTGATCCCGCTGGGGGCTTCCGGCGTGCTGCTCGCCTTCGACGACGGAGCGCGCACCCTGGCGCTCGACCCGCATACCGGGACCGCGCTGATCGGCACCCAGGTGCTGACCGAGGCGCTGACCGGGATCGTCGCGCCGGCCCAGGCGATCGCTCTGCCCGGCACCGGCAACCCGGCGCTCGTGGCCGGGCTGGAGCTTGCAGCGGGCGGCGAAGTGACGGCAGGCGGCAGCTTTGCCGTCATGGGCACGTCCGGGTCGGAACAGGTCACCATGCTGCACGGCACGTTCACCTTCGACGACACCTTCGGGCACGGCAACGACACGCTGAGCTTCGATGCCGCGACGAGCGCGTTCACCGCGGTGCGCGACAGCGCCTCGGCCGTGCTCGACAGCGCCACGCTCGATGCGCATATCCCCGGCGGCGCCTCGGGCACGACACTCGCGTTCACCAACGACAGCCGCGACCTCGTCTACCTGAGCGACACCGACACCATGACCATCGGAACACAGATCATCACCAACACCGCTGCTCCGCTCATCGCTTAGGGGGCAAGAAAGCGAGAAGCGCGAAAACCGACGAAGGACCGTAGCGACGGTGGCAGCTTTCGGCGAGCTTGCCTCACATGGCCCTTTGCCGTGTCGAGCCTGCTGTAGGTTGTGTGAGTGGCTGTGAATCCGCAAGAAATTGCAGTTCATGCGAGAGCTCGCATCGTGGCCACCTGCTGGTAAGCGGCGCTGCTTTCGATGAGCCAGAATTTATAGTTCCGGTCGGCAAGAGGCCGGCATCGGGTGTCGTGGTTCTCGAACCGGATGGACGGGTCTGGGCGGTATCGCCAAGCAACCAATTTGGCGGTTACGAAGCTACCTTTGCCAAAGTCACCCTTTCGTGGAAGGACGGGCTCTCGATCCGGGCCAATGGCCTCAAGGAGGCGTACGAGGAGGCCGGGCTTAAGATCGAACTGACAGGCTTTCTCGTCGACGTTACGCGCTCGACCAGTTTCACGCGCTACTACGTAGGTCGTCGGCTTGGAGGAAGTCCAGCAGACATGGGTTGGGAATCTCAGGCGGTTCACCTGGTTCCCCATCAGGAATTGCCGGCGGTCGTGGCTCATACGAACGATGCTCCGATCCTTGAGGCACTCAGCGCGTATCTGGCTCGGCTTGAACAGGCCAGCCCGGGTTGATGCGCAGAAGGTTGGTAAGCCTTGCTAGCAGGGATACCTATCGAGTTCTGAGGTAGGTCGCGACGGCTTTTGATCGGGGGCGCGCAGAGCGCGACATTCGTGTGCCGAGACGCATGATGTGGAAGGGATCTTGTCAACCTTATGGTGGCGCGTCAGGCTGCTGTATTGACAACTGTGTTTCCGAGCATCGAACTGCGAATGGCAGAAATGCGTCGTTTCTGGATTCTACAATAATCCGAGTTCCTGGAAATATGCAGTGGGAGGCTGTCGCTCACCGGTCAAAAAAAAGACGCGTCAAACTTGGGCAGATCAGCGTGTAGTTATCATCGCTATGAGGACTTGCTTATCCGCTCAGATTTTCCGCTCGGCTCAGCGCTGGCCATCCCTATGACTGCGCCCAGATGTGAGTTCTCAGTCCGATTGTTGGCCCAGCGGCCGATCTCCTGCTTTTCGGCATTCCCGAGTTCGGTCACGGCCGCAACTCGCGCTAGCAGGGCAGCGGGCAAGTGGTCACGTTCGTCTGAAAGCGCTATCTTGCCCCAGTACGAATGACGCTACGCGTTAATCTGGCCGGAATGGTCGGACCGGAGCTAGCCCGCTACGAAGTTTCGCGGATCACCGAAGCGGACATGCCGGAAAACAAGCGCGCTGACCTAGCTTATGCTAAGGACCAGATGCAGCTGCCCATGGAGGTTAAGGGTCAATGGCATAAGGACGTATGGGACGCAGCCATGGGCCAACTTGATCTCCAATACCTGATCGATTGGCGATCCGAACAACGTGGTATCTATTGTGTTTTGTGGTTCGGCGATCAACCCTCAGCCACAGGGCGTCGTTTGCGTGTTCACCCCGATGCCCTTCCCGCATCGACAACGCCCCAGCAAATGCGAGAAATACTCATTGAGCGCATACCGGAGGCAAGACGCCCGCTGATCGACGTCGTCGTTCTGGACTTGAGCAGTGGACGACCAAAGGACAAGAAAGCGAAGAATGCCAAAAAATAAGGCTACGTTTCTGGTTGGGAAGCAAGCGAGACTATGGTTCGCACTCTGTGACCCAGTTGGGACCCCGCTACGAGTGGGCGCATCGACATAACGATCTAAGCCATTGAAATAATGGTGCCGGCTGCAGGATTCGAACCCGCGGCCCCCTGATTACAAATCAGGTGCTCTACCAACTGAGCTAAGCCGGCGCGAAGGCCCCCATAGAGCATCACGCGAAAAAGTGGGAACCGGTTTTTCGCAAAAAGTGATGCGACGGCAATTAGGGCCTGCATCACGTGAAAAAGTGGGAACCGGTTTTCGCAAAAAGTGATGCGGCGCCACAATCTGGTCAGCGGACGCCAAAGGTCCAGCCTTCGGTCTGGGCGACAGCTTCCAGTCCTTCAGGTCGCCATAGTGCGGGATCATGAGCGACCGAGCGCAGCCAGGCTGCTGTCAGGATCGCGTCGGTGGCGTGATCGCTGTAGCGTTCCAGCGGGTCGTGGGGCTCGCTTGCGACTTCGCTCAGCGCCCGATCCAGTCCTTCGCCATCGGTCATCTTGCTGCGGCCTGCGCGAATGCCTGCGGCTCGTGCCGCGAGGCTGGTGTAGATTTCGACCACGACGCTCCCTGTGTCGGGTAGCGGGTCGAACGGCCAGATTGCGTGGGTTGCCGAGATGCGGTGCAGGAGTCGCATGCCCGTCAGGCTCGACTTGCCGACCTGCGCTGCGCCGACGAGATTGAAGCAACTCGATGGTGCAAGACGGTGAAGTTTCTGCCGCTCTTCTGTCAGCCGGAGCCTTCCGGATCCGGGCTGGAAATGCATTCCGCAATCGTCCTTGCCGTGGCGAAAATGCTCTCGCGCATCGGGATGGGCAACAAAGCTGCTGGCAGCAAGATGAGGGTCGTTCGCGCAGATTGCGTCGATCATGGCCCAGAGTTCGCGCGCCGATCCGGGCGAAGCGTGCCAGCCGGGAAAGTAGCTTCCGCGGTCGATAAACGGCAGGCCCGGAGAGAGGTCTAGCCCGACTACGGCGTTTTCGGGCAGATCGGTCACCAGCCAGTCCAGCACGTCGGCGCGCGACCAGCGCCGTTCCGGGCGGATCAGCCTGGGTGCTGCCGTTCCCGGCTCGCACATGGCCAGGGCAATTCCGGGCAGGCGCTCACCCCTGGCGCCGGACCAGTCGATCGCAACGAAATGCGAAAAGTGGCTCGCTGTCACGTCCCGCGCAGTTCCCTGCGTTTCCTCTCCCACCATTCGAGGCGCTCGATCACCTGACGTTCGAAGCCGCGCGGCACCGGTTCGTAATAGGTCTGCGGAACCATCTCTTCCGGCCAATAGTCCGAGCCGGAAAACCCGTCTGCCGCATCGTGATCGTAGGCATAGCCCTGGCCGTGACCGATCTCCTTCATCAGCCTGGTCGGCGCGTTGAGGATATGTGGCGGAGGGGAGAGCGATCCGGTTTCCTTCGCACTCTGCCATGCGGCTTTCTGCGCCATGTAGGCAGCGTTCGATTTGGGCGCGGTGGCGAGATAGAGACAGGCTTGCACGATAGCCAGTTCGCCTTCGGGCGAGCCGAGGAATTCATAGGCCTGCTTGGCGGCGAGACACTGGGTGAGAGCCTGCGGGTCGGCCAGGCCGATGTCCTCGCTGGCGAACCGGGTCATGCGCCGCAACACATAAAGCGGCTCCTCGCCTGCGGTCAGCATCCGGGCGAGATAGTAGAGCGAGGCCTGCGGGTCCGAACCGCGCAGCGCCTTGTGGAGAGCGGAGATCAGGCCGTAGTGCCCGTCGCGATCCTTGTCGTATACCGCGACGCGGCGTTGCAGCAGCTTGCCAAGCGCAGGCGCATCCAGCGCCTGTTCGATATTGGCGGCATAGAGCGTTTCAGCCTGGTTGAGCAGGAAACGACCGTCGCCGTCGGCCGAGGCAATCAGCGCCTCGCGCGCGTCGTCGTCGATAGGCAGAGGCCTGTCTTCGAGTGCTTCGGCACGTTCGAGCAGTACCCGAAGCGCCGCTGCGTCGAGCCGATGCAGGATCAGCACCTGCGCGCGCGAGAGGAGTGCGGCGTTCAGTGCGAAACTGGGGTTTTCGGTTGTCGCGCCCACGAGCGTGACCGTGCCGCGCTCGACGAAAGGCAGGAAGCCATCCTGCTGAGCGCGGTTGAAACGGTGGATTTCGTCCACGAACAACAGGGTGCGCTGGCCCGCTTTGGCCGCCACCTCGGCTTCGGCAAAAGCCTTCTTGAGGTCCGCAACGCCGGAAAAGACCGCGCTCACCGCGGCAAAGCGCATGCCCACGGCATCGGCGAGTAGGCGCGCGATCGTGGTCTTGCCCGTGCCGGGAGGTCCCCACAGGATCATCGAGGACAGGCGCCCCGATGCCACCATGCGCCCGATGGCCCCGTCGTGACCGGTCAGGTGTTCCTGCCCGACGACCTCACCAAGCGCAGCCGGACGAAGCCTGTCCGCCAGCGGTGCATCCTCGCTGGGCAGGGCAGGGCCGGACGAAGCGGCGGGTTGATCCTCGAACAGGTCGGCCATCCTCTCTTGATAGGCATCGGGCGCGCGAATTGCCATCGCGCCGGGCAAGGAGCATTATGCCTTGGTTGCGAGAGGAGACCCACATGACCAGCATTCAGGCGCGCACGCCATGGCACTTGTGGCTGGTTGGCATCCTGAGCCTGCTGTGGAACGCGTTCGGAGCCTGGGATTATACGGCCACCCAGATGGAAAATCGCGAGTACCTTGCTGCGGCAGCGCAATCGATGGGCGTGAGCGTCGATGCGGTGATCGCGCATTTCGCGGCCTATCCGGCGTGGATGGACGCAGCCTGGGCCCTGGGGGTGTGGGGTTCGGTGCTGGGCTCGATCCTGTTGCTGCTTCGCAAGCGGCTGGCCGTGATCGCCTTTTTCATTTCCCTGTTCGGCCTGTTTGTCAGCACGCTCTACGGGATTGCCACGCCGATCGAGAGCATGGAACAGAGCGCCGCCAACTGGTCGATGATGGCGGTGATCTGGATCGTCCTGATCGGGCTGATTCTCTACGCGCGCTCGATGGTCAAACGAGGCCATCTGCGCTGAATGCGCATGTCAGCGGTTGCTTGCGGATTTCTGCCGGATCAGGCGAAGGTAAGTGTCCGCAACCACCTGGTTGATCCTGTCCCAAGAGAAATCATGCGCGCGTCTTTCGCCTGCCTCGCCGTGGCGGATGCGCAGGTCTGGCTGCTCGATATATGACCTGAGCGCCTCGGCGAACTGATGGACTGCGCCGGGCCGGACAAGGCGGCCGGAATTGCCATCATCGACGAGGTTCTGGCTTCCGGTCGCTTCGGCAGCAACGACCGGCAGGCCGCAGGCCATGGCTTCGAGAGTGACGTTTCCGAATGCCTCGGTCACCGAGGGATTGAACAGGACGTCCATGCTGGCCACAGCGCGGGCAAGATCTTCGCCAGTCTGGAAGCCGACAAAAACGGCTTCCGGCATTCTCGCCTCAAGCCAACGCCTCGCCGGCCCTTCGCCGACGATGAGCGCCTTGTGGGCAAGGCCGCGACGCCTCAGCTCGTCAATCGTGTCCGAAAAAACATCGAGGCCTTTTTCCATCACGATGCGACCAAGAAAGCCGATCGCAAGTTCGTCGTCTGATATTCCAAGCGATCGTCGCCATTCGAGCGAGCGTCTGGCCGGATTGAACAGCTCTCTGTCTACGCCGCGCGACCAGATTGAAATATCGTAATTCATGCGCTGCTCGCGCAGGACCTGTGCGAACGATTCCGATGGCGCGACCAGGGCGTCGCAGCGACGGTAGAACCTGCGCAGGATCGCCTCGATCACAGGCTCGCCCCAGGCCATGTTGTAGTATCTTAGATAGGTCTCGAAACGCGTATGCACTGAAGCGAGGACCGGCAAATCCTGACTGCGCGCCCATTTCAGCGCGGCATGGGAAACAGGGTCGGGCGAAGAGAGATGGACAACGTTAGGTGCGAAGTCCCTGAGATCGCGCCTTGTTTTCCCTGGAATGCGCAACGGCACCCGGTATTCGCTGCGTCCAGGGATCGTCACAGAGGATACGTTCACGAGATCGCCAGTCGGTTCGAACGCCGGATTGTCGACGACTGGCGAATAGACCCGCACCTTGGCACCCTGCCGCAGGAGATAGCCTGCAAGCCGGTTCAGCGCCTGATTGGCGCCGTCGCGAACGTAATTGTAGTTGCCCGAAAACAGGGCGATGCGGAGGTCTGCGGTCTGCATGGCCCGCGCCCCATAACGGCAAGCGGCTGGCTTGGCGAGTGATTGGATCGACTTATCCTGACGGGAGCAGGGCCCGGCTGGTCCACGCCGGGCCCTTCCCGTCACGCGGGGTCAATAGCCCCCGCGGTACCTGTAATCGCGGTCGCTGTAGCGATAGCCGCGATCACGGTAGCGATAATCCCGCCCACGATAGTCGTCGCGCCAGCGGCGATCATAGTTGCGGTAATAGCTGCGCCCGGAATAGTAGGCGCCATAGTTCCGGTCATAGTACCGGTCGCGGTAGTAGCGACGCGGGTTGTTCGGGTAATAGTAGTAATAGTCCGGGTAGCCGCGCACCCGAACGTAGCGGCGCTGCGAATACCAGCGGCTGTCGCGGTAATAGCGATCGTCCCGGTCCGCGAGAAGTGCGCCGATGGCAAGACCTACGATACCAGCGCCAATGGCGATTGCGGCATCGTCACCGCGATCCCGATAGCCATCGCGGGCCTGAGCCGTGGTGGCGCCAGCCAGCCCGACTGTTGCCAGAGCAACTGCCAGAATTGCGCGCCGGAATTTCGTCTTACTTTCGAACATGCCCTCGTCTCCTTTTTTTTGGGAGGCCACGGCGAGGCCCGATTGGTGAGCACGCCTGTTCAACACCAGTCATGCTGAACTCGTAGTGAACCTGGGTGGGCCGCCTGCCAACCAAAAAGTGCCTATTCGGAAATTTGCGGGAATTTCCATTGTTCCATCGGATTTGACGATTACTATGAGCGATATGCCTCGCTTCCTTTGGGACTGGCAGGCACTAGGATAGTGTGATCGCAGGACGAAACGGAGATAAGACAATGGATGCCAAGACAGGACAGATCAGCAGTAAGTGCCCCTTCACTGGCAGCGGAACGCGATCGCTCCTCGGACGCACCAACGAAGATTGGTGGCCCGACAAGCTTCCTCTCGACCTGATGAGCGACCGGGGTCTGTCGCCAAGCCCGATGGACCATGATTTCAACTATGCCGAAGCCTTCAACACGCTCGACTATCAGGCTCTGAAGGCGGACCTTACGGCCCTGATGACCGACAGCCAGCCGTGGTGGCCGGCGGACTATTGCCATTACGGGCCGTTCTTCATCCGCATGGCATGGCATGCCGCAGGCACCTATCGCATTCACGATGGCCGTGGCGGTGCCGGGGAAGGGCAGCAGCGGTTCGCTCCGCTCAATTCCTGGCCGGACAACGGCAATCTCGACAAGGCGCGGCGCCTGCT
>JAGREN010000090.1 GCA_020446505.1 Novosphingobium sp. | reverse complement strand
TTCTGGAACACCATGCCCACGCGCGCGCGAAGCTGCACCACGTCCATGCCGCTGGCATAGATGTCCTGCCCGTCAAGCTCGATCGTGCCGGTAACGCGCGCCACCGGGATCGTGTCGTTCATCCGGTTGAAGCAGCGCAGGAAGGTCGACTTGCCGCAGCCCGACGGCCCGATGAAGGCCGTGACGATGCCCGCGTCGATATCGATTGACACACTGTCGATGGCCTTTTTCGGGCCATAGTAGACGTCGACATCGCGGGCGGTCAGCTTCGATTGCGTCACCATCGGACTACCAGTTAACCTCGAACTTGTTGCGCAGATAGATCGCCACCCCGTTCATCACCAGCAGGAAGACCAGCAGCACGATGATGGCGGCGGAGGTGTTCTGGACAAAGCCGGTGTCGATTTCGTCCGACCACAGGAAAATCTGCATGGGAAGTACGCTCGACGGCGCAGTGATGCCGTCTGGCGGAGTAGCGACGAAGGCCCGCATGCCGATCATCAGCAGCGGCGCCGTCTCGCCCAGCGCGCGCGCCATGCCGATGATCGTGCCGGTCATGATGCCGGGCAGGGCAAGCGGGACGACATGCTGGAACACCGTCTGCACCGGACTTGCGCCGATGGCGAGCGCGGCATCGCGGATCGAGGGCGGCACCGCCTTGATCGCGTTGCGCGCGGCGATGACGATGACCGGCATGGTCATCAGCGCGAGGGTCAGGCCACCGACCAGCGGTGACGAACGCGGCAGGTTCATGGTGTTGATGAAGACGGCAAGGCCGAGCAGGCCGAAGATGATCGAGGGCACTGCCGCGAGGTTGTTGATCGAAACCTCGACGATCTCGATCCAGCGATTGCGCGGCGCGAATTCCTCCAGATAGACCGCCGCCAGCACGCCCAGCGGGAACGACAGCAGCAAGGTGACGAGCATCGTCCACAGCGAACCCTTGAGCGCGCCCCAGACACCCGCATTGGCAGGCTCGGTGGAATCGGACGAGGTCAGGAAATTCCAGTCGATCCCGCCCAGCCCGTTCTTCAGCATGATGACGAGCAGCAGCGCGAGAAACCCCAGCGACAGGACGATGGCGGCAAGCCCCATCAGGCGGAAACGCCGCTCCGCCGCGTGGCGCTTTGCCAGCCGCTTTTCCATGCGTTCGAGAATGGCCGTATCAGTCATAGGCTTCCCTGAACCGCTTCACGACGCGCAGCGCGACGATGTTGAGCACCAGCGTGACGATGAAGAGAATGAGGCCGAGCGCAAACGCCGACAGCGTCTTGGGGCTGTCGAATTCCTGGTCGCCGGTGAGAAGCTGGACGATCTGGAAGGTGACCGTGGTCATGCTGTCCAGCGGATCGAGCGTCAGATTGGCGGCAGCGCCCGCCGCCATGACGACGATCATCGTCTCGCCAATAGCGCGGCTGACGGCCAGCATCACGCCAGCGACGATGCCCGGCAATGCGGCGGGGATCAGCACGCGCTTGATCGTCTCGCTCTTGGTCGCGCCCATCGCCAGCGATCCGTCGCCCATCGCCTTGGGCACGGCGGCGATGGAATCGTCGGCCATCGAGGAGACGAAGGGGATAATCATCACGCCCATGACGAGGCCCGCCGCCAGCGCGCTCTCGGTCGAGGGATTGTCGCGGCCCAGCGATGCGGCAAGGTCGCGGATGAACGGCGCGACGGTCAGCGCCGCGAAATAGCCGTAAACCACGGTCGGCACGCCTGCGAGGATCTCCAGCATCGGCTTGATCCAGCGCCGCGCCCGCGGGGTGGCATATTGCGTGAGGTAGATCGCGCTCATCAGCCCCAGCGGTATCGCCACGATCATGGCTATCACTGCGCCGATATAGAGCGTGCCCCAGAACAACGGGATCGCGCCGAAATTGTCGCCGATGTCGTCGCCCACGGCAGTTCCGGGGCTCCAGTGCGTGCCGGTGAGGAAATCGACCGGCGAGACCTTGTGGAAGAACAGCCCGGTTTCATAGACCAGCGATGCGACGATGCCGAAGGTGGTCAGGATCGCGACCAGCGATGCCAGCAGCAGCAACAGCATGACCGCGCGCTCGACCTGCGTGCGGGCAGGAAAGTCGGCACGCAGGCGCGAGAAACCCCATGCGCCGCCAGCAAAGGCAAGGATCGCGACGATAGCCCCTCCGATCAGATCGTAGCGGGCGCGCAATTCGCGAATGGGTTCCGCCAGTTTCTGCGCCAGCGGGTAGAACGATCCGGCGTCGGGATTGCTGGCGAGAGCGTGAGCCTCGGCCAGCAGGGAGGCCCGCTCGAAATCCGAAGCGGGCAATTGCTGCGCAATCGGCAGAGCCATCAGCGCCGCATCGACAAGCCCCGGAGCGATCGCGCTCCATACGAACCAGCCGATCAGCGCCGGTATCGCAATCCACAGGGCAAGGTGCGCGGCGTGATATTCCGGCCGCGACCAGGTGGAAATCTTGTCTTTCTCGAACAGGCGCGCCTTGCCCCGGCCAGCGAACCAGCCGAGGAGAGCGAGGGCGACGAGCGCCGACAGGACGATCAACTGAGTCATGTCGGCGCCTGCCCTATTACTTGAGGCCCGTGCCGTCCATGACCGTGAGCTGGCTAATCACATCCGCGTTCTTCGCGCGCACGTCGTCAGGCGAGATGACCATGCCCTTGCCCTTGAGGTAACCGTCCGGTCCCCAGGCGTTGGGCCATTCGGCGATGTATTCCTTGAGACCCTTGATCGGGCCGAGGTGCGCCTTCTTGATGTAGATGTAGAGCGGACGCGCGCCGGGATAGGTGAAGTCCGAGATTGTCTCGTAGGTCGGCGAAATGCCCGACATCGGGACGCCCTTCAGCTTGTCGGCATTCTCTTCGAGGAAGGAATAACCGAAAATGCCGATCGCCTTCGGGTTCTGCGAGATTTTCTGGACCAGCAGGTTGTCGTTCTCCCCGCCTTCGACATAGGCGCCGTCTTCGCGGATCGTGGTGCAGGCCTTCTCGTAGGCGTCCTTGTCGCTGTCCTTCAGGGCAGCCATCGCCGGATCGGTCTTGCAGCCGGCTTCGAGGATCAGTTCCTTGAGAGCGTCGCGCGTGCCCGAGGTCGTCGGCGGACCGTATACGAGGATCGGCTCGTTCGGCAGCGAAGGATCGACGTCGCTCCAGTTCTTGGCGGTCTGCTCCTTTCCGAACGGATTGGCGGCCAGCGCCTTGTAGATCGTTTCGGGCGTGAGCTTCATGCCCGGACCCTTGACCGCTTCGGCAAAGGCGATGCCGTCGATGCCGACCTGGACTTCGACGATCTCGGTGACGCCGTTCTTCTTGCAGTCCTCGAATTCGGAGGCCTTCATGCGGCGCGAGGCGTCCTCGATATCGGGGAACGAGGCGCCAACGCCGGCGCAGAACAGCTTCATGCCAGCGCCGGTTCCGGTCGATTCGATGACGGGCGACTTGAGGCCCTGACCTGCGACCTTCTCCGCAACGGCGGTTGCGAAGGGATAGACGGTGGACGAGCCGACCGCGCGAACGAAATCGCGCGCGCCGCCAGCGCCTTGCGAGCCGCCCGATCCGCCACAGGCAGAGAGCGCGAGAGCCGATACGGCAACGAATGCAGTGGTCTTGAGATTTTTCATGACGGGTTCCCTTTCGCGCCCAACTAGGGCGCCTCTATTGGGGTTGGATGACACTTTTGTGACGGTTTTGTTACGTTGTGGGCGGAGTGGTCCAGGCTCCGCCCGGTGGATCAGAAATCGACCTGGGCGCGCATGCCGAAAGCGTTGACCCCGTAGCTGCGATCTCCGCCCGCAGCCGGGATGAAGGCATCGTTGTATTGCATGCGCCCATAGTTGAGCAGGAAGCGGGTGTAATCGGTCGGCGTCCAGACCACGGAGACCTGATAGCCGTTCTGCCGCCCGCCGATGATTCCGGCATCGGACAGGTCCAGCCGGTCGTAGCGCAGGTTCAGTTCGACTGCGCCCATGCCGCCCTTGTTGACCGGGTTGGCAGGCTTGACCCGATCGTAGGCTCCGTTCTTGTAGCCGCGCGTATCGCCGCCGGTCAGGAAGTAGCCGACTTCCGCGTAACCGCCGAAGAACGTGGGATTGGGACCGTCCAGACGATCCACCTTTTGCCAGTGGCCTTCGCCGGTCGCATGGAACCTGCCCGAAAGGTAGGCCAGCTCGAGACCATATCCGGTCTCGGAGCTCGCCGAAATCGCGCCGGTATCGATGAAGCGAATATCGGGTGTATGGATAAGCGGCCTCACCCGATAACGCACGCTGGCGGCGCTGTCGTTCAGCTCGCGATAATGCGCCGAGCCGCCGACATGCAGCTGGCCGTCGCCGAGTTTCGGTGCAAATACCACCCGGCCATCGACCGACCAGGAGTTGTTCTCATCGTTATTGAGGTCGCTCAGGTTGTCGGTGAACACACCGCCCTGCACGATCAGCGGCCCCTTGGAATAGGTTGCGCTCGCGCCCAGTCGGCGCTCGAAACCGAACGAAGTATTCAACGCGGCCCGTTCGGTGAACGACGTGAACAGATCGCTGCCCAGTTCCTCCAAGGACCAGAACGGTTTGTGCTGACCAAGCGTGAGGGTCATGTTCTTCGAAGCTGCGTAGGTCAGATAGAGGTCCGTGATCTCCACGCTGCTGCCAGCCACGTCGATTTCAGCGCGATAGCCGAAGCCGCCGGGCAGCGTTCCGTCGAAACCGAGATAGGCGCGGCGCACCTCGCTTCCGAAGCCGGTGCTCTTGTCGGTAATTCCGTTCGGACGGCTCACCATGCCTGTATCGACCTGCAGGCGTCCGCGCGGCTTGAAGGTAAAGCCATCCTTGCCGGTCAGTTCCGGGGCGCCCTTCCAGGCGACCTTGACTGGCGGATTTTCCTTCACCTCGGCCACGGCGGCCCTGGCCTCGCCCGCCGCCTGGGTTGCAGCGCCTGCATCGGCCTTCGCTTGCGCCAACTGGCCTTCCAGCTCGTCGATGCGCTGGGACATGCGCTCCATCTGCGCGCGCATCTGCGCCAGTTCCTGCGCCACCGATGTGGCGTCCTGTGCCTGGGCCGGCGTGACCCAGCTAAGCGCGACGCCTACGGCAAGCGCACTTGCCGTCCTGGAGATGGGACTCATGATGAAACGCCCTTTTGCAACGTCTGTCTGACTGTTCTGCGACGCTATTATGACCGTCACATTGCAGTTTTGTGACGCTTGCCGATTGCGTTGTGGATAAGCCGTTCCGGCGGCTCAAGCGCGCTTCAGCGGCAGCATCAGCGATGCGGTCGTGCCCTGGCCCTGCCGGCTGGTGATATCGAAGCGGCCGCGATGCCGCTCGACGATGTGCTTGACGATGGAAAGACCGAGGCCGGTGCCGCCAGCGGCGCGGCTGCGGCTGGTATCGGCGCGGTAGAACCGCTCGGTCAGGCGCGGCAGGTGTTCGGGCGCGATGCCCTCACCTTCGTCCCGTATCGCGACATTGACCCATCCGGTCTCGGTCGCCTCCACGGTGACCTGGATCACCCCGTCCTTGCGGCCATATTTGCGGGCATTGTCGATCAGGTTGCGCAGCACCTGCGCGATCTGCGCCCGGTCGCCCCGGATCGTCGCTGTCTCGCAATTGGCGCTGACTTCGACTGCGCTGGTGCCGGTGAACTCCCCGGCAGCCTCCCTGGCTAGGGCAACCACGTCGAACGTCTCGCTCGGCACCTGGTGCTTGTTCGCCTCGATCCGCGACAGGCTCATCAGATCTGACACGAGCGCCTGCATGCGCATCGCTTCATGCCGGATCGTTTCGAGGAACTTGTTGCGTGTCGCTTCGTCGCCCCCTGCCTTGGGGTTCATCAGCGTCTCGACATAGCCGAGGATCGCGGCAAGCGGCGTGCGCAGTTCGTGGCTAGCGTTGGCCACGAAGTCGGCATGGGCGCGCGCCACGCTGGACTGCACCGAACGGTCATAGAGAGCGACCAGCCGCTCTTCGTTGCCAAGAACGGTCGAATCGATTTCCCACACGCTGCCGCCGATAGAAAGGCCCGTCACCTTGGTTACGCCGCCGACATCGGAGAGAATGAGTTCGATAGCGCCAGGATCGCGAACGGCGATGCGCACGTCCTGCCCGACGATATGCCCGCCAAGAAGCTCCCTGGCAGCGCGGTTGGCAAATGTGACGATGCTCCTGCCCACGATCATTGCCGGGGTCTGGAGATGTTCGAGCAGGTTCACGCCATCGATAGCCATGGGCTGCCTCATATACACAGTAGCCGAACTGCGAAAGGCGCGTCGAACCGGCGCGCGCGCTAACCCTGGCTTGCTTCTGGCCCTGGCTTGCTTCTGGCCCATCCTTACTTCTGGCGCGCTGCCGATAAGCCCGTTATGCTGCAAGCGCGAACAGAGCGCCACAGGTACCGGACCGCACAGCGATCCTTCCCGGCGAAACGCAGACAGGAGAACTGGAGCGATGACGACCGTAGCCGATCTCGAAGCAAGGCTTGGCGAACTTCACATCCTGACTGCGCAGACCCCGCTGTACAACCCGGTGTTCCAGCTTGGCCTCGAACTCTCGCGGGATCTGGAAAGCGGCACGCTTTCACTCGACGAGATCGAGGCGCTCGTCGCCGAACTGGAATGCGATGGACTGCGCGCCCGCGCCGCGCGCTTGCAACGCCTTGTCGGCCCCGTCACACCCGACGACAATACTGCCCGACTGCTCGGGCTAGCCGACGAGGACGACTTCGCTGCCTTCGCGGCGCATTGGCAGCGCCCGCTGGCTCATGTCGTCTTCACCGCCCACCCGACCTTCCTGCTGAGCAATGCGCAGCGGGATTCGGTGGCTGAAGGCGCCAGCAGCGGAGACCTGTCTGCCGAAACGGTCTGCGCGGTTCCCGGCACCCGCGATACGATCACGCTGGACTACGAGCACGACGCCGTAACCGCCACACTCGCCCGCGCGCAGGATGCCCGCGACGCGATGACCGACACCCTGCTCAAGGCAGCGGCAGAGCGATGGCCGCGCAAGTGGAAGGCGCTACAGCCCATGCCCGTCCGGCTGGCGACATGGGTCGGCTACGACATGGACGGGCGCACCGATATCGGCTGGTCGACCTCGATCCGCTATCGCCTTGCCGAAAAGGCGATGCGGCTCGATCGCTATGCGGAGGCCTTGAAACCGATCGAACCGCAGATCGCTGCCCGGCTGGAAGCTGCCGCCAGTCACACGCACGATATGGCGAGCCGGTTCGCTGCCGACCTTTCCGATCCAGCCGCCCTGACCGAGGCTGCCAATGCGCTGACCGCCGAGCATCCCGACAAGCTGGTCAGCCTTGCCGGGATTATCGCCGAAATCGAGGAAGAGGCCCAGCGGGCCGTCGCCGAAACCGCCCGCAAGCTGCTGGTCGTCGCTTCGTCGATGCGGGCCGACGGGCTCGGCATGGGCTGGATCCATTTCCGGGTGAACTCCTCGCAGATCCAGAATGCGATCCGCCGCCGCATCGATCCGGACGGCAAGCTCAATCTCGCCAGCCAGGCCGCGCTGGTGCGGATGCGCGAACTGCTGGCCGACGCAAAGCCGCTGCGCTCCAATTTCGCGGCCCTCGCTATCGAGAACAGCTCGGCCGTGCGGCAATTCCTGGCGATGGCGCAGATCCTTGGCCACGTCGACGCAGACGCGCCGATCCGCATGCTGATCGCCGAATGCGAAGAGCCGACCACGGTGCTGGCCGCGCTCTACTTCGCGCGCATGTTCGGGATCGACGACAAGGTCGACGTCTCACCGCTGTTCGAGACCGAAAGCGCGCTGGAGCATGGCGGGCGCTTCCTCGACGCGCTGCTCGCCGAACCGGCCTACCGCGACTATGCCGCAAAGCGCGGGCGCGTGTGCATCCAGACCGGCTTTTCCGACGCGGGCCGCTTCGTCGGCCAGATTCCGGCGGCGCTCGCCATCGAAAGGCTGCAGGGCAGGCTCGCCGAAGCGATGGTCGCCAATGGCCTCACCGGCGTTGCGGCGCTGATCTTCAACACCCACGGCGAATCGATGGGTCGCGGTGCGCACCCCGCCAGCTTTGCGGACCGCGCGGCCTGGCCGATGTCGCCCTGGGCGCGCCGCCGCTTCGTGCGTGCGGGGATCAGGCTGGAGCCGGAAGTCAGCTTCCAGGGCGGCGACGGATACCTGTTCTTCGGATCGCCCGAACTGGCGCTGGCGACGCTCACGCGTTTCGCCGAAGACCCGCTGTGGCAAGCCGACCCCGCGGCGCCCACCGACCTGTTCTACCGGCGGACCGATATCAGCCTCGATTTCTATCGCGCGATCCGCCGGGTCCAGTCCGAATACCTTGCCAGCCGCACCTATTCGCGAGCGATCACCGCCTTCGGTCTCGGCCTGCTCAACGATACCGGCAGCCGCAAGTCGCGCCGCCAGTCAGACTTGGCCTCGGACCGCGAGATGAGCCTGCGGCAGATCCGCGCGATCCCGCACAACGCGATCCTGCAACAGCTTGGCTATCCGGTGAACGTGATCGCCGGGGTCGGCACCGCGGCCGAGGGCAACCGCGAGGAGATCGCCGAACTGCTGCGTGAGAGCGCGCGCGGCAGCCAGCTAGTGCGGCTGGTGCGCTCTGCCAATGCGCTCGCCAGCATCAAGACGGTCGCGGCCTTCGGCGAGCTGTTCAACTCCGCCTACTGGGCCAGCCGCCCCTATCGCGGCGACGAGCAGCATATTGCCGAAGCCTGCCTCACGCTTGCCGAACACCTGACCAAGGACGACCGCACCGGCGTTTTCCGGCGGCTCGCTTCGCGCCTGCGGGTCGACGCGCTCAAGCTGCATCGCCTGCTCGACCTCGTGCCGGAAGAAACGCCCGAGCCGGGCCGCGAGGAAACCCGGCGCAGTCTGGGCGTGCTGCAGTCGCTGCGGCTCGCCTTGTTCAAGCACATGTTCCTGCGCGCGGTGATGGTGCCGCCGCGCCAACGACATCAGCCGCGAAGACGTGCTGGAGATGGTATTCACCCTGCGCGTCGACGATGCTCTGGCTCAGTTACGCCGGGCTTTCCCGACGCATTTCCCGTCGATTTCCGATTTTTCGGTGTCCGAGCCGACCGACTATCCGGACGAAGGTGCGACCGGATACGACGAAATTCACCGTGATTTCATCGATCCGATCGAGCGCGCCCACGCCCTGTCGCTACGCATCTCGACCGCCATCGCCAACACCTTCGGCGCGCACGGTTAGGAAAGAACGGCCTTTCCCCGCTGTTAACCTTCGCGAGGGCATGGTCCCTGCTTGAGACGGGTCGTGCCGGAGCGCTGGCATAATATCGCGTCTTGAGCGATAACCGGCGTGAAGGAATGCAGGCGATCATGAAGCGAACCGCAAAAGGACCGATGCTGCTGGGTGCCGCCTTTGTAGCACTGGCCGGTGTGGCGGGTGCGTTTCTGCTCGCGGATGAGCCAAGCCGTGCCGCAGATGGTCTCGCCATGCAGAAAGCGCCAGTGAAGGCCGCGGCAATGCAGCCGGTCACAGACGCCCAGCCGTCGGCGAAGCCTGCGAATAACGATCCCTTCGTAATCAAGCGGGTTCTGCCCATCGAAGGGCCGATCAAGTATGGCGAGTGGTACTGGAACGAAGAGGGCGCACCTGCGGACGGGCCGATCATCATCACCGTCGATCTCGATGCCCGGGTACTCTCGATCTTTCGTGCAGGCTATGAGATCGGCGCGACTGCCGTCTTGCTCGGAACCGAAGAAAAGCCCACGCCCACTGGCGTCTTTCCGATCACTCAGAAGGAGCGGCACCACGTCTCCAACCTCTACGACGCAGAGATGCCCTACATGCAGCGCCTGACCAACGACGGTATCACGCTTCACGCTTCCGAGGTCGAGTGGGGATATGCGAGCCATGGTTGCATCGGCATGCCTGAATCGTTTGCCGCCAAGGTATTCGCCACGACCCATCTGGGCGACCGAGTGTTCATCACACGGGGCAAGATGGTCAAAACCGGTGACTCTCTTGTCGAATCGTGATAGCCAAACTCTCAGGCTGCCTATACAGCTTACGTTAATCCCGGCCCCCTTGACCTGATCGGGATTCTTTCTGGCCTAGCGGCTGGAATGCCGGGGGAAGCAATCCAGGGTAATTACGGGCCACCCTGGATTGCTTCGCCCGGACGCATTTCAAGAAAATCAAACGGTTAGTCGCTCGATTGGCGCCTTTTTGTGGCCTTCGAGAAGGTCCAGGCACCGTTCTGCGGCTTGGCGACAAGCGATCCGATAGAGGCCGCGAGGCCCGAATCCAGCCTGTCGTGCAGAATCGCCAGCTGCCCGCCACGTGGCTCGCCGCCGTCCAGTTCCTGAACGATTCGCGCGATGACCCGAATTGCGACAGCTCGCGGTGCTGCGCAGCGATAGACAAGGCCCGAGGACAGCTCCTGCACCGCTTCGTTCCATTCGCGGCGCGCGGCCCAGTCCAGCGCCTCGTCGGCATCGGAAAGGTGCGCGGCGCTTTGCGCCAGGGCGAGCGGGTCCAGCCAGTCGGCATCGGCCAGGGCCTTGCGCAGGCGAACCCGGTCAAACCGGTCGTCCAGATTGCTGGGATCGGCGACTGCCGTGACGCCCGCCGCATCGACGATCCGCGCCAGGTCCTCGCGCCGCCAGTCGAGCAAGGGCCGAAGCAGCACGAGGTCGCCCAAAGGAGCCGCGCCCCGCGCGCGAACGCCCGCGAGTCCCGCAACCCCGCTGGCGCGTGACAGGCGCATGAGCAGGGTTTCCGCCTGATCGTCTGCATGATGCGCCGTCGCCACGGCGTGAAGCCCTTGCTGCCGCGCCCAGTCCCCGAGCGCCGCATAGCGCGCCGTGCGCGCCTGCGCCTGCACGTTGCCCGCTCCTACCGTAACGCGGTCAATTGAATGCGGCACCTCCAGCGCGGCGCAAAGTTCGGCTACGAAGCGGGCCTCATCGGCAGATTCGGCGCGCAATCCGTGATCCACCGTCGCAGCGGCGATCCTGCCGGGCAAGGCCGAGGCTGCGAGCAAGAGCAGGGCACAACTGTCCGGCCCTCCACTCACCGCAAGTCCAAGCCGCGCATCGGGCCGTTCGAAACCTTCCGGCCAGATTTTCTCCAGGCCGGCCAAGAACCGCCTTACCGGCTCGCTGTCTGCGGCAGGCAGGTCAGGATGGGCAGGACAGGCCCCGGCGGGTGCCATCGTATTGCCCCTTGAGCCGGCCCGCAGCTTCGGACGCATAGGTTTCGGCGAACTCGGCGAGTGCGATGCAGGCGCGCTTTTCGTCCTTGAGCTGCTTCATCGATTCAGCGAGCAGCAGCAGGCTATCGGGCGCGCGCGCGCCGCGCTTGTCGATCTGATAGTTCTCGAGGAACCACTTGGCTGCCTCAGCCGGCTGTCCGTCATCCAGGAAAGCCCTGCCAAGTAGGTTGCGCCCGAAACTGATGCGCGAGTGGCGCGGGTACTTCTCGACGAAGATCTTCAGCTGCTGCCGCGCTTCGGGATAGAATTTCGCATCCCAGAGACGGTAGCCGTAGCTGTACTCGTCATCGCCCGCGTCGCCAGTCTGCGGCTTCTCGATAGCGCGAACCGCTGCGAGACGGCTGGCCGAGGGCGAACTGGCAACTGGCTTGGCCGAAGCCCCGCCCGTCATCGCATTGAGATTGGCCTGAGGCGCAGGCGCAGGAGCAGGCGTTGCGACCACGGGCGTTACAGTCGACGGCGCTGGCGCAGTTGCGGCAGGCGTAACGCTCGCTGGTGCAGAGGCAGTTGCCGGAGCGGCCTCTGGTGCGGCAGTGGCCCTCACGATCCCGGCACGCTGTTCAAGGATGCCAATGCGGTTGGCGTTTTCCTCGACCTGACCGGTCAACCGGGCCAGCTGCGCCTCTATCGCGTCCATCCGGGTGAGGATGTCCGTCACTGCCGTGGTCGAAGGGCTGCCTGCAGCCGACGATCCGGTCGCAGCAGTCGAGACTTCAGGCGTGAAGAACTTCTCGTCGCCGCCCGGAAAGACCTTGCGCTGCAATGCCCTGATCTCGGCTTCGACCTTGCGAAGGCGCGCTTCGGACCCGGAGTCCTGCGCGGAAACGGCGCTGGCCGAACCTGCCAGCAAGCCAGCCACGACCAGCAGCGATACCGAACTCTTGCGCCCCGTCCGCGCGACCAAACCCCACATCGTCACAGATCTCCTCGCATGCTGGCTCGCTATCTCGTGTGCCATCGCGGGACAATACCTGCGATGAACCGGCGCAGACTTGCCCAAGCGAGCAAGGCCTGTCGAGGTTCTACCTCTCCGAATCGGTGGAAGTTTCTGCGGCTCTGGGGGTGACGCCATCCGTTGGCCCGGTGCTGACGGAGGCGGCAGCGGTTGCCTGCAGGCTTTCAGGCGTCAGCGATACGTCGCGCAGGATCTCCTGCTGGGGCCGCAGCGGACCAAGCACGCGATCTCCTACAGTCACGCGCAGCGCATCGGGCCGGGCAGTGGCAAGGACCGGGCCGTCGGCATCGGCCGGCACGGCATAACTTTCGTTCAATGCCATTTCCTTCTGGAACAGCTGGTCTCCAGCGGCATTGCTGACCTTGACCCAGACCCCGTCGACAAGCGCCGTGAGCTTCACGACGCCGGTCGCAGCAGCCGGGCGGGCTGCAGGGACAGCGCGGGCCTTCGACGCAACGGCCTTCGGCGCGCTGTCGGCACGGTCAGGGATAGACCCGGCGGGGTCGAGAAAACTGCGCCAGAAAACGAACAGCAGCGCAAACAGCAGGATCAGTCCGCCACCCGCCATCCAGGCAAGAGACGAACGCGGCACACGCGCGGGGTCACCCGGTTCGAAGTGATCCGGACGGGCATGGCGCGGATACATGTCCTCGTGCCGCGCCAGTTCGTCGCGCACGCCATCGGCAATCGACGCTTCGTTGAGACCCAGCGCGCGCGCATAGGTCTTGCTGAAACCGACGGCATAGGTGCGGCTGGCGAGCTCCGAATAGCGATCTTCCTCGATCGCCGCGAGGTGACGCTTGGAAATCCGGGTGCGCGCAGAAACCTCTTCCAGATCGAGTCCTGCGGCAATGCGCGCCTCGCGCAGCCTTGCGCCCGCCGACAAGAGCGGCAGCGTGCCTTCGTTGATATCTTCCTGCGTCATTCCACCCCAAGACAGCTAATGCCGTGCTCTCCCGCCGCCACATGACGACGCCGCGTAGTCAAAGTCAAATCCTGTGTTCAGAACCGACCACGGATTTTTCCTTACAGAACCGTCATATGCGACGGAGCGTTCCACCCTGGCGTCAAGCGGTTCAGTCGATTGCCACGCCATGTTCAGCGGCCCATCGCGCCAGCGCGCCGCGCAGATCCCTTGGCGGCATCGCGAGCCAGCTTGCCATCGCCTTTTCCAGCTCGCCCAGATCGATCGAGGCCACGAGCTGCTTGATCGGCCCGACTGACGCCGGCGTGATCGAAAGGCGGCGAATACCAAGCCCCAGAAGCGCCATGGCCTCAAGCTGCCTGCCGCCCATCTCGCCGCACACGGTGATATCGATGGGAAAATCGCGCACGGCATTGATCGCCCTGAACAGGAAGCGGACAATCGACGTACTCAGCCAGTCGTATCGTTCCGCCAGTTTCGGATTCGATCGATCCGCCGCGAACAGGAACTGGGTGAGGTCGTTGGTGCCGATCGACAGGAAGGAAATCTTCGGCGCGATCAGGTCGAGCTGCTCGGCAAGCGAGGGAACTTCCAGCATGACGCCGTAGCGCACGGTGCGAGGCAGCGGCTTCTTCAGCTGGCGAAGGAAGGCAATCTGGGTGTCGAAGATTTCCTTGGCCGCATCGAATTCCCACGCCTCGCTCACCATCGGGAACATGACGTTGAGGACTCTTCCGCCCGCCGCTTCGAGCAGGGCTCGCGCCTGCACCTTGAGCAGCCCGTCGCGTTCGAGCGCAAGGCGCAGGGCGCGCCAGCCCATCGCCGGGTTTTCCTCAAGCAGGCTCTCTTCCTGCCGCAGATAGGGCAGGTTCTTGTCGCCGCCGATATCGACAGTGCGGAACACGACCTGCTTTTCGCCCGCTGCCTCGAGCACGTCGCGATAGAGGCGCGTCTGGCGCTCGCGCGCGGGGAGCGTCGCCGAAACGAGGAACTGGAATTCGGTGCGAAACAGGCCGATGCCGTCCGCGCCGGTCAGATTGAGGTTGGCAATGTCCTCGCGCAGGCCCGCGTTGATCATCACCGTGATGCGCTGGCCGTCCTTGGTGAACGGCTCGACGTCGCGCAGTGCCGCATAGGCCATCTGGCGCTCGCGATAGCGGGCCGTGCGCGCCTCGAAGCTCTCGATCATCGCCGCGATGGGCCGGACCGTCACGGTGCCCTGTTCGGCGTCGAGCAGGATCTCCTCCCCTTCGCGGACCAGACCGCGCAGGCCGCGGACCCGGCCAAGCACCGGAATTGCCATTGCCCGCGCGACGATGACGACGTGGCTGGTGAGCGAACCCTCCTCGAGGATCACGCCCTTCAGGCGCCGCCGGTCGTATTCGAGCAGTTCCGCCGGGCCGAGGTTGCGCGCGATCAGGATCGTGTCGTGGCGCAGACCCTTGCTGGCGGCCGTGCCGAGCTGGCCGGACACGATGCGCAGCAGGCGATTGGAAAGGTCTTCCAGATCGTGCATCCGGT
>JAGREN010000089.1 GCA_020446505.1 Novosphingobium sp. | reverse complement strand
GTCGAGCTCCGCCTGGGCAAAATACGCAGATGCCTTGCGCAGGATCTCGTTGGCCTGGCGCAGCTCGCGGTTCTCGCGCTCCAGCGCCTTCAGCTTGTCAGCTAACTCGGTCGGCACGCCGGCCCGCTTGCCGCTGTTCACCTCGGCCTTCTTCACCCACTCGAGCAGCGTGTGTCCCGAACAGCCGAACTTCTCGGCAATCGATGTGATCGCCGCCCAGCGGGACGGATAGTCGCCTTCGTGGTCCAGCACCATGCGGACCACCCGTTCACGAACCTCCGGTGCAAACTTGTTCGTCGTCTTGCTCATCGTAGACCCTTCCTCTCAGGAGTTAGGGCCTCCGACAATCCCGGGGCGGTTCAGACCGGCTGGCTGATCTCAAAGCTGGACGGGCTTCGATAGTTGCAATTGCGCGTGCCTTTTTGAGGCCCGATAAGGGACACGAGGCAGAGCAATCGGGAGACGGAATATGGCCAAGGACCGCCTGCGCGGAGCGATGGAGTTCAGATCCAGCCCGCCGCCATCCGGAGACGATGCGGCAACGCTTGCATGGCTGCGAGACCGCACCCTGATTGGAGACCTGTATAACCGCTACGCTTACGGCGTCGATTCGATCGACATGGATCTGGTTCGCTCGGTATTTCATCCCGACTGCGTGGTCGTCGGCACGATGGAAAAAGGCGGGCTCGATGACTATCTCGAGGGTCTGGAAGATGGCCTCGCGATGTATCACGCCACCATGCATTTCAAGGGCAACCAGTACATCGAGCTCGAAGGCAACAAGGCCTTCGTCGAGACCTGGGTGGTTGGCTACCACATGGAAGCGCCTGGCAGCCCGCTCGATCATCTCAAGCTGGGCCTGCGTTACAAGGACGAGGTCACGCGGTGCGGCGATGACTGGAAGATTTCACGCCGCGAAGCCGTGCTGCAATGGCATACCGGCCCCTTCCCGCGCCCGGCTCTGGGCGAGCCGCCCTATCCGCGCAAACCGCACAGGTCCGCGCGGGAAAGCTGAAAGCGGTTCAGACCAGCCGTGAGGCGTTGCGGCCCAGTTCGGCGAAATAGCGTGCCATTGCTTCGGCTGCCTTTTCGGTAAGCGCGATGAATGCGCGCCTGCGATCTGATTCGTCCTCGATACGTTCGAACAGTCCGGCCTCGGTCATCTGGCTGATCCAGCGCAGCGCCGTTGTCGGCGGCACGCCCGAGGCAATGCACAGCGAGGTTACGGACACGCGGGTGTGTTCGGCACGCGCTGCCGTAAGGTCGAGGAGCATGTCCCACGCCGGATCGGCAAACAGCTCGGCATCGAAAAAACGCGCGCGAAGCTGACGCTGGCGCAGGATCCGGCGGACCAGTCGCGGATCAGGTAGAGACGGACGCGACGCGCGCACCAGACGCTCGCCCTGATCGTCGCCGGGATTGAACTCATGCGAGGGCGCGGCGAAACGAAAGGCGCTGCCTTCACCTGCCCCGCTACTCGACCTGTCGACGCGCTCGGCGATCTTGCTGACCTGCTCGGTTAGACGGATCAGCATCAGCCGATCCTCTTCGGACAGTTCGCGCAGACGCGCCGGACCACGCCGCGCGAGCACCTGTCCGAGCGCAACCAGCCGATCGCTGCGGCGCGGATTGACGAGCAGAAGGGGATCCGAAGTGTCCATGCAAGCGAACACATCGTCGAGCGAATCAAGACTGGTCGTCACGATCAGACGTGCCCCGCTCTTGGCGGCGCGGAGGTCAAGCCGGGACAGGGCGGCAAGTGCAGCGCCGTCAACCTCCGGGCAGTCGACCATCACCACGTCGCCGAGCGGACGCGCCGCCCCTTCGATCAGGACGGCAAGGCTCGCCGCCTCACGCACATTGACCCCGGCAGCGAGGACATCCTCGCGCAAGGTTTCGCGCAGATGCCCCGAATCGGCAAAGATCGACACCGTGGTCGCCAGGCCGACTCCGTCCTTGTGGGGAGCATCGTAACAGAAGTCGGCCTGGATCGGGGCATGAACGGTCATGGCGGAACATCTCCTGTGAACCCGAACAGGAGTGGCTACGTTACACTTCCCATACCACGCGGAATATGCTGTAGAGTGAGCCGCTTGCAAAGCTAGCGCTCAGTCTTCGGACTTAGCCTTGGGGTCGATGCTGGCGAAGGCCCGATCAAATGCGTCCGGGTCTTTGTCGGCATCGACCTCCTTCGCCATTTCCTTAAAGCGTTTGTGACGCTCGGCGTCGGTGAGTTTTGGGCGTCCTTGGCGTTCCGGCCCATTCTTTCTGTCAGACTTCGTTTTCTTGCTCGGCATTTCCCGCGCCCGCATCAACTGTTTCGTGATTGATATCTAGCAGAGTTCGGAGGGCAGCGATCTTCTTTTCAAGAGCATCTAAGCCCTTCATATCAAGCAAGCCGCTAAGAAAGACTTTGTCACCCTGAATGTTCATGGTGACTTGGTTGATCGCGCCCGCTCCCCCGCTATCTGGCTGTAACGGAGCGAGGGTAGGCTTATGCCGCTTCAAGGTCGTAGCGTCGGTCATGTCATTTACCTTCGTCTCGGTTGGTGCAGCCGTTTCTGCACCCTGACCGGGGGGAATTCCATGACTTTTGCTTTCAGTCTCTTCCTCGGCAAGACGGCGAGTTCCGGTATAACTTTTCATTACGTACGGGATTGCTACGTCAGCAAATCCACGCCGATGCAAAAAGCCTTTGAGCTGATTTTCAGAAGGCATAACCTCTGGGAATTGCTCCTGAAGGTCCGAAAATAGGGTGGGGTATACTGCGGCTTCGGAAATTGCTTGCCGCTTCTCTTCCGGTTCCCCCCACAGGATATTGACCGTACGTTGAGTGAGGCGGATTCCACCCTTTCCAGAGCGCTCCAGCAGCCCATAGTGGACAAGATCAGCGAGGGCTTTTGCTGATGCTCCAGTCAGCCCTGCATATCCTAGATCCTTGGCAGCATCCTCTCGGGTGGTTATGCTGGTACGGACGATGTTGTAAAGTTTTTCTGCTAAAGCAATAGCTTCGATAAGGTCCATGCCGGGATATCCCGGGCTTCGTTGCTTTGCCATAACCGGCCTCCTTGATGTGTACTGACGCCCTAGTACACTTCACAGCCGCGATGCGCAAATAAAATACGGGATTATGTACAGGCTGGGGTTGACCTTGTGTACAGTCGCATCTATCCCGCGTGTGTCATCACGGCAGAAAGGAGGCGGTAATGACAAGGAGGGTCGCTCATGCCGGACACACGCTCGCGGTGACGGCAGGGGCTAAATGAGAGAGGCCACCAATCCCGGGCTGGGGACGGTGGCCTCGATGTGAGCCAATAATAATGCGATTACCAACTGACGGCGGTGTTCATAGCACCGCCGTCTTTCTTTGTGAATCTTTGTTTTCCGGCGCTGTCGATCCCGGTTGCGGGACTGGCGGCCTGCTGTGTCAGCCTTGGCCTGCGAGACCAGTCCTTTCATAGGTCAGGCGCTTGCCTGCCATACCCTTGAGCGCGATTTCGGCACGCATCGTATCGTTGAAGCCCAGCTTCTCGCGATAGGAATAGCGGAAGTCGAACTCGCTCAGGTAACGATGCAGGTGGCCTTCATTGCAGTGCTGGTAAACGCCAACCATGCCGCGCTTGAAGATGCTGAAAAATCCTTCAACCACGTTTGTGCTGATCGTGCCGCGTGCATATTCCTTGCGGCTGTGATCGACCGAACCGTGGCTTAGGAACTCTTGGCCAATGCGGCGGTAGTGGCGAGCTTGATCGGTGTTCAGGTGGCTATTACGGTCGGCGCTTTCGAGGGCGCGGGTGACTTCTTCCATGCCGAGGTTGTCAACGTGGATCGACTTGGCGCGACCGCCACGCTCGACAAGCGAAAGAACCTTCATCTTGTCGCCCCAACCGTCACGGCGCTGCCAGCCCTTGCCGGAAACGAACTTGTAGTCCTGCTGGCCGAAGAACGTCTCATCCGCCTCAATGGTCTTGCCGCCGCCGCCGATTGCCACGGTGCCGTCATCCTTCATCGCTTCGCGGATACGATGCGTAAGAAACCATGCGGTCTTCATGCTGCAATCGAGCATCCGCTGGATTTGGCGGGTGCTTATACCCTTCTTGCTTGCGCACATCAGATGGATGACCTGGAGCCACAGGTGCAACGGCAGGTGCGAGGATTCAAAAATGGTGCCCATGCGAACCGTGAACGGCTTGCGGCACTCATTGCACTTGTAGAGGCCAAGGCGGGTTGTCTTGCCCTGCATCTTGCGGATGCGATCCTGATCGCAGTTGCCGCACTTCGGGCAAACCGGGCCTTCCGGCCACAGGTGCGCTTCAACATAGGCGAAAGCGCCTTCTTCGGTCTTGAACTGCGGGGCATCGAAAACTGACTTGGCCACGGGTTATCTCCTATGGCCTTCACCCTACATCATGGGGTTGGTATGTCAAGTGTAACGTCGCCACAGGAGTAGAACAAAATAGGATTATGTCAAGAACGGATAAAGTTCAGTCCAGCCATCCCGCCAGTTCGCGCCTGACCAGCGATTCCAGCATGGCCATGCCAGTATCTCCGGCGTTGAGACAATCGAGCGCGGCAAAATGTTCGCCGCCCGTGCCGAGGAATTGCTCGCGCCCTCTGATCCCCAGTTCCTCCAGCGTTTCCAGACAGTCAGCAGCGAAACCGGGCGCCGCAATGGCAAGGCGCCGCGTCCCCTTGCGCGCGTGCTGCTCCAGCATGGCATCGGTATATGGCTCCAGCCACCTGGCCTTGCCGAACCGAGACTGGAAACTCGTCTCGATCCGCATGGCAGGAAAGTCGTCCGCAAGCGCTTCAGCCAGGAAACGCGCGGTCTTGCGGCACTGGCAATGATAGGGATCGCCCAGATGCAAGGTGCGTTCTGGCATGCCATGAAAGCTGAGCAGCAGGACTTCCGGCGCGAAATCGAGAGCGGCGATCTGGCGAGTCAGGTCGCTACGCAATGCCTCGATATGGAGAGCATCGTCGAAGTACGGTGGCAAGGCGCGGATCGCAGGCTGCCAACGCATCGCCTTCAATGCGTCGCCAAGCGCGTCCATTGCCGTCGCCGTCGTTGCGCCCGAATATTGCGGGTATAGCGGCGCGAACAGCACACGGTCGCAGCCAGCGTCCTTGAGGTGCTGCAGTTGCTCCGCAATCGAGGGATTACCATAGCGCATCGCCCAGCGCACCGTTGCGCTGTCTCCGAGCCGTGCCTGAAGCGCTTCCGCCTGTGCGCGCGTGATCGCAGCGAGCGGAGAACCCTCGTCGGTCCAGACCTGCGCATAGGCATGCGCGGACTTGCGGGGCCGTGTGTTGAGGATGATGCCATGCAGGATCGGCCACCACACCAGCCGCGGGATCTCGACCACGCGGCGGTCGGAGAGAAATTCGGCGAGATAGCGGCGCACCGCGGCAGGCGTCGGCACGTCGGGCGTGCCGAGATTGACGAGCAACACGCCGATCCGGCCGGTGGCGACGGCAGGATGGTCGGTCGCAGGTTCCATCACAGCCCGTCCGAAAGCAGTGGCAGGCGGCGGAAGCGCAGGCCCGTCGCGGAATAGAGCGCATTGCCGATGGCAGGTGGCGCGGCCACGACGCCCAGTTCCCCCGGATCGGCGGACGGCGCATCGCTGGCGATGAATTCGACCTCGATCTGGGGGCAATCGGCCAGCAGCGGCAGGTTGAGGTGTGAGAGCCTGCGCGCCGTCGGCAAGCCGCGCTCGTAATCACTTGACGAGCCGATCGCGAGGCCCAGGCCGAACACGAGCCCACCTTCGATCTGCTGGCGGGCGATGTCCTCGTTCACGATCCGGCCGATATCGACGACGGCGCTGATCTTGTCGACCCGCACGCCGCTGTCTGCCCGCCGCGCGGTCGCGACCACCGCGATGCGTCCGGCGCCCTCGCCCTCGCCGATGACGTGACAGGCAAGCCCCTGTCCGCTGGAATCGCTTCCTCCACCCCATTCGGCAAGCGCCGCCACGCGCTGGAGACATTCGGCAAGCCGGGGCTCCTTGCCGAGCAGGGCCATTCGATAGGCCAAGGGTTCGCGGTTCGCCTGGTGCGCCAGTTCGTCGATGAAAGTCTCGTTGAAGAAGGCGGTGTAGCCGTGCGCGTTGCCACGCAGGCGCGCAGTCGGCAGACCGATCGAGACCGGCACCTGTTCGATGGCGAGATTGGCAAGCGCATAGGGCGGAATGGCGCCCTCCATCGCCAGCGGATCGATCTCGCCTGCGACGCTGTCGATGGCATCGAAGGGTGCATCGCGCCCAAACAGCCGCTTGCCGAATTCCTTGACCGTGGCTGGCACTGCAATCCGCGCGCGCCAACCCGCCAATCTCCCCTCGACATCGGTGCGTGCGCCCATCAGCGCCGCCACCGGGGTGCGCGGCCAGCCCGCCAGATGTTCCTGCCATCGCGACCAGGTGACCTGCACCGGCTTTCCTGCGTGCTTCGCGATAAGCGCAGCTTCGGCAGCATGGCCGACCTCCAGCCGCCGGTCGAAGCTGCCGCCTGCGGGCATGGCATAGAGCACCACGTCGCGCACATCGATGCCGAGCGCATGGGCCGCGACCTCGCGCGCGGACTGCGGCGCCTGACAGCCCATCCACAGTTCCAGCTTGCCGTCCGCGAAGCGGGCCGTTGCGCTTGTCGTTTCCACTGTACCGTGGAGAGCCGGTGCGACCTCGTAGCGGACGACGAGATCGAAATGCTCTTCGAGCAGCTCGTCCGGGTCGCCCAATTCCCGAAGCCGGGTCTCCTCGCCGTGACGCAGCGCCTTGTCGAGCGCTTCGCCAATTACCGAACTGTCGGCAAAGCGCGACACGTCGAAGTGCGGGCCGGCGGCGCGCAGGGCCTGTTCCGCGGCCCACCAGTTGCTGCCGATCGCGGCCAGCCAGTCCGGCCCCTCTACGAAATCGATCAGGCCGGCAATCTTGCTCGCTGCGCTCTTGTCCCACTCGCCGAGTGCTGCCTTGCCGACGGGCGCATGATGGACGCTCGCAAAGACCATGTCGGGCATGCGAACGTCGCCTGCAAACTGGTACGAGCCGTCGACCTTCGAAGGCAGGTCGATGCGGGGAAACACGCCGCTCGCCGCCGACTTCGCGTTCATCGCTTCCGGCCGCAAGGGCGGCGGTTCGGGCGGATCGTAGGCAGCAGCTTCGGTCGCGAGTTCCGCAAAGCTGGCGCGGTTCTCGCCGTGCTCGATGAAGCCCTGCCGCGCCTCGCATTCCTCCCAGCTCACGTCCCAGCGCTCTGCCGCTGCCATGGCGAGCATGGCGCGCACGCCTGCTGCTGCCTCGCGGGCAGGCATCTCGAAAGCCTGCATCGACATGCCGTCGGCTGTCGCCATGAAGCGATTGTCCTCGGCCCAGCGGCGCACGAGCAGGTCGTCAGGCGAATCCGCCAGCGAGGCGAATGCGGGCATCCAAAGCTCGGACCAGCGCGCAGCCAGCGGCAGGTTGGCATAGTGCGCGCTGACCGGCGAAGGTTCGATGGCGATTTGCCGCCAGTCCGCGCCGAGTTCCATCGCCACGACCTGCGCGATCAGGCTGGTCACGCCCTGGCCCATTTCGAGCTGCGGCACGGCAACGGAAATCACGCCATCGTGCGCGATCTTGATCCAGGCATCGAAGGCAATCTCGTTGCGGCCCGGCGTCAGCGGCAGCGGGAAACTGCGCGGTCGGGCGAGATAGCCCACCATCAGTCCGCCGCCTGCCAGCGCGGCGATCAGCATACCCCGCCGCGAGAAGCGCATCAGCCGAGAGCCGCCTGAGGCTGGCGCTGGTTGGCGACCCATGTCGCGACGCGACGCGCAATGTCGGCAAAGGCATCAGCCTGTGGCCCCTCGCCTGCCGCGAGCGGCGTTCCTGAATCGCTGGCCTGACGGATCGCAATGTCGAGCGGCACCCGGCCAAGAAAGGCATGGCCCATTTCGGCAGCAGCCTTCTCGGCCCCGCCTGCGCCGAACGGATCGCTGACCTCTCCGCAATGCGGGCAAGCATAACCCGCCATGTTCTCGACGATCCCGATCACCGGCACCTTTCCCTGATCGAACAGCGAGATTGCCCGCGCCGCGTCCATCAGCGCGAGATCCTGCGGAGTGGAGACGATCACCGCGCCCATCGGCTTGAAGCGTTGCAGCATGGTGAGTTGCACGTCGCCAGTACCGGGCGGCAGGTCGACGACCAGCAGTTCGGCATCGCCCCAATCGGCGTCGATCAACTGCGACAGGGCATTGCCTGCCATCGGGCCGCGCCATGCAATGGCCTGTCCGGGGCTGGCAAGGTGTGCCATCGACAGCATCGGCACGCCCCATTGGCTCTGCACTGGCACAAGCTTCTTTTCGGCAGTTGCCTGCGGGCGCGCGCCTTCGGTCGCCATCAGCCGCGCCTGCGAAGGACCGTAAATGTCGGCATCGACAAGACCCGTCTTGATGCCAGCACGCGCCAGAGCAACGGCCAGATTGGCCGACAGCGTGGACTTGCCGACCCCGCCCTTGCCGGACCCGACCGCGATGATATTGCGCGCCCGCTTTTCACCCATCATGGCGACGCGGACTTCGCACACACCCGGCGCAGAGCGCAGCGCATCCTTGACCGCGATTTCCATCCGGTCCCGCTCCAGACCGTCAAGTCCGGTCACGTCGAGTACCAGCGTGGCGACGCCGTCATTCAGCTTCAGGGACTGCAATCGCGCCTGCGCGCTATCGGGCAAGTGCCGTTCCAGTTGCTTGCCCACATCGTCTGACATCGTTCCTCCGGTTGCATCGACTGCCGATCGCCACCCCCTAGCAAGGAAAAAGCACGCAGAGGCACTGTTTTTGTGTGCACCTCGTTCCTATAACGGGTGCCATGAGATGGATTGGCAGCGTTCTGGCGCAGACAGGACTGGCTATGGCCGGACGGCGCAGCCCTTGGGGCAAGCCGCGCCCGGACATGCCGGGGGGCGATGAAGGTGATGGCGACAGCGCAGGCAGCGCACCGCCGCAAGCGGACGGCGAAGGCCCGAAAGGGCCGCGCAATCCCTGGTTGCCGCCTGGCGACGGCACCCCGCGCCGCTCCGCCAGCATCGAGGACATTTTCCGTGGCCGCGACCGGCGCGGTCCGGGCGGCCCAGCCGGTGGAGGCGGCAATTTCCCGCGCCTTCCGCAGCGCCCTGACGGCAAGAGCTGGTTCCCTCTGATCCTCGGCGCCATCGCCCTGCTCTGGCTAGGCGTGTCGACCGTCCACATGGTCGGACCCAAGGAAGAAGGCGTCGTCACCACTTTCGGCAAATATTCGCGCACCATCGGGCCGGGCGTCTCGGTAACGCTGCCATGGCCGGCGCAGAGCGTCGAGATCGCGGACGTCACCTCGATCAAGGTCGACACTATCCCCGAAGGCGAAAACGAGAAGCTGATGCTGACGAGCGACCAGAACCTGGTCGATCTGTCCTACCTGATCCGCTGGAACATCAAGGATCTGAAGCTCTACACCTTCCGCCTTGCCGATCCCGAAGAAACCGTGCGGCAAGCTGCCGAAGCTGCCATGCGCTCTTCCATTGCTGAAGTCCCTCTTGACGAAGCGCTGAGCGGTGCGGGCCGTGGCGAAGTCGAACAACGCGTGAAGGAGCGCATGCAGAGCCTGCTTGACCGCTATCGTGCCGGTGTGCGCATTCAGGGCATCGAGATAAAGAAGGCCGATCCGCCGCAGAAAACCCTTGCCGCCTTCCAGCAGGTGACTGCCGCACAGCAGGATGCGGAACGCGATCGCTCCAACGCGCGCGCTTGGGCGCAGCAGCTTCTGGCTCGCGCGCAGGGCGATGCAGCTGCCTTCGACAAGGTCTATGCCGAATACAAGCTCGCTCCCGAAGTCACCAAGCGCCGCATGTATTACGAGACGATGGAACGCGTGCTCAACAAGAACCCCAAGGTCATCATGGAAGACAATGGCGTCTCGCCGTTCCTGCCGCTGCCCGAGATGAAGAAACGGGTCGATCCTCAGCCCGCCCCCGAGCAGAAGGGGGGCCAGTGATGGAACTGATACGCGAATATCGCGGCGTGCTTATCGCCTTGCTCGTTGTCGTCATCGGCCTGATGGCGAGCGTCGTTCAGGTTCCCGAGACCGAGCAGGCAGTCGTCGTGCGCTTCGGCGAGCCGATCAAGACAATCAACAGCTTCGACCCCAAGAAGGATTTCGGCCAGACCGGCGCCGGCCTCGTCCTGCGCATTCCCTTTGCTGACCGTCTGGTACGCATCGACAAGCGCCTGCTGACCGTCGACATGGAGCCGCAGCAGATTCTCTCGACCGATCAGTTGCGCCTTAATGTCGATGCCTATGCGCGCTTCCGGATCATCGATCCGGTCAAGATGGTGCGTACCGCCGGCACGCCCGAGCGGGTGCAGGAACAGCTTGAGCCGATCCTCAACTCGGTGCTGCGCCGCGAGCTTGGCAAGCGCACCTTCCAGTCGCTTCTGACCGCCGAGCGCGGACAGGCCATGCAGAAGATTCGTGACGAACTCGATACGCAGGCCCGCGAATACGGCGCCCAGGTCGTCGACGTGCGCATCAAGCGCGCCGATCTTCCCGAGGAAGCCCTCGAAAGCGCCTTCTCCCGCATGCAGGCCGCTCGCGAACAGGAGGCGGCCACGATCCGGGCGCAGGGCCAGAAAAGCGCCCAGCTGATCCGTGCGGAAGCAGAGGCGGAAGCCGCGCGCACCTATGCCGAGAGCTTCGGCAAGGATGCCGATTTCTACAATTTCTATCGCGCCATGCAGAGCTACGACTATGCTTTTGGCGAAGACGAGGCTGGAACGACCATCCTGCTCTCGCCTGACAACTCCTATCTCAAGCAGTTCAAGGGGCCCTGATCGCCCTTTCTGGCGGTGACGCAGCCAGATGCATTCAATCTGCGTTAAGCCACGAAGGAGATTGTTCCGGGCCGACAGGCCCATCGCGCCGGGAGAGGCGCAAGACATGAAGGAAGACAAGGACGTGAAGCCCGTGCGATACGTTTATGGATTGACCACCGCCCTGCTGCTTTCCGGCGCCACGCTTTCGCTCGCAACGGGCCAGCCCGCCGGAGCACAGGTCGCGCAGAACGAAGGCCACCGGATGAGTGCGGTCGTTCCGCGCGCCGGCGCGCCGGCTAGCTTTGCCGACCTGACCGAGCAGCTCGCCCCTGCCGTCGTCAACATCTCGACCCGCCAGAGCGTGCAGGTCGCGACCACCAACCCCTTTGCCGGCACGCCCTTTGCCGACCTGTTCGGTGGGCAGGGACAGGAAGGCCCGCGCACCCGCGAGGCGCAGTCGCTTGGCTCAGGCTTCATCATTTCGGCAGACGGCTACGTCGTGACCAACAATCACGTCGTCGCCCCTGCTTCGCGTGGCGGCGAGATCAAGTCGATCACCGTTACCATGCCAAATGGCACTGAATACAACGCAAGGCTGGTCGGCCGCGACGATGCGTCCGACCTTGCAGTCCTGAAGGTCGACGGTCAGCGCAACCTGCCCTTCGTGAAGTTCGGCGACTCGACCAAGTCGCGCGTCGGGGATTGGGTAATCGCCATCGGCAATCCGTTCGGCCTTGGCGGAACGGTGACCGCAGGCATCATCTCTGCCGTCTATCGCAACACCGGTTCCGGCACGGCCTACGACCGCTACATCCAGACCGATACCGCGATCAACCGAGGCAACTCGGGTGGGCCCATGTTCGACATGAACGGCAACGTCATCGGCATCAACAACGCGATCTTCTCTCCGACCGGCGGCAGCGTCGGCATCGGTTTTGCGATCCCCGCCGAAATCGCGGCCCCCATCGTCGAGAAGCTGCGCCGCGGCGAAGCCATCGAGCGCGGCTATCTCGGTGTGCGTATCCAGCCGCTCGGCGAGGATCTGGCCGCCTCGCTCGGCCTCGCCCGGAACAAGGGCGAATTCGTCCAGGCCGTCGAACCGGGTCAGGCTGCCGCCAAGGCAGGCATCCAGTCCGGCGACGTCGTGGTCAAGGTCGATGGCAAGGAAGTGACGCAGGAGCAGACCCTGTCCTACCTCGTCGCCAATACCGCTCCCGGCACCGTTATCCCGGTCGAACTGATCCGCGATGGCAAGCGCATGACCGTTCGCGCGCGGGTCGCCTCGCGCCCGAGTGAGGAAGAGTTGCAGCAACAGCAGTTCGACCCTGACGAGGAGCAGACCGCCGATCCCTTCGCCCAGCCTCAGCAGGGCAATGGCGCAGTCGAGCAGACGCTTGGCATGTCGGTCATCCCCCTGACCCCGCAGATCGCCGGCCAGATCGGCGCTTCCGCCGATACGAAGGGCGTGGTCATCGCTGCTGTCGATCCCAATTCGGATGCAGGTCAGAAGGGCCTGAGGCGCGGCGACATCGTCCTGTCGGCCAACTATCGCGCAGTGCAGACCGTTGAAGCGCTATCGGACGCGATCCGCACCGCCAAGCAATCCGGACGGGACGCTGTCCTGCTCAGGGTCCAGCGGCGCGGACAGCCCGCGGCCTACGTTCCGGTCAGGCTTTCAGGCCGCTAACGCGCGGGTCGAAGACCAGGGTCCGGCTGCGGTACTGGAGCATCGCCGCCGATCGCCCTGTTGAGGAAATCGTCGTTCGCCGCCGGTGGTGCCTCGGCACCGCCGCGCCGCGGCGCTTCTGCCGTGCCACGCCGGACAGTTACCGCAGGCGGCTGCTGGTCGTAGCGAGGCGCGGGAACTTGCTCGGGCTGGCCTGAGTCGATCAGATTTCCATCCTCGTCGACGAAATAGTAGTCGTCCGGATCACTCGTCAGGTGCTCGTCGTCCGGTTCGAGTTGCCATTCGGGAAGCTTCAGGTCTGTATCGAACTTCTCAACCGGACGGTTCGCGACGGCGGTCTTCATGAAGGCGGCGAACGCGCGCGCGGGCGCTGTGCCGCCTTGCAGACCGCGAACGGTCTTGTTGTCGTCGCGGCCCATCCATACGCCAGTCGTCAGGCCGCTTGAAAAGCCGACGAAGTAGCCATCCTTGTTGGAACTGGTCGTGCCCGTCTTCCCCGCTACGGGCCTGCCGATCTGCGCCGCCTTGCCCGTGCCGGTGGCGACTGCGGTCTGCAGGAGATCGGTAATGCCTGCCGCGACATATTGCGGCACCAGCACCTCGCCCGGATCGGGCTTGCGACGATAGAGAACGCGCCCGTCCGAGGCCGTGACCTTGACGATGCCATAAGGCTCGATCGAGTGGCCCTCGGCGGAAACGCTCGCAAAGGCGCGGGTCATGTCGATAAGGCGCACTTCCGAACTGCCAAGCACCATCGACGGCACTGTCGCGATAGGCGTGGTTATGCCGAAGCGGCGTGCCATCGCAGCCACCGTGCCGAAGCCGACCTCGTTGCCTAGCTGTGCCGCCACCGTATTCTTCGAATAGGCAAAGGCCGTGCGGACGTCGATTTCGCCGGCATAGCTTCCGCCCGAATTGCGCGGGCTCCAGCCCTGAATTGTCACCGGCTCGTCAACTACCTTGCTGTTCGGAGCGTAACCGGCTTCCAGGGCAGCGAGATAGACGAACAGCTTCCAAGACGAACCGGGCTGGCGCACGGCATTGACCGCGCGGTTGTAGTTCGAGGTGACGTAGTCCAGCCCGCCAACCATTGCTCGCACGGCGCCGTCCCGGTCTATCGCCACCAGCGCACCCTGCGCACCGTCCGGAACATTGGCGCGTATCGCGGAAGTCGCGTTGTCCTGCATGGCGATATCGAGCGTGGTCCACACCTCGATAGGCTCGTCGGTATCGGGCAGGACGAAATCCAGCTGCGGCAATGCCCAGTCGGTGAAATAGCGGACCGAATTCTGGCCCTTCTGCCGCGCCAGCCGCACGGCATCCAGATCGGTCGCCGCCGCCTCGCTGGCGCTAATATAGCCATTCTCCGCCATCACCGAGAGCACGACGCGCGCCCGGTTCTGCGCTGCCTGCAAATCGGCTGTGGGCGAGTAGCGCGACGGCGCCTTAACGAGGCCGGCAATGATCGCCGCCTCGGCCAGCGAGAGGTCGCGCGCGGAATGGTCGAAGAACTTGCGGCTGGCCGCGTCGATGCCATAAGCGCCGCCGCCGAAGTAGACCTTGTTCAGGTACAGCTCGAGAATCTGCTGCTTGGAGAATTTTGTCTCCAGCGCCAGCGCCAGCACGCCTTCCCTGATCTTGCGGCCGAAGGAACGGGTGTTGTTGAGGAAAACGTTGCGGGCAAGCTGCTGCGTGATGGTGGAAGCACCTTCACGGAAGTAGCCGCTTCTTACCCTGACGAGCAACGAGCGGGCTATGCCGATCGGATCGACGCCGAAGTGGGATTCGAACCGCCGGTCTTCCACGGCGACCATTGCGTTCTTCATGACCGGCGGAATTTCGTTGTAGGTCAGCCATTTGCCATAGCTCGGCCCTAGCGAGACGATCTCGGTGCCGTCCATCGCGCGCACCACGATCATCTGGCCCTGCTGGCTGCTCTTGAGCGTCTGGAAATTCGGCAGATCGCGCGCTGTCATGTAGACGGCGGTGCCGAGGAATATCGCACCCAGAATCGCCAGCGCCAGACCCCACACGAGCGTTCCACGCACAAGCCTGGCAAGGAACGACTTCTTCTTGGGAGTCTTCTTGCGCGGTGGAGGAGGCGGTGGTGGCTGCGAACCGCCCCTGCGCGCTGGATGGCCGCGCGATGGTGAAGCCATATGTCAGACCCTGATGAAGCCGAAGCCGCCTGCAAGCGGTCTACAACGCAGCCGCCCGCATTGGTAGGCGCAAGGTTCGAATATCCGGGGCAAAACGCCAGTCGCGTGCGCCGGGTCGATCAGTCCTGCTTGCCTTCGAAATCGAGCGAGGCCGAATTGATGCAGTAGCGCAGACCGGTTGGCGCAGGCCCATCCGGGAAAACATGGCCGAGATGTCCCTCGCACTTTGCGCAGCGCACCTCGGTCCGGACCATGCCGTGCGACACATCGGTATGTTCGTCGACAGCTCCCGGAGCGAGCGGCTGGTAATAGCTCGGCCAGCCGGAGCCGGAATTGTATTTGGTATCCGAGCTGAACAGCGGTGCGCCGCAGCCCGCGCACTTGTACATGCCGTCCGCCTTGTTCTGCTCGTACTTGCCGGTAAAGGCGCGTTCCGTGCCAGCCTCGCGCAGGATGTGATATTGCTCGGGCGAAAGCCTCTCGCGCCATTCGGCTTCGGTCAGGTCCAGCTTGTCTGTCATGCGCGTCTCTCCTTGCGCGGATCAATATGGAGCCGAAAGCCCGGCGATCAAGCCACCGGCTCGACCAGCAGCACAACGCCATCGTGCCCGGTAATCCGCAGTCGCGTACCCGGAACCGCATCGGTGCCTTTTGCCAGCCACTCGCTGTCGCCGAGACGCACCTTGCCCGAACCGCCCTCGATTGCCTGGGTGACAACGACAGTCTCGCCAACCAGCCGGTCGGCGCGCTTGTTCATCATCGGATCGGCTTCGTGGATCGGGTTGTTGGCGATGTAGCGTCGCCCAAGGAATACGGCGACGATGGCCAGAGCGGCGAAGAGCACGATCTGCAAGGGCACGCCGATCGGCGTCAGCCACGCCAGAGCGCCCACGATCAGCGCCGCACCTGCCATCCAGATCAGGAACACGCCGGGCACCGCCATTTCGGCGGCCGCGAGGATCAGGCCGATGGCCAGCCAGGCATAGTGCGGCTCCAAACCGCCGAGGTCTTCCATCACGGATTGCCCTGCAAAGGCGGTATCGGGGGCGGTCCCTGATTGCGCCTTGCCGTCGGCGCGGGGGGAGCAGGCGGCGGTCCGCCATCGCCCAGCGCCTCCTTCGCCAGCTCGCCGATGCCGCCCAGCGTGCCGATGAGCTGCGTCGCCTCGACCGGGAACAGGATCGTCTTGGCATTGGGCGAGGTGGCGAACTTGCCAACCGCGTCGGTATATTTCTGCGCGATGAAGTAGTTGATCGCCTGCACGCCGGACTGAGCGATGGCGTCCGACACCATCTGCGTCGCCCTCGCCTCCGCCTCGGCTTCGCGCTCGCGCGCTTCGGCATCGCGGAAGGCAGCCTCGCGGCGGCCCTCTGCGGACAGGATCTGCGCCTGCTTCTCGCCCTCGGCGCGCAGGATTTCGGAGGCCCTGCGTCCTTCGGCCTCGAGGATTTCGGCGCGCTTCTCGCGCTCGGCCTTCATCTGTCGGGCCATGGCATTGGAAATGTCGAGAGGTGGGCGGATGTCCTTGATCTCGACGCGGGTGATCTTCACGCCCCACGGCGAGGTCGCATGGTCGACCACGGAGAGCAGCCGGGCGTTGATCTCGTCGCGCTTGGACAGCGTCTCGTCGAGGTCCATCGAGCCCATGACCGTGCGCAGGTTGGTCGTGGTGAGCGCCATGATCGCGGCATAGAGGTTGTGCACCTCGTAGGCCGCCTTGCCGGCATCGAGCACCTGGAAGAACACCACGGCATCGACGCCGACCATGGCGTTGTCCTTGGTGATGATTTCCTGCCCCGGAATGTCGAGCACCTGCTCCATCACGTTGACCTTCTGACCAACCCGATCGACGAAAGGGATGATGAGGTGCAGGCCGGGATCGGCGGCCAGAGTGAACTTGCCCAGCCGCTCGATAGTATAGACGTACCCCTGCCTGACGACCCGCACGCCCATCATCAGGAACACGACGACCACGACGATCAGCGCGATCAGAAATCCACCCATGACGCTCCTCCTGCTTTCAGGCGGGAAGTCTAGCGCGGGGGGCGGGGTTCACAAGGAAAACCGGACGCAGTCGCAGAGCCCTGCTTCGCAATCGGCCCCTTGCCTGAACCTACAATCCCTTGAACAGCGCCAGCATCCGCTCGAACGCTCTGTCTGCCTCGGCGGGGTTGTAGACCGGGGAATCGGGCACGCACCAGCCGTGATCGCCGTCGTAGACTTCGATTTCGGCCGGTCGGCCCGCTGCGTCCGCCGCCTTGCGCAAGGCATCCTTGTCGCCCGGCGCCTTGGCATCGTCGTCGCGGGCGATGGCGATGAGGAAGCTTGCCTGTGTCTTGGCCAGCAGGTTGATCGGACTATCGGGCTTGTCGCCGACCAGACCGCCCCCGTGGAACGAGGCAGCCGCCTTGACCCGGTTCGGTACGGACGCCGCGCTGCGAATGGTGAAGGAACCGCCCATGCAATAGCCGTTGCTGCCGATGCCGCGAGAAGTGTCGACCGCGCTCTTGCCGTCGAGAAAGGCGACGAAAGCCTTGGCGTCGCGCGTCACCGATTCGGGCGTGACCGTTGCATAGAGCGCCATCGCTTTCTTGCGGCCTTCCGGGTCCATGAATTCGGAGAAGCTTTCCATCACCGGAGCGGGCTGGCTGCGGTAATACTGGTTCACGACGAGCACGGCATAGCCTGCACTCGCCAGCCGCCGCGCCATGATCTTCTTGGCCTCGCGCAGGCCGGCGATATCCGGCCACATGATGACGCCTGGCCATTTGCCCTTGGCCGGGTGGACGAAGAAGGCATCGGCCAGGCCATCCCCGGTCGTGATGTGGACCGTCTCTTCCACCAGTTCCTGTTCGCCGGGACGCTCGGTGCCGTTGGACGCGCATGCGGCAAGCGCGGCTGCGGAGCCAAGCGCGGCAAATTCGCGGCGCGTCAGCCCTCGTGCTGCCAAAGCCCGGTCGTGGGTTTCGGCTGTGGTCTCGTCGCACATGGTGTCGTCTCCGTATCGTCCCCGCTCATGGCCAGGCTACCGCATGGTTCCGGTCGCTGCTAGACCTGTCCGATGAGCGATCCCGATGACATCACCGCATGGCTGCGCATCGATCCGCGCACCACGACCTCGGGCAAGCTGGTGGAAGCAGACGTAGCCAGACTTGCGGCGCTCGGCGTGCGCCACGTCATCAATCTGGCCATGCCGGACCACGCAGAGGCGCTTGCGGATGAAGCGCAGCTCATGTCCGCGGCGGGCCTGCGCTACACCCACATCCCGGTGCCTTTCGACGCACCTGACGATGCGCATTTCGCAGCATTCGTAGCTGCCTACGAGGCCGACGAAGAGCCCGTCCACGTCCACTGCATTGCCAATATGCGAGTCTCGACGTTTCTCTATCGCTATCACCGCGACCGTGCCGGAATGCCCGAGCCGGAAGCCCGCACCTTGATGGAGCGCATCTGGTCGCCCGATACCGGCGACCACGAAACGCTGAGGCCTTGGGCCGGGTTTATCGCTGGCTGACTATTCCTCCGCGTCGAAGCGGTAGGACTTGCCGTCTTTCCTGACCTTGCCCGAAGTCACTCCCGCAAAGTGGGTGCCGATCACCAGCACCGGCTGATCGGCGACGTCGGCATAGACCCGCGAACGCGTCGAAGTTGCCATGTCGCTGTCGTAGTCGACCGAAGCCATCGACCATTCGGCATTGGCGAACTGAAAGGGATGGTGGACCATGTCGCCGGTGATGAAGCCGTCCTGCCCCTGCGAACGGATGCGAATGCAGACGTGTCCCGGAGAGTGTCCCGGCGTCGGCTCGAACCAGACTTCCTCGCAAACCCTGTGGTTCTCGTCGACAAGGTCGACAAGGCCGGCTTCGAGCACCGGCAAGATGGAGTCGACAAAGACGTTCTTCTGGACATTGAGGAACATGTCCTCGGTCACATCGTCCTGCGTGTCGCGCCAGTGTTCGAACTCTGCGCGGTTGAACAGGTAACGCGCATTGGGGAACGTCGGCACCCATTTGCCCTGTTCCAGCATGGTGTTCCAGCCGACGTGATCGAAATGCAGGTGCGTGCAGAGCACGACATCGACCTTTTCCTGGTCAAAACCGGCAGCGGCGAAATCCTCGAGGAAAGCGGTCTGGAGGTTGTTGCTCGTCTTATAGGCGATGCGGTCGCGATCGTTGCCGATGCAGGTGTCGACGACAATGGTCTTGTCCGGCGTTTCCACGATCAGGGCGTGGATGCTCATCTTGCCCTGCCAGTCATCAGTGACGAAATGCGGCTTGAGCCAGTCGAGCTTCTGCACCTCCTCGGCGCTCGCCTTGGGAAACATTGTCGGGATGTCGAAGATCGTCTCGCTCTCGACGATCTTGGTCACTTTCACGTCGCCGATCTGCCAGCGGCGGAATGTTGTTGCGGTCTGCGTTGCCATGTGTCTCTCCCTTGTGGCGTTCCCGGTCAGCCGTTGCGGAAGTTGAGTTCGAGCAGAACGTTGTCCGGATCGCGCACGAATATCTGGCTGAAATTCATCTTCTCGACGTGGTTGGTGCTGTAATCGAGCCCCATCGCGTCGCACTTGGCGCACATGCCGGGAAAGTCGGTGCAGACGATCGCGATATGATCGAGCGGCCCCATGTCCAGCGGTTGTCCGTCTCGTGCGCCATGCCGTTCAGGATCGTGAAGCTGAACATGGATCACGTCGTGGCCGTGCTTGTCGTAGATCCAGCGGCCGCCATAGCCTTCGGGCGCGACCGGGATGGGCCGCGCTTCAAGTCCCAGAAGCCCTTCGTAGAATTCGACAGTCCTGGCGATATCGCCAGAGACGATGTTGATGTGGTCCAGCCCTTCGGCAGGCATGGCGTCTCTCCCGTTCGGGACAGCGCCGTTCAGCTCCTGAACACCACCGTCCGGTTGCCCGTGCGCAGCACCCGGTCCTCCAGATGCAGCCGCACGGCCTCTGCCAGCACCCGCCGCTCGATGTCGCGTCCCTTGCGAACGAGGTCCGCCGGAGAATCGGCATGGGTGATCGCTTCCACATCCTGATGGATGATCGGCCCTTCGTCGAGGTCTGCCGTGACATAGTGCGCCGTCGCGCCGATCATCTTCACCCCGCGCGCATGTGCCTGATGGTAGGGCTTGGCGCCCTTGAAGCCCGGCAGGAACGAGTGGTGAATGTTGATGCAGCGCCCGTCGAGATGCGCGGCCATGTCGTCTGACAGCACCTGCATGTAGCGTGCGAGGATGATCAGTTCGGCCCCGCTATCTGCGATGATCTGCTTGAGCTGCGCCTCTGCCTCCGGCTTGGTGTCCTTGGTCACCGGCACATGATGAAACGGAATGTCGCGCACATTGCTGTGCCTGAGTGCATCCATGGGGTGGTTGCAGACCACGCCCACGACTTCCATCCCCAGTTCGCCGATCCGCTGGCGATAGAGCAGGTCGGCAAGGCAGTGGTCGAACTTGGAGACGAGGATCAGGACCTTGCGCGGCTGGGATCGGTCACGCAGGTTCCAGCGCATGCCGAAATCGGTTGCGATGGCCTCAAGACCCGACCGCACAGCCGACGCATCACCCTCGCCCGGATCATAGGCCACGCGCATGAAGAACTGGCCTGACTCCAGATCGTTGAACTGCTGCGCGTCGAGCACGTTGGCGCCCTGTTCGAACAGGTGCCCGGTGACGCGCGCGGTGATGCCCGGCCGGTCGTTGCAGGACAGGGTGAGGATCTGTTCGCTGCTCATCGCTCAGGCCGCCCGCCGCTGCGACAGCGCAGCCTCGCATTCGCCAAGCAGCGCAGTGATGATTTCGGCGACCGGTTCTTCCTGCGATACCATGCCTACAGATTGTCCTGCCATGAGCGAGCCATTCTCCACATCGCCATCGATCACTGCGCGGCGCAGCGCGCCGGCCCAGAAATGCTCGATCTGCAACTGCGCTTCGCCCATCTCGATCGCGCCCTGGTCGAGCAGGCGGGCGACCTCGATCTGCTTGGCGGTGAACTCGTCCGTGCCCTTGTTCTTGAGGGCGCGAACCGGGATGACCGGCAGGCGCGGATCCACCTGCACGCTGGTCACGGCATCGCGAGCCGAGGCGCGGAAAAATGCCTTCTTGAAGTCGGGGTGAGCAATCGATTCGCTTGCGCAGGCAAAGCGGGTGCCAAGCTGGACGCCGCATGCGCCCATTTCGAGGTAGCCCGCGATTGCCTCGCCGCGGCCAATGCCGCCCGCGACGAAAACGAGATTTTCTTCGGCCAGGCTGGGAAGGATTTCCTGCGCTAGAACGCTGGTCGAGACCGGGCCGATGTGGCCGCCCGCTTCCATGCCCTCGATAACGAGCGCATCCGCGCCAGAGCGCAGCAGCTTCTTGCCGAGCGCCACGGTCGGGGCAAAACAGATGACCTTCGCACCAGTCGCCTTGATCGCTTCGACGCTGCCCTTGGGCGGGATGCCGCCAGCGAGGACGACGTGGCCGACCTGATGCCGCCCGCAGACCTCGATCAGGTCGAACAGTTGCGGGTGCATGGTGATGAGGTTCACGCCGAAAGGCTTGCTTGTCAGCGCCTTCGTTCCCGCGATCTCGCCGTCGAGCAGCTCGGGAGTCATCGCGCCACAGGCAATGACGCCGAACCCGCCGGCATTGCTGATCGCCGAGACGAGGTTGCGCTCGGACACCCACGACATTGCGCCGCACAGGATAGCCCATTCGCTGCCAAGAAACTCGCTGCCGCGTGCCATCAGGGCGCGCGTCCTGGAAAAATCGCTCAAGTTGTCTTCCCGCCAGTTTATCCGACGCGGCGCTATAGGCAGCGCGCGCCGGATTGCCAATGGTTGCGGGACAGCAGGCTACTTGCGTTCGATCACCACGACCGGAATCTTGCGGTCGGTTCGCGACTGATAGATATCGAAGCTGGGCCAGTTCTTGATCGCTTCGGCCCACAATTCCTCGCGCTCGGGCGATTCGGCCGTGCGCGCTGTGGCCTTGAACTTGTCGGCCTTGACCTGAACTTCGATGTTCGGGTTTTCCTGAATGTTCAGATACCATGCCGGATGTGCAGGAGCGCCGCCCTTGCTGGCGATGATCACATATTTGTCACCGACCGGCGTGAAGATGATGGGATTGGTGCGCGGCTCCCCCGACTTGCGACCGATAGTGGTGAACAGCAAGGTCGGTGATCCATTCCAGAGATAGCCGACTTCGCCATCGGTCTCCTGATACCGCTTCACATGCTCTGGCCCGACGAGGGTGATGTCCGCGCCAGTCTCGGTAACATTGGGGTTGTCGCCACTCATGCAAAATCTCCCGCAAAATTCACAATAACGAAATTTAGTTCGCTATTGGGTGTAGCGAGAAAGAATGCACCTTGCCAGAGCAAAAGCCGCAACCGCCGGCAGCTCCAACCGGTCAGGCAGCGTCTTTTGCGTCCAGCCCGTAGGCGGTGTGAAGCAGGCGCACGGCAAGTTCGGTCTCGTCGGCATTGATCAGCACCGATACCTTGATCTCGCTGGTGGAGATGGCGAGGATGTTGATGCCGCGATCGGCCAGTGTCTTGAACATGGTCGCAGCAATGCCCGCATGACTGCGCATGCCCACGCCGACGATGGAGATCTTGGCGACATTGTCGTCCGCGATCAGCCGGAAGTAGCCAATCGAATCCTTTCGCTCTTCCAGCAGCGCCTGCGCACGCGCCAGGTCGGTCTGCGGCACGGTGAAGGTGACGTCGGTCTCGCCCTTGTCCTTGGGTTCTGGATGATCATGTCGACGTTGATGTTGGCGTCGGCAAGCGGACCAAAAATCGCCGCGACTGCGCCGGGACGGTCGGCCACGCGGGTTAGAGTCACCTTCGCCTCGTTCTTGTCGGCGGCGATGCCGGTGATGAGCTGGCGTTCCATGTCGTTTCCTTCCAATTCGCCGGTCTCTATTTCATCGTCGCTCACAATCATCGTGCCGGGCAGATCGTCAGCGGGCACGGCATCTTCGTCCACGAACGAGGAAAGCACCTGCACGCGCACGCCCTCCTTCATGGCGAGGCTTACCGAGCGGGTCTGAAGCACTTTCGAGCCGACCGAGGCCAGCTCCAGCATTTCCTCATAGGTGATGCGCGTCAGCTTGCGCGCCTTGGCGACAATACGCGGGTCGGTGGTGTAGACGCCGTCGACATCGGTATAGATGTCGCAGCGATCCGCCTTGAGCGCCGCCGCCACGGCAACGGCCGAGGTATCCGAACCGCCGCGCCCCAGCGTCGTAATCCTGTTTTCCGGTGAAAGGCCCTGAAAGCCGGGAATGACGGCGATTTCGCCAGCCGCCATCGATGCCAGCAAGGCTTCGGTATCAATCTGCCCGATCCGCGCCTTGGCATAGGCTTCGTCGGTGCGGAACGGCAGTTGCCAGCCGAGCCACGAGCGGGCCTTGCAGCCAAGCGTCTGCAAATGCATTGCCAGCAAACCCGAAGTGACCTGTTCGCCCGATGCGACGACGACGTCGTATTCGGCAGGATCGTGGATCGCCTGTGCCTCGTCGCAGAACTGCACCAGCCGGTTCGTCTCGCCCGCCATGGCGGAGACGACGACCGCCACCTCGTGCCCGGCTTCCTGCTGGCGCTTGACGATGCCCGCAACGCGCCTGATGCGTTCCGTCCCGGCCATCGAGGTGCCGCCGAATTTCATCACGATACGCGCCAAGGCCCGCACTGCTCCCTTTGCTGGAATATGCTTGCGGGGGCTGTTAGGAGCGCGTCATGGCCAATGCAAGCACGCAGGAGACGATCCGCCCGCAAGAAGCCGCGCACTTCGGCGCGCTGGCAGCCGACTGGTGGGATGCGAAGGGGTCATCGGCCATGCTGCATCGGCTCAACCCGGTGCGGCTGTCGTTCATTCGCGCAGCGATCGATGCGCACTGGGGTATCGATGAATCCAGTGTACGGCCCCTGACCGGAAAGCGCGCTCTCGATGCCGGTTGCGGAGCGGGACTGCTGTGCGAGCCACTGGCCCGACTGGGCGCGTCGGTGACAGGCCACGATGCGGCAAGCGAGAACATTGCAGCGGCAAGCGAGCATGCGAGAGCGATGGGGCTCGCCATCGATTACCGGCACGGCGAACTCGGCGAACTTGAAGCGGCAGCATTCGATCTGGTCTGTTCGCTCGAAGTGATCGAGCATGTCGCGGACAAGCAAGCATTCGTGGCCGAACTGGCGTCGAGGCTCGCACCGGACGGCCTGATGATCCTCTCCACGCCCAACCGGACAGCGGCTTCGCGGCTGCTGCTGGTCAAGGGAGCCGAACGACTTGGCGCGATCCCCAAAGGCACGCACCACTGGGACGATTTCATCACGCCCGATGAGCTACGCGAACTGCTTGCCGGTCAGGGCCTTGAGATGAGCGAACCGACAGGAATTGCCTGGTCGCCCAACAAAGGGCTGCACCTGTCGGACGATCTCTCTCTCAACTACATCGTGACGGCGCAACCGCGCTAGTCATAGTCGCCTGCGTTAAGATCCTCGGCAAAGGCGCCCAGCCAGTCGAGTCCGATCCCGCCGATGTAGGATGCTGAGCGGCCTGTCTCGCCGTTGGTGACCGTCACTTCGTAGCGGACCGTAAACATCCCGCCGCCGTCCGGGTCGGGCTCCATGAAGGCGACGGCAAAATCGAAATTGCCGGGTTCGCGTCCGGCCTCGCTCACGGCCTGCTTTGCCGATTCGACTTCCTGTTCATGCAAGGGTTTCATGGCCACTCTCCCGGCATAGATTGTCAGAGCCCCTCGAACAGACTGCGCCATTCGTCACCGAAATCAAGCTTCCTGGATCGGACCTTTCGTTCACTTGTGACCAGTTCAGCGACGATTCAGCGTAGCTGGCCGATTTGCCGCGCCGGGGAGTGAGCATGCCGGTCAATGGCCGGCAGGCACGAGAGGGAAACAGATGTTCAATATCAAAACCATCAAATGTGCCGTTGTCGGCGCAGCGACCGCGCTTGCATTCATACCGTTGATTGCCAGCGCCGAAGCGTTCGACGGCCCCTATGTCGGAGCAGAAGCCGGTCTCGGCATCGTCAAGAGCGAAGGCTCGCTGTTGACCGGCCCGTTCAAGCACACCGACAATTCAGCCGTGGTGAACGCGGTAGCCGGATACCGGATGCCGCTTGGCGATGGCGTTCCGGTCGTGCTCGGCGTCGAGGGCAATGCAGGGGTGTACACGAATGGCGGCGACGCCCGATATGGCGTGTCTGGCGTCGGCGGTTTCAAACTCGGCGACTCGGCTATGGTCTACGGCAAGGTCGGTTATGCCTGGCTGGACGGCGTGCCGAACGGGACCGGCAAGGGACTGGATGGCCTGGTGCTGGGCGGCGGAGCTGAAGTGGCACTGACAGATACGATCAGCGCACGCGCCGAATATCGCCATGTCGACTACGGCGGCGTCAACTTGCCCGACAATGTGGTCGACTGGACCGGCCACGAAGTGACGGCTGCGTTACTGTTCAATTTCTGAATAGTTCGATCTGGCTAGACCGGCGCGGCGGTATCCGCGCCGGTCAGCTCATTGCGAGGACCATGTTGCGCACTTGCGGGTAGACCTGCTTTTCCCACTTCGAGCCGGAAAACACGCCGTAATGCCCGACGCCCGGCTGCAGGTAATGGCGCTTGAGGTGAGGACGCAGGCTCGAGCACAGGGCATGAGCCGCAGCGGTCTGCCCGACCGCGCAGATGTCGTCGCGTTCGCCCTCGACCGTGAGCAGGGCCGTCCGCCGGATCGCGCCGCAATCGACCTTGCGCTCGCCGCGATAGGTCAGTTCGCCCTTGGCCAGCAGCATGCGCTGGAACACCTTGTCGATAGTCTCCAGATAGAATTCGGCTGCAAGGTCCAGCACGGCGAAATATTCGTCGTAGAAATCCTTGATCTTGTCGGCTGCTTCCGTCTCGCCCGCAACGAGGTGACGATAAAGTTGTCGCTGCTGCTCCCAGTGCCGGCCCGAATTCATCGACATGAAGGCGGTCAGTTGCAGGAAGCCGGGATAGACCCTGCGCCCCGCTCCCCTGTAGCGTTTCGGCACCTTGTGGATGACGTTGTTCTCGAACCAGGAATAGGGATTGTTGGTCGCAAGTTCGTTCACGACCGTAGGCGAAACGCGGGTATCGACGGGTCCACCAAGCAGACACAACGTACGCGGCTCGCACGGATCGCGGTCCTCCGCCATCAGCGCGGTTGCCGCCATCGCGGGCACGCAGGGCTGACACACAGCGAGCATGTGGGTGCCCGGCCCGAGGTACCGCATGAACCGGATAATGTAGTCGACGTAGTCGTCAAAACCGAATGCGCCTTCGGACAGCGGAACGTCGCGCGCGTTCTTCCAATCCATGATGTAGACGTCGTGATCGCGCAGCAGGGTCTCGACCGTATTGCGCAGTAGCGTGGCGAAGTGCCCTGACAGCGGCGCGACCACCAGCATGCGCGGTTGCGGCGTCGCGACATCGGGCTTGGCGAAATGCAGCAAGTTGCCGAATGGCAGGTCCAGGGCCACTTCCTCGACAACGTCGACCAGCGCATTGCCGACCGGCACCTGCCCGATCGCATAGTCCGGTCGCGCATGGGTCATTTTTGCACCTGCGAACACCTCGTTGATGGCGAGGTACCGCTTTATCCAGGGGTCGTCGACCAGCGGTCCGAGATACTTGTTGCCCAACCGCACCGCCGCACCGGCCGCGGCGCGCGCAGGCGCCAGCAGGTCCGAAAAGGCCTGATAGCCCTTATAGAGCATCGCCGCTCCGTATCACCATATTGCCCGCCGTACCGATTCGCATTTGCCAAACCTCCGGATTGGGGTCATGCTGCAGTGCATCATCGCCGAATGCAAGCCTGAGCATGCAACATATGGGGACTTCGATGAGCAATGCCGAACTGACGATATCCAGCAAGACCTATTCCGCATGGTCGCTGCGAGGCTGGTTGCTCTGCCATCTGGCGGGGCTCGATGTCGAAGAAAAGCCCGTTCCCAACGATGAGACCAACCGCGCGGAACTCCTGCTGCTGTCGCCTTCGGTGCTGGTGCCGCGACTGGTCCACGAAGGCGCCAGCGTCTGGGACACGCTCGCTATCGCGGAATATCTCAATGAGTGTCATCCCGAGGCCAATATGCTTCCGGCGGATCGCGTGGCGCGCGCGCACTGCCGCTCGGTTTCGGGAGAGATCCACTCAGGATTTTCGAACCTGCGCTCGGCCCTGCCCATGAACCTGAAGACAAAGCACGCAAGTTTCCCGATCTTCAGCGGCGCCAAGCCGGATATCGAGCGGATCGAAACGATCTGGAAGGAATGCCTCTCGGCTTACGGCGGCCCGTTCCTGTTCGGCGAGAAACCGACGATTGCCGACGCCATGTACGCGCCGGTCGCGACACGCTTCATCACCTATGCCGTCGAGCTTGCGCCCGAATGCCAGGCCTATTGCCACACGATCGAGGCGTGGGAACCGATGCAGCAGTGGAAGGCCGCCGCACTTGCAGAGCCGGAGGAAATGGAAGAGCTGGACGCCGAGTTCTGAGTTAGCCCAGAGCCGCCTGCCACTCGGCTTCCTTGAAGCCGACCAGAAGGCCGCCGGGATACTCCACTATAGGGCGCTTGATGCAGCTGGGATTGGTCTCCATCACTTTCACGGCCTTTGCTGCATCGAGATCGGCCTTGTCCTCTTCGGGAAGTTTGCGGAACGTCGTCCCTGCCCGGTTGAGAACTTTCTCCCAACCTGCCTCGGCAACCCACTTTTTCAGCTTCGCAGGGTCTGCGCCTTCCTTCTTGTAGTCATGGAACGCATAGGCATGGCCCTGCGCATCGAGCCATTTGCGCGCCTTCTTGACCGTGTCGCAGTTGGGAATGCCGTAGACTTCGATGCTCAATTTTCGCTCCTTTTGAATGTGTGAATACGCGGATCGGCGCAGGCGAACAGCGTGTAGCTCTCGTAATATTCCGCGCGACCCTGCTGCTGAACAGACCTGTGATCGGGGTGCTCGGCCCAGCCGCGCGCCGCCGCTTCGCTGTCCCATTCGGACAGGGCGATCACCTCACCATCGTCAGCTGTATAGCTCTTGAAGGACACGAAGCCGGGTTGCGCGGCAGCCAGCCGCTCCATCCGTTCCGCATCATTTCCATAGGCGGCGGCCTTGATATCGGCGCGCTTGCGATTGCGGAAGACGACGAGGAACATGGCGCATCAGGCCATAGCGGGCTGGACAATTCGGCTCAATGAGACAAAAGCCGCTGCCCATGAGCATCAACAGCTTCGGACACCTGCTGCGTTTCACGACCTGGGGCGAAAGCCACGGGCCGGCGCTAGGCGCAGTGGTCGACGGTTGCCCGCCGGGGCTGAAGATCGACGAGGCAATGATCCAGCCCTATCTCGACGCGCGGCGACCGGGCCAGTCGAAGTTCACCACCCAGCGCAACGAGCCTGACGCTGTCAGGATCCTCTCCGGCACATTCGAGGGCAGGACGACCGGCACGCCGATCAGCCTCATGATCGAGAATACGGACCAGCGGTCCAAGGACTATTCCGAAGTCGCCAGGGCCTATCGCCCCGGCCATGCCGACTATGCCTATGACGCCAAATACGGCTTTCGCGACTATCGCGGCGGCGGTCGAAGCTCGGCGCGCGAGACAGCGGCGCGGGTCGCGGCAGGCGGCGTGGCGCGGCTCGTGATTCCGGAAGTGTCGATCCTGGCCTATCTCACCGAAATCGGCGGCGATGCGATCGACCGCAATGCTTTCGATGCAGGCGAGATCGGCAACAATCCGTTCTTCTGTCCCGACGCGGCTGCGGCCAGGCGTTGGGAAGCGCTCGTCGACGATGCGCGCAAGGCAGGCTCCTCGCTTGGCGCAGTAGTCGAATGCGTGGCCACGGGTGTTCCTGCTGGATGGGGCGCACCGCTCTATGCCAAGCTCGATGCCGACCTCGCCAGCGCGATGATGGGCATCAACGCGGTCAAGGGCGTGGAGATCGGCGACGGCTTCGCTGCGGCCCGGCTGACCGGCGAAACCAATGCCGATCCGATGCGCCCCGGAGAAAACGGGCCTGACTTCACCGCAAACCACGCTGGCGGCATCGCTGGCGGCATCTCGACCGGCCAGCCAGTGGTGGTGCGGGTCGCCTTCAAGCCGACCTCGTCGATCCTGACTCCGGTCGAAACGATCACCCGCGAAGGTGCGGCGACCGAGCTGTTCACCAAGGGACGTCATGACCCTTGCGTCGGCATCCGCGGCGCTCCGGTAGTCGAGGCGATGATGGCTCTGGTACTCGCCGATCACAAGCTGCTGCATCGCGGCCAGTGCGGCTGAAACCTCCACTTTTCGCGCATTTCTAATTTTTCGACTTTTGAATTGGCTCGGTGAACGGGTTGAAAAATCGCGCTCTTCGCATTAAATCCGCTCAAATGATCAACACAATTTCAGACTTCACTCGCTTCAAATATAAATCAGATAATTTCCACGATATCCGTGAATATTGTGACGATAACAAGATCTGGCTTTGCCAATCTCTCCGTGAATCGGGAGATATGACTTTCGGACTGGCAAGAAGCCGGGAAGTAGCTGATAAACTCAGCTCGAAATTCAGCTGATATTTATTACGAGCGCCGCCGTTTGAGCACGATGTAGAGTGCGCCCTGCCCGCCGTGGCGCGGGTGCGCGCCGCGAATCGCCGCAATGTCGGCCGCGTGCTCGCTCGCTGCCAGCCAGTCGATAACCTTGGCCCGGATCGCACCTCTTCGCGTCATGCGGTCTGCCGGGTCGACCGGGCGGGCCCTGCCCGTCACCAGCAGCACCACGCGTGCGCCCAAGGCCTTTGCCTGTGTAAGACCGTGCAGCAAACGGCCATGCGCGGCATCGAGCGTGCAGCCGTGTAGGTCGAGCGTGAAGTCGGGGTGCGCCTGTCCCTTCGCCAGCTTGCGGTCCCAACCGCTGTCCAGCCCGTGCGCGCCAATCGGGCGATGGTGGACAGGTGCGGGAGCGACGGTCGCCACTGGCTTGTCCGGTTCGCGAACCGGCCTGACAGCGACCTTCACCGGTTGCGGCCTTGGCTTGCGCGCACTTGTCGCGAGCGGCGTCACCGTGCTTGCCACCCGCGCCCAGACCGCCTCTTCGTCAGGCGTCAGGCCGCGTCCGCCCCGGCTCACTTGCCCGTAAGCCGGCGCAGGGTACCCTTTGGCAATAGCAAGAGCGCCTTGCCGCGCCCGCTCATGCCGCCTGCGGTCACCCGCGCGTCGTCGCCTGCGCCCCAGAACGTGTCGAACCGGTTGGCCCCCTTGATCGCGCCGCCGGTGTCCTGCGCGATCCACATGCCGTCTGC
>JAGREN010000088.1 GCA_020446505.1 Novosphingobium sp. | reverse complement strand
CGCCGAATAATTTTGAATCAGACTCATAGGTAATCCAGATGCAAACGTCGTTCTACTAAATCTGAACCCTGGATACTACGAAGACGATACCCTAGCGCACCGGGATCCTGATTTTGTCGCAAAGATTAAAAGGAATCTCGTGCATGACAGTTCGGCGTATCCCTTCTATTATTTAGATCCTGTCTTGAATTATTCGGGGAGTAAATGGTGGGCTAAGCGCCTTCGCCCACTGATAGAGGCTACCTCACTCAATGACGTGACTAACAATGTCTTTTGTATCGAATATTTTGGTTATCACTCTTCGAAATTTGGGCACGAGCGGTTGAAGCTCACTTCAATGGAGTATGGATTTCAACTTGTGCGTCGAGCCATCGAGCGCAACGCTTTGATTGTCATGATGCGCGCAAAAAAGCATTGGGAAAGTGCGGTTCCAGATTTAGTTACCTACAATCGAGTGTTCGGCCTTCGCAGCTCACGAAATATTACGATCAGTCCCAAAAATTGCCCTGAGGGATTCGATCAAATTGTTACTGTGATAAAAGGAAGATAAAAAGCAGTGTTATTTTTGTGATGTTTTAGCCCTTCGCGGCCTTGCCCTTGGATTCCAGCACCTTCTTTTTGAAGCCGCACAGGTCCACTACCGGACAGCGCCAGCATTCGGGGGTGCGGGCCTTGCAGATGTAGCGGCCGTGCAGGATCAGCCAGTGGTGCGCGCCGACACGGAACGGGCCGGGCACCTTTTTTTCGAGCTGCTTTTCCACCGCCAGCGGTGTCTTGCCCTTCGCCATCCCGGTCCGGTTGCCGACCCGGAATATGTGGGTATCGACCGCGAAAGTCTCGGCCCCGAAAGCGCAGTTCATCACCACGTTGGCAGTCTTGCGGCCGACGCCGGGAAGTTCGCACAGCACGTCGCGGTCGGCGGGAACCTCGCCGCCGTGGTCGCGCACGAGGATCTCGGACAGGGCGATGACGTTCTTGGCCTTGGAATTGAACAGGCCGATGGTGCGGATGTGCTGCTTCAGCCCTTCCTCGCCAAGCTCGATCATCTGCTGCGGGGTCTTCACCTGCTCGAACAGCAGGCGAGTCGCCTTGTTGACTCCGACGTCGGTCGCCTGCGCGGACAGCACCACGGCGACGAGAAGTTGGTAGACGTTGCCAAAGGCCAGTTCCGTCTCGGGCGAGGGGTTGGCCTCTGCAAGACGGCGGAACATTTCGAAGATCGCGTCCTTCTTCAAAGCCCCAGCACTTCCGACATGCCGTAGCGCCCCGGCTTCTGGCCGATCAGCCACGTTGCGGCCCGTAGCGCGCCCCTGGCGAAGATCGTGCGGTTCTCGGCGGAGTGGGAGAGAGTCAGCCGCTCGTTGTCCGACAGGAACATGACCGAGTGCTCGCCCGCGACGGTGCCGCCTCTCAGCGAGGCGAAGCCGATCGCGCCAATACCGCGCTTGCCGGTGATGCCGTCGCGCCCGCGCTCGCTGTTGCCTTCGAGCGCGATGCCGCGCCCGCTCGCCGCTGCCTCTCCCAGCAGCAGGGCGGTGCCGGATGGCGCATCGACCTTCATGCGGTGGTGCGTCTCTACAACTTCGATGTCCCAGTCCTCGCCGAGGCTGGCGGCGGCCTGCCGCACCAGATGCGCAAGCAGCGTCACACCCAGCGACGTGTTGCCGGTCTGGAGGACGGGGATCGATTCGGCGGCGCTGTCGATCAGCCAGTGGTGGCGTTCCTCAAGGCCGGTGGTACCGATCACTACGGGAACGCCCGCAGCAATGGCGGCATCGAGATTGGCTTCGAGTGCCTTGGGCGAGGAGAAATCGACCAGCACGTCGCTGTTCGCGGCAAGCGTCGCCGGATCGCCGCCTTGGTCGATGCCTCCGGCAAGCTCGTGCCCCGCATCGCCAAGGATCGCGGCGATTGCCTGCCCCATGCGTCCCTCGCTGCCGATAATTCCGATCCTGGCCACGCATTGCCCTTTCCGTCACCCCGAGCCGTCATGCTGAACTTGTTTCAGCATCCATCTTGACCCACAGAAGGACGCCTATGCGGAGAAATAGACCCTGAAACAAGTTCAGGGTGACGATGCAGGCGGAGTGACCCGGTGAACTCGATCAACAACATCGTGATCCTGACCGGCGCGGGTATCAGTGCCGAAAGCGGCATCGATACGTTCCGCACGGCAGGCGGCCTTTGGGAAAAGTACGACCCCGCCGAAGTTGCCAGCGCCGAGGCGTTCGCGCGTAATCCCGACAAGCTGCTCGCCTTCTACGACATGCGGCGCGGCACGGTAGGCGAGAAGGAGCCGAACCCGGCCCATCACGCGCTCGGGCGGCTCGATGCGGAATGGCAAGGCGGCCTGCTGATCGTCACCCAGAACGTCGACAACCTGCATGAAAAGGGCGGAGCCAGCCGGGTGCTGCACATGCATGGCCAGCACCGCACGGCGTGGTGCCCGGCCTGCGACGCGCGGCCCGAGTGGAGCGGTACCTTCGCCGACAGGCCGCCGTGCCCGGCCTGCGGATCGCCGAGCCTGCGGCCCGACGTCGTGCTGTTCGGCGAGATGCCATATCACCTCGACCAGATCTATCCGGCCCTGCGCGCCGCCGACCTGTTCGTCTCGATCGGCACATCGGGCGCGGTCTATCCCGCCGCCGGGTTCGTCCGCGATGCGCGCGACCTTGGCGTGCAGACCCTCGAACTCAATCTGGAACGGTCGGATGGCTCGCACTGGTTCGACGAGACCCGGCTCGGCCCTGCGAGCGAACTGGTGCCGGCATGGGTAGAGGAATTGCTCGGCGGCTGAGAGGCGAACCGCACAGCCTGATTCTCGCGAAACGGACCTGCAATCTCCACTTGTGACGAGCGGGCTCAATCCTCGGTTCATCGCATCGAGCGTCCGGCGCACCCATGTCAGCGACCAAATCCGCCCCCTTGTTCATCTGGCAGCAAGGTTTGAGGCAACACTTTTTGCGCCGTTGGTGAAATCGGGGCTCAAATGCTCATGGGTCTAACGCACCTGATTACTTTCTGGGTGTGATAGATGAGCGAATGAAAAAGTAACTCGGGGAATTGGATTTCGGGGGCGCGGAATCAATTTTACATCAGTTTTTCGAGGAGTTTATTCATGGGAATTATTTTGACCGGAACCAAAGGTCTTGCAATTGCGACTTTGATGGCCGTCCCGCTCGTTTCTCCCGTATCCGCTCAGGCCGAATATCCCGGCGAGGCGGAGCCTTCGACCACGGTTATTGGCACGCCTCCTGCCGACATTTCCGAACTGGAAGCGGGCCCGAATGTCGAGGGTTTCATCTCGGCGAGGAATGCCGAAGGGCTGATGATTACTGCCGAAGACGGCAATGCGACCCGTGTTGCCCTCAGCCAGGGCACCGAAGTTCGCTCGAAAGGTGGTTTTCTCGGCCTCGGCGGGAGCAAGCTCGCTACCGATTCGCTGTTGAACGGCTTGCCGGTGTCTGTCGAGACGAAGCAATGGGGCGGTACGCTCGTCGCCAGCAAGGTGCAGCTCAAGGGCAAGGATCTCAGAACCGCCTCGATGATCCGCAACGGCACCGCGCAGGGCTTTGCCGAACAGACCGCGGCGACCGAAGCGCTGCGCGGGCGCATGGGCGACATCGACAAGTATAACGTCAAGGGCACGACCAACGTGCATTTCGCGACGGGGCAGGCGGTTCTGTCGCAGCAGGCCAAGGCCGACCTGTGCAATGCCGCGGCTCAGGCCGATGCTACCGAGAACGCCCTGATGCTGGTTGTCGGCTACACCGATTCGACGGGCAGCTACGAGGTCAACCAGGCGCTGAGCGAGAAGCGCGCGAGCCGCGTGGTCAATTACCTCCAGCAGGCTTGCGGCTGGAAGCCCTATCGCATGCTGACGCCGACGGGCATGGCCGAGTCCGATCCCGCAGCGGACAACTATACTGCCGATGGCCGGGCCCAGAACCGCCGCGTGGCAGTGAACATCCTCGTCAGCAAGAGCGTCGACGGATTGCGATGCGGGGTGGGGCGGGGCGCATCTGCGGCCCTGCCTCAGCTAACCCGCGTGCCGGTCAGCTGCATACGGCCGAACATGCCGGCCTTGACGAAGCCGTTGAGAATGTCGCCATCGACGATGACTTCGCACGATACGTTCATGCGCATCGGCTGGGTCACGTCGAATTCGCACAGCAGCATGTCACCGTCGATCGTGCCCTGTTCGATCTCGACCGTGCCGAGCATGTCGTTGCTGAGCGAACCAGTGAACGTCTCGCCATCCCTGGATGGCACGACGACGAGCGAGCCCGACTTCGCGCCTAGTGGCGTCTTCAAGGTGCAATCGTAGGTGCCGGCGAGCTTCATGCGCTACCTATGCCAGACGATTCCGGTCCGGCAAATGGATTAGCCGGCGCAGGCCGAGCAATCCACATCCTTGACGATGCGCAGGCTCCGCAGCGAGGGCGAAAGTCCGTCGAAGACATGCAGCATGCCCCATTGCGGATCGCCCATGGCAGCGCGTCCGGCGACGAGTACGCGGATAGCGTGCATGGCAGCAAAGCAGCCGACCGTCCCGGCCATCGCCCCGAGCACGCCGTCCGCCGCGCAGGTGTCGCAATCCTCGTTGTCGAGCGCGTCGCCGACAAAGCACCGGTAGCAGGACTGGTCCGGCAAGTGCCCGGCGAAATTGGCGATCTGGCCCTGGAAACGGCCAATCGCCGCGCTGGTCAGCGGCACGCCAGCGGCAACGCAGGCGTCCGACACGGCCAGCCGGGTCGCAAAATTGTCACAGCCATCGAGTACGAGGTCTGCAGCCGCGACTATGCCCCCCGCACTGTCGCGGCCTACATGGTCGACAACCGCCTCGACTTGAAGGGCGGGATCGAAGCGCCGGACCCACTGCGCGGCCACTTCCGCCTTGGGCTTGCCGATCTGGTCCGGCGCAAAGATCGTCTGACGTTGCAGGTTCGACGCGTCGATCGTGTCGTTGTCGACGAGAGTCAGCCTGCCGATGCCGGCCGCGGCGAGATACTGGATGGCCGGGCTGCCGATGCCGCCACAGCCGATCACCACGACATGCGATTCGCTCAGCGCAACCTGTCCCGCGCCGCCGAGTTCGGGCAGCACGATGTGGCGGGCAAAACGGTCGAGACGATCAGGGGCCAGGGCCATGCCAGGCCGCTTAGCTTATGGGGAAGCTCCAAGGAAGCGGTCTTGGCTCGCCCGGATCAGGTGCCGATCACGACTTCCGTGCCGACACTCGTCGCGGCGAACAGCTTCGAGGCGAAGCTCTTCGGCAGCCGCACGCATCCGTGAGAGGCCGGGTTGCCGGGCAGATATCCGGCATGGAGAGCAACGCCATAGTCATCGATGCGCTGCATGTAGGGCATGGGTGCATTATCGTACTTCTTCGAGAAATAGGACTTCTGCTTGTCCAGCACCTTGAAAATGCCGGTGGGCGTATCGTGCCCCTCTTTGCCGCTCGAAATGCTCGAGACGGCGATGAGGTCTTCGCCGTCATAGGCATAGGCGAGCTGGTCCGACAGACTTATGACGACGCGGTCGACCTTGCTGTTGGCAGCGTCCTTGCGCCAGACGTATTTGCCATTGGCAGGCGCGGCTTCGCCAAAGGTCAGAGCCAGATCGAATTCAGCGAGGCTCGCCGCTTCGGAGGCTGCAACACGGGCCTCGGGCGTTTCGTCCCAGGCGAGGGCGGATTGGACCGGGAGGGCGAGAGCAAGCAGGCCGCCGGTCAGAGCGGGGATCAGGTGTCTCATGACCTAACAAAGCCTGAAACAACCAAGCGGTTCCCGGCAAATTGCGCGAGGCGCGATTCGCCGCGAACGCCGGTTCAGTCGAGCGCGGGATGACGGGTGTGGTAGTCGGTGACCCGCTGGAAAGCATCGCCAGCACGGATCAGCATCGGCTCGCCGAGCGCCGGTCCGACCAGTTGCATGCCGATTGGCAATCCAGCCGTTGAGAAACCGGCAGGCAGGCTGATCGTCGGAAGCCCGGTCAGGTTGAACGGCGAGTTGAAACGGAGCAGCACCTTGCGTGCCTCGTCGAGGTTGTCGAACATGGCGTCGACTTCGTCCCAGGTCGGCAGCAGCTTGCCCAGGCCCGGAAGCAGGATCAGGTCCATGTCGCGGAACGCCGATTGCACCTTGCCCTTGAGCCGGTCGCGCGCCTGATAGCCGAGCGCCACGCTGGCGGCATCGAGGTGCGGATAGCTTTCGAACCGCGCGCGGGTGCGTGGGCCATAGCCATCGGCCTTGGCGGGCCAGGTGTCCCGGTGTGCTGCCAGAGCTTCCGCGCCGAACAGGGCCGAGGCTGCCGCGACGTCGCCCTCGGTCCAGGGAGCCTTCACCTCGATCACGCGCGCGCCCAGTGCAGCGAAGGTCTGGGCGGCGCGGCGAAGCGCTTCGGCGATTTCCTCTTCGAGACCGCCGGTCGCATAGTCCCAGTCGATGCCGATGGTGAGATCGCTGATGTCCTTGCCGCATGCGCCAAGGTAATCGGGCACGGGTGCGTCGAGCGCGGTGGGATCGAGCGGGTCGGGACCGGCCATGGCCTGAAGCATGGCGGCAGCATCAGCGACGCTGCGCGCCATCGGTCCGATGTGGTCGAGGCTTTCCGCCAGATGGATCAGGCCGTGGCGGCTCACCCGGCCCCATGTCGGCTTGATCCCCGAAAGGCTGTTGGCCGCGCTCGGCATGCGGATCGAACCGCCGGTGTCAGTTCCGGTCGCAGCGAAGCAGAATCCCGCCGCCGTCGCGACGCCCGATCCGCTTGAGGAAACGCCTGTCCAGTGCTCGGCGCTCCAGGGATTGGACGGGCGGGGGAATGCTGCGTGATGATCGAGCAAGGCGCCTTCGGTCATGTTCAGTTTGGCGATGATGACGGCGCCCGCGCTTTCCAGCCGCCGCACGACCGTCGCATCCTCGCCGGGTCGGAAATCGCGCAGAATTTCCATGCCGCCGGTGGTCGGCAGGTTTTTGGTCCAGTGCAGGTCCTTGATCCCGACCGGAACGCCATGAAGCGGGCCGCGCCATAGTCCGTTGGCGATTTCGGCATCGGCCTGGCGTGCCCGGTCGATCGCCCGATCTGCCAGCAGCATGAGGACGGAGTTGAGGCGAAGGTCGTGCTGGACGATTCGGTCCAGCAGGGCTTCGGTCACTCGCAGCGAAGTGATCTCGCGGCGGTGGATGCGGCCCGAGATGTCCAGCAGGCTGAGATAATGGATGTCCATCGACCCTTTCCGATCCGTCCCGGTCCAGCCGCTCTATCGACTGGACCGGGGATCGGCAATCGCGCGCCGGTCGTGCCGGGGCGATGCTGGCTGCGCGCCCGGACCCGGCGCGCGGCCTTGAGTCAGGACTCGAGCTGGCGCAGCAGCGAGCGGACGTCGCCGTCCATGTCGGCATCGCGTGTGCGCAGTTCCTCGATCAGGCGCACGGCGTGGATCACGGTCGAATGATCGCGGCCGCCGAACTTTCGCCCGATCTCCGGGTAGGAGCGCGGCGTCAGCACCTTGGACAGGTACATCGCCACCTGACGCGGACGCACCACGGCGCGGGCGCGGCGCTTGGAACTCATCTCGGTGCGGTCGACCGAGTAGAACTGGCAGACCGTGCGCTGGATCTCGTCGATAGTGATGCGCTTGCGGTTGGCCGAAAGGATGTCGGTCAGTTGCTCTTCGGCGAGTTGAAGCGAGACGGCCTGTCCGGTGAGCTGGGCATAGGCGATCAGCTTGTTGAGGCCGCCGACCAGCTCGCGCACGTTGCGGTTGATGGTGCGGGCGAGGAACTCGATCACGTCGGCCGGAACGTCGGCAGGCGTGAAACGCTGCAGGCGGTGCTCGAGGATCGCGCGGCGCAGCTCGATGTCGGCGGGCTGGATGTCGGCGACAAGGCCCATCGACAGGCGCGACAGCAGGCGCTGGTCGACACCGTCCAGCGCCTGCGGGGCGCGGTCGGCGGCGAAGACCAGCCGCTTGCCTTCGGCCAGCAGCGCGTCGATCGTGTAGAGCAGCTCTTCCTGCGCCGACGCCTTGCCGATGATGAACTGGATATCGTCGACCATCAGCAGGTCGAAGCCGCGCAGCCGCGCCTTGAACTCGATCATCTGGTTCTGGCGCAGCGCCTGGACGAATTCGACCATGAACCGCTCGGCCGAGCAGTAGAAGATGCGCCCGCGCGGGTGGCTGGCGAGATAGGCGTGGCCGATCGCGTGCAGCAGGTGGGTCTTGCCCTGACCCGTCGCGGCCTTGAGGTAGAGCGGCGAGAACTGCGGCGGCTCGACGGCGGCGACGCGCTGCGCCGCGTTGAAGGCCAGCGTATTGGCCGTACCAGTGACGAAAGTGGTGAAGGTCAGCGACGGATCGAGCGTGATGGTCGCCTGGCCGAAGGTGCCGAATTCGCCCGTACCGATGGCAACGGTCGCGGTTTCGCCGGGAATCTGCATCGAATCGTTGGCGGCGTGGCCGTGATGGCCGCCCTGGCCGAGACGCAGTTCGGGAATCTGGCGGCGACCGGGCAGCACCTCGATCTTTACGGCGACGAGGTCATCGCGCCGGATCTTCCATGCCAGCGAAATCCGGTCGGCAAACCGCTCGCGCACCCAGTTGGCGGCGAACTCGGTCGGCAGATAGAGGACCAGCGTGTTGGTTTCCTTGCAGACGGTGCCAAGCTGGATCGGCTTGATCCACTGGCTGTGAAGCTGCTGACCGACAGCCTTGCGCAGCCCTACGCTGATGTCTGCCCAGTCTGCAGCGAGATTTACAGCTTCCTGATCGTCTTCCATTCTTCCCCCGGCCGAATTCGCACTCCGGCTATTGCTGTTTTTCTCACTCGCATTTTTCGAATGTGATCCCGACACGTTCACGCCCCCGATGCTGGCTCGAAATTCCAGTTTGTCACGACCCGCGGTCGTGCGATCATCGGCTCAGGGATTCGGACATAGCGCCGCCGTTGCCGAGCGGACAGTTCTGCCCGGTTCGTGCATTGCGGTGATATTTTCCAACTAGACCCCTGACCGACTCCGCGACGGCCACGAAGGGTTTGATAACCATCTCTCCGGAGGGGTCAAACGGCTGACTGCAAAAAAACTGTCACGCAGGGACTTGACCCCGCAGTAAACCGTCAGATTTTTTTTACACGACACTTTATCGTTTAAAATCAATGTATTTTGCAACGCAGCATTCCGAATCGCCGGATTCATTGAGTTTTTCTGTTACACTTCTGCGACGCGGCACATATCAAAACGGGGGCCGGGATTTTAACCCCGACCCCCGTTCTGTTTTTGTGCCCGATGCGAGGCCGAATCGGCCCTCGCGAATCAGTACGCGGCGCGAATCAGAGCGCGGCGACGCGCTTGGTCAGGCGCGACAGCTTGCGCGACACGGTGTTCTTGTGAAGCACGCCCCTGGCGACGCCGCGAGCCATCTCCGGCTGGGCTGCCTTGAGAGCGGAAGCGGCAGCTTCCTTGTCGCCGCCTTCGATCGCGGCCTCGACCTTCTTGATGAAGGTGCGGATGCGGCTCAGGCGATTGGTGTTGACGACGGTGCGCCGCTCGTTGCGACGGATGCGTTTGCGTGCTTGCGGCGTATTGGCCATGTCAGTCCTTCTTGCGGGCCAGACAACGGCCCCTAGCGGTTGAATCTCGAGCAAAATTGCGGGCTGCGATACGGAATCGCCCCGCAGGAAGCGCGGCCCTTACCCGCCGATCTGCAAATCGTCAAGCAATCCGGCGTTATCTGGCCTTCTACTTCTGGCATTTGCGGCACCAGAAGGTGCTGCGCCCGCCCTGGACCATGCGCTCGACAGTGCCGCCGCACGAACATGGCTCGCCTTCGCGACCATAGACCGCCCAACTCGCGGCGAAATAGCCGAGTTCGCCGGTCGGCTGCGCATAGTCGCGGATCGTCGAGCCGCCGGCCGCGATCGATTCGGTGAGGACCTGCTTGATGGCCGGCACAAGCCGGTCGAGCGAAGCCTTCGAGACGCGCCCTGCCGCCTTGTCGGGACGGATGCCCGCGCGGTGCAGCGCCTCGCACACATAGATGTTGCCGAGCCCCGCCACGACCCGCTGGTCGAGCAGCATCTGCTTGATAGGGGAAATCCTTCCGGCGAGCGCAGCCCTGAGCGTGCCGGGCGTAAATGCGTCGCCAAGCGGTTCCGGCCCCATTTCCGCAAAGGGGCCGAAGCTGTCCAGCTCCGCGCTCGGCACGAGATCGACCGAGCCGAAGCGCCGCGCATCGTTGAGCGCGAGTCGACTGCCTGCATCCGTCTCTAGAATCAAATGGTCGTGCTTGTCCGCGGCGAGGGGATCGATACGCCAGCGGCCCGACATGCCGAGATGAAATATCATCGTCGCATTTCTGTCAATATGGACGAGGCCATACTTGGCGCGCCTGCCAAGCCCGATGACCTGCGCGCCCGTGAGCATCTGGACGAGATCGGGAGGAAAGGGTCGCCTGAGATCGGGCCGGTTTACCGTGACGCGGGCAATACGCGCGCCTTCGATGACGCGGGCAAGCCCACGCACGGTTGTCTCGACTTCGGGTAGTTCGGGCATTGTTTTTCCGGCGATTTGCAACCTGTCGTTTTTGGCTATGCAGGATCGCCGGGTGCGGCGCCAGCCCGACTCCCCCGCCCAACCACCC
>JAGREN010000087.1:31090-31326 GCA_020446505.1 Novosphingobium sp. | reverse complement strand
TGATCGGAATGTTGAAGGCATCGCAAAACCGCACGAAGCGAGCGGCCTTCCGGCTGGAATCGATATCCAGCACGCCCGCCAGCGCCATCGGCTGGTTTGCGACAATGCCGACAGTTCGCCCCTCGATCCGGCCGAATCCGATCACGATGTTGGCTGCGAAAGTCGGCTGAAGCTCGAAGAAGTCTTCCTCGTCCACGACTTTGCGGATTACTTCCTTCATGTCGTAGGGCTGGTTG
>JAGREN010000087.1:13293-30866 GCA_020446505.1 Novosphingobium sp. | reverse complement strand
GGCCCGGTGACGAACATGTAGGAGCTGTCCTTCACCATGAAGATGAAATCGGTCATCGCCGGGCTGTAAACCGCTCCGCCTGCGCAAGGCCCCATGATCATCGAAAGCTGCGGGATGACGCCCGATGCCAGCACGTTGCGCTGGAAAATCTCGGCATAGCCGCCAAGCGCGTCGACACCTTCCTGAATGCGGGCACCACCTGAATCGTTGAGGCCGATCACAGGCGCGCCGACCTTCATTGCCATGTCCATGATCTTGCAGATCTTCATGGCGTGGGTCTTGGAGACAGCGCCGCCGAAAACGGTGAAATCCTGCGAATAGACGTAGACGAGGCGACCATTGATCGTGCCGGAGCCGACCACGACGCCGTCGCCGGGGATCTTCTCCTGCTGGTCCATGCCGAATTCGGCGCACATATGTTCGACGTAAGTGTCGACTTCCTCGAAGCTGCCATCGTCGAGAAGGATGTCGAGGCGTTCACGGGCGGTAAGCTTGCCCTTGGCGTGCTGCGCGTCGATGCGCTTCTGTCCGCCCCCCATGCGCGCTGCGGCGCGACGCTTTTCCATCTCGGCGATATTGGCTGACATGCGGCAATGTCCTCAAACTGTAACGCGGTTTTGCAGATGCCTAAGGCAGGTTGGAAGGCCAGCGTCAATAGGCTAGGGCAGCCCGCAAGCCTACATCACTGTGCAAATGCGGCAAAATCATATCGCAAATGCACAAATTACGGCAACAATCGCACGAATGCGCATCTTTCGTTGCATTCCCAGGGAGAGAAGGACGTCCATGACCCAAACGGAAGAGCATCTGCCTGAGTGGTTTGCACGAGCTGTGGCCATGGTGGGAGAATCGCATACCGTCGAGGTCGAGGGGTGCCCGATCCACTACCTGACATGGGGCGATCCGGCCCTTCCCGGTCTCCTGTTTCTTGGCGCATCCGGGGGCCACGCGCATTGGTACGATCACGTCGCGCCGCTGTTTGCGAGCCGCTTCCGGGTCGTGGTGATGGATCCGGCCGGGTGCGGCGATTCCGGGAGGCGCGAAGCCTATTCCAAGGCGCTGGTCACGGCAGAGATCGCGGGAGTCCTGGCGGATTCGGGGTTGCTGGCAGGGCCCATTCCGCCAGTTGTGGTTGGTCACAGTGCTGGCGCGCAGTGCGTGGTTCGGGCTGCGCAGACCCATGGAGGCGATTGGCTGGGCGTAATCGCAGTAGACGGTCTGCGCTATGCCGAACTCGAAACCGACAGCGCCATCGCCCATTTCCGCAAGGTCGATCCCGATGCGCCCCCTCCCCCGCGCCGCGCGCCCAAGGTTTACGAAACGCTTGAGGAAGCGACAGCGCGGTTCCGCCTCTCTCCCCCGCCGAGGATCGAGATCGGAAACGAATTCATTGTCAGGCACATCGGGGATCACTCTTATCGACAGGTCGAGGGCGGATGGACCAGCAAGTTCGATCCGGGCCAGACCCAGCAGGTGATCGACCTCGCCTTCGAACTCACTGGCGCGCTGAAAGACCTGCCCTGCCGCGCAGCCTCGCTTTATGCCGAACACAGCCACCTGACCGATCCAAGCGCCGGCCCCACGGTGACGGCCATGAATGACGGCAAGGTCACGTCATTCACCATCCCCGGCACCAGTCACTTCCCGATGATCGACAGCCCGTTCGCGTTTGTTTCAGCCATCGAAGGGGTCGCGCTGACCTGGCTGGCAGAGTGGCACCGCCTTAACGCATGAGGACGAGTTCCTCGGCCATGGTCGGGTGAAGCGCGACTGTTGCGTCGAAATCGTCCTTGGTCAGGCCCGCCTTCACGGCAATGGCTGCAGCCTGCATGACTTCCGCCGCTTCCGGCGCGATCATGTGGAGACCCACTATACGGCCTGTCTCTGCCTCGCAGATCATCTTGTAGAGACTGCGCTCGTTGCGCCCGGCAACGACGTTCTTCATCGGGCGGAAGTCGCTCTCGTAGACCTTGATCGAACCTAGCTTGTTGCGCGCCTCGCTCTCGGTCATGCCAACGCCTGCGAGCGGCGGATGGCTGAACACGGCTGAGGGAATGCAGTCGTAGCTGACCGTCGTCGGCTTGTTGCCGAAAACCGTGTCGGCAAAAGCCTGACCTTCGCGAATGGCTACAGGTGTCAGCTGGACACGATCGGTCACGTCCCCGACCGCATAGATATGATCGACGTTGGTCTTTGACTGATCATCGACTCGGATCGCGCCCGTCTCGTTCAGTTCGACCCCGGCAGCTTCCAGCCCAAGACCTTCAATGTTGGGCACGCGACCAGTCGCGAACATGACGCAGTCGTACTCGGCGGGCGACGATCCGGTCGTGTGGACCAGCAGCGTCCCGTCGGCCTGCTTCTCGATCTTCTCGAAGGTCGAATTGAACTGGAAGCGGATTCCCTTGGTAACAGAAATCTGCAGCAGGCGATCTCGCAGGGAATGGTCATAGCCGCGCAGCAATTGATCCGAGCGGTTGATGATCGTCACTTCACTGCCGAACTGGTGGAAGATACCGGCAAATTCATTGGCGATGTATCCGGCGCCGGCGATCAGCACCCGCATGGGCAGAGCATCGAGGTGAAACGCCTCGTTCGAGGTAATGCCATGCTCGCAGCCTTCGAACTCAGGCACATGCGGACGCGCACCGGTGGCGATCAGGATATATTTCGCGGTGACGGTCTTGCCGCTCGCCAGCCTGATTTCGTGCGGCCCGACCAGTGTCGCGCGCTCGTGGAAGATCTCGACGTGATGGTTTTCGAGCGTGTTGGTGTAGAGACCGTTCAGTCTATCGACATCGGCCAGAACGTGGTCGCGCAGGCGCACCCAGTCGAACGTGCTTTGGGGGATGTCCCAGCCGAACTGCTTGGCGTCCTCGAGATCCTCAGCAAAATGCGCGCCGTAGACGAGCATCTTCTTAGGTACGCAGCCGCGAATGACGCAGGTGCCGCCGACTCGATATTCCTCGGCCACGGCGACCTTCGCACCGTGTGCCGCCGCTACCCGGCTGGCGCGCACACCGCCCGATCCGGCGCCGATAGTGAACAGATCATAGTCGAATTCGGGCATTGCGATCTCCTGCTTTCGCCGCGCGATATGGGCGCACGGCGCGGCAATGCCAATCGGATTTGCCAGTTACTGTGAACGTCAGGATGCGATTCCCGCTGCCTTGAGCAGCGCTTCGGTGGAGGCATCGAACTTGACGTCCCCTGCTTCGATCTGCCTTGCGATGTCCTTGCCAAGCTCGACACCGAACTGGTCGAAGGGATTGATCCCCATGAGAACGGCATTGGCAAAAGTGCGATGCTCGTGGAAGGCGATGAGAGCGCCGAAGCTTGCCGGCGCCAGTTCATCGATCAGGATCGTCGCGCTCGGTCGGTCACCCGTATAGCTGCGCGCCGGATCGTCGCTCTGTCGTCCCTGCATGAGGGCCGCGCCTTGCGCGAAGCAGTTGGAAAGCAGGATACGGTGGTGAGCCTCGTCGAGGTCGTCTCCGGGCACGACTGCTGCAATGAAATCGATCGGGACCAGGTTGGTGCCCTGATGCAGCAGCTGGAACACGGCGTGCTGGGCATCAGTCCCCACCCCGCCCCAGGTGATGGGCGCGGTCGGTTCGTCAATGGGCTCCCCATCGGCTGTCACCGACTTGCCGTTCGATTCCATTTCCAGCTGCTGGAGATAGTCGGGCAGCAAGGCCAGCCGTTCATCATAGGCGAATACGGCTCGAGTCTGGCAGCCGCGCAGGTGGGTGTAATAGAGATCGGCGAAGGCAGCGCGCAGCGGCAGGTTGTCGCGCCCTTCCGTCTCGGCGAAGTGCCGGTCCATGACCGCTGCGCCTTCGAGCATCTCGGCAAAATCGGGCCAGCCCAGCGCCATGGCGACAGGAAAGCCGATCGAAGACCACAGTGAATAGCGCCCCCCGACGCTTTCGGAAAACGGCAGCACGCGGGTTTCGTCAACGCCCCATTCGACTGCCTTGTCCGGCGAAGCAGTAAGCGCCACCACCCGCCCGAAGGGATCGGAAACGCCGGCAGCTTGCAGCCAGGCAAGCGCAGATTGCGCGTTGGTCATCGTCTCGATGGTGGTAAATGTCTTCGAGGCAACGGCGATCATGGTCGTCTGCGGATCGCAGGCCGCAAACGCCTCTTCCAGAGCGCATCCGTCGATGTTCGAAACGACATGAACGTCGACCATGGCACCGTGCCTCGCCAGCGCATCGACGGCCAGCGCGGGGCCGAGAGCGGAGCCGCCGATACCGATGTGGATCAGGTGCTTCACCTCGCCCAGCAGACCCTTGTGGATTGCCTCGACCAGTCCCGCCATTCTGGCATGAAGAGTCCCGGCGAGCTCGACACTGTCCGGATCGCCGACTCCGCGTTGTGCCGTGTGCTCGGCGGCACGGCCTTCCGTCGGGTTGACGATGCCGCCAGAAAGGAGACTCGAGCGCGCGCCAGCAAAGTCCATCGCTTCGGACAGAGCCTCGAACGCGCCGAGATGCGCGTCGTCGAGGTGGGTCTTCGACCAGTCGAACAGCACACCGCCCTCGCCCAGTTCGAGTCGGGCGGAAAGCTTTTCCAGGCGGGAGCCATCGCTCTCGAACAGGTCGGTCAGGCGAGGTTTTACGAGATCCCGCAAGGCCCGCCACGCTTCGTGAGCCGCTGTCCGGTTCGCCATTGTCTGCCCCTTCATATTCGAGTTGCCATGTCTGAGTGAGGACTAGCATGCTGCGCTTGCGAAGGCCAAGGTGCATCACGCACACTTGACGCGCGGCACCGGGCCTAACATGGACTTGAGGCAATGACTGAGACAGCGACAACCGAGCAGCCGCAGACCGAGGTGAAAACCGAGGAAAAGCAGGAAAACTTCGTCCTGTTTCTGGTGAAACTGGCGTTGATCGTCGTAATTTTCCGCAGTTTCATCTTTTCGCCGTTCAACATTCCCAGCGAATCGATGCTCCCGCGCCTGTTGCATGGCGATTATCTGCTGGCGGCGAAGTGGCCCTATGGATATTCGAAATATTCGCTGCCATTCAGCGTCCCGCTCATTGCGGGACGCCTGTTCGCCAGTCAGCCCGAACGCGGCGATGTCGTGATCTTCAAGGCGCCGCCGAAGAATGACATCGACTATATCAAGCGGGTGATCGGCCTGCCCGGCGACCAGATTCAGGTGCGCGGCGGGCAGCTCATTCTCAACGGAGAGGCCGTGCCAAGGAAGCGCATCGCCGATTTCGTGGTGCCCGTATCGCCCAATACGAGCTGCTACTACCCGCACTTTGCCGCGCAAATGGCCGATGGAACGCTCGCATGCCGCTATCCGCAGTACCGCGAAACCCTGCCCGGCGGCCGCAGCTACGACGTGCTCGATCTGTCGGTCACGCCTCAGGACGATACCGAGCCGGTCGTCGTTCCCGAAGGCATGATGTTCCTCATGGGCGACAACCGCGACAATTCGCTCGACAGCCGCTTTCCTGCCGTGCCGGGACAGGGCATCGGCATCGTCCCGCAGGCCAATCTCGTTGGCAAGGCTAGCATCATCATGTTCTCGACCGACGGCGGGGCCGAGTGGCTCAAGCCATGGACCTGGTTCTCCGCAGCGCGCTGGAGCCGGATCGGCGGGCTGATTTGACCGTGGCCGAGAAGCTCAGCGAGCTTTCCGATAGCGCACGCGCCTTCATCGTCCTCCATTCTGGCGTAGCGCCGGGCGACGAGACGCTGTGGCTCGAAGCCCTGACCCACGGCAGCACCGGGCGCGAGCGCAATTACGAGCGGCTGGAATTCCTTGGTGACCGGGTCCTCGGCCTGTGCGTCGCAGAATGGCTGTTTTCTGCCAGTGGAGAATCCGAAGGCAAATTGTCGCAGCGCCTGAATGCACTGGTCAGCCGCGCCACCTGCGCCCGCGTCGCCCGGTCGATCGGGCTCGGCTCGCAGGTCATCCTCGGAAAGCAGGCGCGCGACGATGGCGGACAGGACAGCGACAATATCCTCGGCGACGTCATGGAGGCGCTCATCGGGGCGTGTTTCGTCGAGCGCGGCTTCGATCAGGCCTGTGTCATGGTCCGCGCGCTCTGGGCCGAAGAGGTCGATGGCAAGGCTGGCAAGCGCAAGCATCCCAAGTCGGCGCTGCAGGAATGGACTGTCGGCAACAAGCGGCGGATGCCAGAATACAGCCTGATCGAGCGCTCGGGCCCCGACCACAACCTGCGCTTCACGGTGCGCGTCGCTGTCCACGGCATTGGCGAGGCGCAGGCCACCGCCAGCAGCAAGCAGGACGCCGAAACGCTGGCTGCCGAAGAATTCCTGAGGAAGTTCGCTTGACCCAAAAATGCGGCCTCGTGGCAGTGATCGGCGCGCCTAACGCGGGCAAATCGACTCTGGTCAATGCTCTGGTCGGGCAGAAAGTCGCCATCGTCTCGGCCAAGGCGCAGACGACGCGGGCGCGATTGCTGGGCATAGCTCTGGCTGACGAGGTCCAGATCGTGCTCGCCGATACGCCAGGGATCTTCGCGCCGCGGCGCAGGCTCGACCGGGCAATGGTCGCGGCCGCCTGGGAGGGCGCGGAAGAGGCCGATGCCATCCTGCTGGTCGTCGATCCCGGCAAACAGCGCAGGCACGAACTCGAACCACTGCTCGAGACGCTCAAAGACCGGCCCGAACGCCGCATTCTCGTGCTCAACAAGGTCGATGCCGTGGCCAAGGAGCCATTGCTCGATCTCGCTCGCGAGCTTTCCGAAAAGGTCGAATTCAGCGAGGTGTTCTTCGTCTCGGCGCTGACCGGCGACGGTGTTGCAGAGCTCAAGGCACATCTCGCCGGACTGATGCCGGAGGGCGCCTGGCTCTATCCCGAAGACCAGGTTTCCGACGCCAGCGAGCGCCTGCTCGCCTGCGAGATCACGCGCGAGCAACTCTACCGCCAGCTTCACGACGAGTTGCCCTACGACTGCGCAGTGCGGCACGAGAAATACGCCCAGCGCAAGGATGGCTCGCTCGAAGTTCGTCAGCAAATCGTCGTGGCGCGCGACAGCCAGAAGGCGATCGTACTCGGCAAGGGCGGATCGCGGATCAAGGCCATTGGCGAGGCCGCGCGCAAGGAACTGGCGGAGTTGCTCGGCCAGAAGGTCCACCTCTTCCTCCACGTTCGCGTCGAGGAAGGCTGGGACGACAAGGCCCGCGACATCTACGAGGAAATGGGGCTGGAATGGCAGCGTTAACGCGCCCAATCATCAGTCAGGGAGAGTGAGACACATGGCCGGAGTTATGAAAGGCATTCGGGTGATCGAGGTGGCGCAGTGGGTCCTCGTGCCCGCAGCCGGCGCCATCCTTGCCGAATGGGGTGCAGACGTCATCAAGGTCGAGCATCCCGAGCGCGGCGACGGCGCACGCGGCATGATGACGATCGGCGAAGTGGTGATCGAGGCCGAGGCCAATCCAATGATCCAGCATGCCAATCGCGGAAAGCGCAGCGTCGGCATCGATATCGAAACGCCCGAAGGCCATGCGCTTCTGATGGACATGGTGCGCGGCGCTGACGTTTTCCTCACCAACCTGCTCCCGGCGACCCGGCGCAAGCTCCAGATCGAGGTAGAGGACATCCGCAAGATCAACCCGCGGATTGTCTACGCGCGCGGCAGTGCGTTCGGTGATCTCGGCGAAGAACGCGAACGCGGGGGATATGACGGCACGGTCTACTGGCTGCACGGCGGCGTCGCACATGCGCTCACGCCTGAAAGCATCAAGGCACCTTTGTCTTTCACCGTGGGTGCATTCGGCGATTCGGTCGGCGCGATGAACCTTGCAGGCGGCATCTCGGCAGCCTTGCTGGCGCGTGAAAAGGGCGAGATTCCGCCAGTCGTCGACGTATCGCTGATGGGCACGGCGGCGTGGGTCATGGGGCTCTACACCAACACAGCGATGCAGACCGGCTTTGCCCCGCGCGGTCGCGATCCGCGCATGGGAAATACGCCGGTCAATCCGTTCATCGGCAACTACGAGTGCAGTGACGGCGTTGTCATCGGCATGTTCGTTCTCAGCCCAGGACCATTGATTCGCGATACCTTCGAGCACCTCGGCTTGCCTGAAGCCGCCGACGACCCCCGCTTCTCGACCGCCGAGGCGCTGTTGCAAAATACGGACGCAGCCGGCGAGATGATCGCGAAGGCTTTTGCCGACCAGCCCGGATCCTACTGGCGCGAACGCCTCAAGACCATGAAGGGTCAGTGGGCAGAGTTCCGCACGGTCCTCGATCTGGTCAACGATCCGCAATCGATCGCCAACAATCTCACCGTTGAGGTGGAGACAGCTTCCGGCAAGACAATTCGCGTGGTTCGCGGGCCAGTGCAGTTCGACCACCATGTGCCCAGCGGTCCTGGCGCGCCGCAGGTCGGCGAGCATACCGAACTGGTGCTGGCCGAGATGGGCCTCGATTGGGACAGGATTGGCGAACTGAAGGAAAAGGGAGCCATCACGTGAAAACCACAGTTGCCCGCGCCATGCGCGTGCTTGGCGTCGGTGCGGCGTTACTTTCCGTCGCGTCGGCAGGTCATGCGCAGGACAAGGCCGGGCCCTGGACTGGTGCGCGCTATGTCGCAATGGGCAGCTCGTTCGCAGCCGGATCGGGCTTCGGGCCGGTGAAGACAAACACGCCGCTGCGTTGCGGTCGCAGTTTCGACAATTATGCGACCCGGACTGCCGAAACGCTGCGCATGTTGCTCGTCGATGTGACCTGCGGAGGCGCAACGACGGCCAACCTGCTCGGTCCGTGGAACGAACTGCCGCCGCAACTGGACTCGATCACGCCTGATACCGCGCTTGTGACCGTCACGGTCGGAGGCAACGACATCGGTTATGTCGGCTATTTGCTCGCAGAAAGCTGCAAGGAGCGTGGGCCTATTCCGCTTGGCGGTCCCGAAGCGGTTTGCCCGCAGGTTCAGGCTCCCGGCGACGAGGCCTATTTCAAGCTTGAGCAGGATCTGCGTGCGATAGCCAGCGAAGTGCGCAGGCGGGCGCCGCAAGCGCGGCTGGTGTTCGTCCAGTATCTACCGCTCGTCCCCACGTTCAAATGCGAGGAAGTTCCGCTTTCGCCAGAGGCCGCCGAGATCGGCCGCAATATCGGCATTCGCCTGGCGCAAGTGACTGAAAGAGTCGCGACCGAAACAGGATCGGACGTTATCGGCCCCTTGCAGGTCGCCAGGAAACGCCTGCCTTGCGGGGGAGAATCGGCCTGGGTCGCTGGATGGCCTGCCGATTACAAGCAAGGCGATACGTTCCCCTGGCACCCGACACGCGCCGGCCACGAGGAACTGGCAAGTGAACTGGTCAAGCTGCTCGAAAGCGGCTGAGGTCGCGACTTGCGGCTTTAAGCCTTCGTTTTCTTGGCAGGTGCTTTCTTCGCAGGCGCCTTGCGCTTTTTCTTTGCCGGTCCCTTGGCAGCACGCGCATCGATCAGCGCGATTGCCTGCTCCTCGGTAATATCCTCAGGCTTCACGTCGCGAGGGATAGTCGCGTTGGTCTTGCCGTCTGTCACATAGGGACCATAGCGGCCCGGCAGCACCTTGATCTCGCCGCCCGAAGTCGGATGCGCTGCGAAGGTCTTGATCGGCTCGGCCTTCGCTCGCGCACCGGGGCCGCGGTTTGCTGCTTCGGCCAGCATGGTGACAGCGGAATTCATGCCGGTTTCGAACACGTCCATCGTCGAACGCAGTTTCGCATACTTCCCGTCGTGCTGGAGATATGGTCCGTAACGGCCTATATTCGCTACGATTTCCTTGCCCGTTTCAGGATGCATGCCGACCGAGCGTGGCAGACTCAGCAGTTTTACCGCCCAGTCGAGATCGGGATCCTCGATATCCTTGGGGACCGAGGCACGCTTGGCTTCCTTGCCTTCGCCCATCTGGAAATAGGGGCCGAAGCGTCCGGTCTTGCGCGTGATCGGTTCCCCGGTTTCGGGGTGCGTGCCCAGTTCAGCGTCTTCTGCCGCCTCGCCGTTACCGCCCGGCTGAGCAAACTTGCGGGTATATTTGCACTCGGGATAGTTCGCACAGGCAACGAAAGCGCCGTAGCGCCCGCCGCGCAGCGCTAGCCGCCCGCCTTCGCGCCCTTCGCTCAGGCAGAGCGGGCACTGGCGCGGGTCGGACCCGTCCTCTTTCGGGGGGAACAGATAGTCCGACAGGAATTCGTCGAGCACTTCGGACACTTCCGAAGGCTTGCGCTCCATGACTTCGTCGGTCTTCGGCTTGAAATCGCGCCAGAAGGCTTCGAGCACGTCTTTCCATTCGGCTCGTCCGCCTGAAACGTCGTCTAGCTCGTCCTCCATCTCGGCGGTGAAGTCGTAACCGACATAGCGAGGGAAGAATCGTTCCAGAAATGCCGTAAGAAGTCGCCCCGATTCTTCTGCAAAGAAACGGTTTTTCTCGGTTCGCACATAGGCGCGATCCTTGAGGACCTGGATCGTGGCGGCGTAGGTCGAGGGACGGCCAATGCCGAGCTCCTCCAGTCGCTTGACCAGACTTGCTTCCGAATAGCGCGGCGGCGGCTGGGTGAAATGCTGGCTAGCCTCGACACCCTTCTTGGCTGGCATGTCGCCCTTCGACATCGCGGGCAGCAGACCATCCTCGTCGTCGTCCCCGCGGTTGTCGATGCCTTCTTCATAGATGGCGAGAAAGCCGGGGAACTTGACGACCTGACCCGTCGCCCTCAGCTCGTTCTGGCCGGTGCCGTCGCGCATGGTGACGGTCGTGCGTTCGAGGCTGGCCGAAGCCATCTGGCTCGCCAGCGCGCGCTTGAAGATGAGGTCGTAGAGCCGCCCCTCTTCGCCACCGCCGTAGCTGTCCTTGCCGAAATCAGTTGGCCGGATTGCTTCGTGCGCTTCCTGCGCATTCTTGGCCTTGGTGCTGTAATGGCGCGGCTGTTCCGGGAGAAAGTGCCCGTCATAGCGGTCGGAGATAGCCTTGCGTGCTGCCGAGATGGCAGAGCCGTCCATCTGCACGCCGTCAGTACGCATGTAGGTAATCGCGCCCGCTTCATAGAGCTTCTGCGCCACGCGCATCGTCTGGCTGGCCGAAAAGCCAAGCTTGCGCGCGGCTTCCTGCTGGAGGGTCGATGTCGTGAACGGCGGGCTGGGATGGCGCTTGAGCGGCCTGGTCTCGACATCCTCGACGCGGAACGCCCCGGCCTCGACCGCTGCCTTGGCACGCATGGCGACGCCTTCTTCGCCAAGGCTGAGTTTTTCGAGCTTTGCGCCTTCGAACTTGACCAGCCTTGCGTCGAACGCGGTGCCGTCGTGCTCCATCTTGGCAACGACGGACCAGTATTCCTGCGGCTTGAACAGTTCGATTTCGCGCTCGCGCTCGCAGATAAGGCGCAGCGCCACCGACTGGACACGCCCCGCACTCTTCGCACCGGGCAATTTGCGCCAGAGAACCGGCGAAAGCGTAAAGCCGAACAGGTAGTCCAGCGCCCGCCGCGCAAGGTACGCGTCGATCAGGTCCTGATCGAGATCGCGCGGCGCTTTCATGGCGTCGGTCACGGCCTGCTTTGTGATCGCATTGAACGTTACTCGGCGCACGTCCGATGGCAGCGCCTTGCGCTTCTGGAGCAACTCGCGAACGTGCCAGCTGATCGCTTCTCCCTCGCGGTCGGGGTCGGTCGCGAGGATCAGGCCGTCAGCCTGCTTGGCCGCATCGGTGATCGCTTTCACCTGCTTGGCCTTGTCGCCATACAAGTCCCAGTCCATCGCGAAATCCTCGTCGGGACGGACCGAGCCGTCCTTGGGCGGCAGGTCGCGGACGTGGCCGTAGGAGGCGAGCACCTTGAAGCCGTCGCCCAGGTATTTCTCGATAGTCTTTGCCTTGGCCGGCGATTCGACGATGACTAGCTGCATTGGGCTCCTCGGGGCTCTGCGCCTCGCACACATGTACACGCGAGGGTGCATATCGCCGGTGCGGCGCGTCAAGAGACCTTCTTTGCAGCCGCGTCAATCAGGATTATTGCTATACCCGAGAATCAATAATTGGCGGAAACATCCGACCGGAGAGAATTGAATGACAAAGGTGACGATCCAGAACCTTGGCCAGGAATACAGCTGGGGCTCCCGTGTCAGTGGGGTGAACCGCGACAATCTGAAGGATGCCGATCTCCGCGCCGAGCTGGCGCAATTGCTCAAGGACCGGGGCATGATCGTGTTTCAGGACCTTGAGCCCAGCAGCGAACTTCAGGTGGAACTGTCGCAGGTATTCGGTCCGCTCAAGGATCACCCGACCAAGAGCACGGCCCGCGCAGACACCGATCTGGCCGAGGGCGTGATCGAGATCGACTATGGCGGTCAGGTCGCACCGGATACCGATCACGGTCTGGTCGAAGTCAACGGCAGGAAGCTCATTTCCTTCCTGCCATGGCACTTCGATCACACCTACAACGACGAGTTGAACTACGCTGGCGTGCTCCGCCCGATGATTATCGCGCCCGAGATGGGACGCACCGGCTATGCCGACGGAATGGAGATCTGGAACCGCCTGCCTGCCGACCTCAAGGCGCGGATCGAGGACAAGTCCGTTCTCTACACCCTCGACGTCAGGCTCACGCAGATGCCATTCGGGCGCTATTTCAAGACATTCGGCGATCTGCCGCATATGAAAGGCAACGTCGAAGAGTCGAAGACCTTCCCGCGCGCCATACACCCGATGGTCTGGACCCGCGATGACGGGCAGAAGATCGCGCACTACTGCGGATTCAGTGCCGTCGGCATGGAGGGGCACGAAGATCCCGAGGGCAATGCTCTGCTCGAAGAGGCGCTTCAGGAGATGTACAAGGTCATCACCCCCTACTGGCATTCATGGAATCTGACCGACATGCTGATCTGGGACAATTCGCGGGTTCTGCACTCGGTCGAAGGCTGTGACCCGAAATATCCGCGCCGCGTTCACCGCACGACGATCAGGGGCGACTATGGCCTCGGCCGATTTGAGGGCGGCAAGAAGGTTGGCGAAGTGCAGCGCGAAGGTGTCGCCCCGCTCAATTTGCCCGAAACCGTGGAATGACGCTCACAGACGCGGACCTGCGTGAAGAGAATTTCGCGCTTTACCGGCGCATGACCGAGGCCCTGAACGCCAGGGATATCGAAGGATGCTGCGCCTGCATCGCCGAAGATATCGTCTTCGAGGCACCTGCCTACCGTGAACCGGGCGTGCCGGTGGCGGCAGGCGCGGCGGCGATGCGTGATATGTATCGCGGTCTGATGGAATCGTTCAAAACCATCGACTACACGATAGAGCGGTTCATCCCGGCGCTCGATCCCGACCTCGTCATAGTCGAGGTAGCGGGAAACAACCTCGTTGCCGCGACTGGCAAATACTATCGCAACCGCTACCTGTTCCTTGTCGGCTGCCGGCAAGGCAAGATCGCGCATATCCTCGAATATTCGAACCCGCAGATTTTCCGAGAGGCACACGCAGCCGCGTGAAAGCGCGTCAGCTGGTTGCCAGCGACACTCTTCCACCGGCGTGTCGGGCAAGCTGACCGGAGAGTTCGATTTCAAGCAGGGCAAGCTGGACGGACGAGGCGCTCTGTCCTGATTGCCGAATGAGTTCGTCGACCGAGACAGGCGCTGTCCCGAGCAGGCCGGCAATATCGGCGGGCTCCTGCGAATCCGCATCGGCAATCGGCTCGAAAAGCTCGGTACTGTCACGCAATGTGGAGCGAGGCATTCCGCCGAACCCCCTCACCTGCTCGACCACGTCATCGGGCGATTGTACGAGGATCGCTCCGTCGCGGATCAGTTGGTTGCACCCGTGGCTGCGTGGATCGAGCGGCGAGCCGGGAACGGCCATGACTTCCCGCCCTGCCTCGCCCGCCAACCGTGCGGTAATCAGCGAGCCAGACCTCGGCGCCGCTTCGACGACCAGCGTACCGGCAGCCATGCCAGCGATAATCCTGTTGCGGGACGGGAAATGTCGCGCCAGCGGCTCGGTGCCGGGAGGCTGTTCCGCGACCAGAAGCCCCTGCAAAGCGACCTGTTCCTGCAATTCGCGATGCTCTGGCGGATAGGCGATGTCGATGCCGGATGCGATAACTCCGATTGTCGCCGGCAAGGCGCCGTGATGCGCCGCTCCGTCTATCCCCCGCGCCAGCCCCGAGACGACCACGAAACCCGCCTCGCTGAGCGCAGCTGCGAAGTCCCGCGCCAGCTTTACGGCTGCGGCTGAAGCATTGCGCGCGCCAACCATGGCGATGCACGGGCGGGACGCCAGCGAAGCATCGCCGCGCACGGTGAGGATCGGCGGAGTACTCTCGATCTCGCGCAGCAGTGGCGGATAGTCGGGCGAATCGTGGAACAGATACCGGGCATTGATCCGGCGCACCGCGGCAATCTCGTCCTCGATCCGGCCGGAATCGGCAGCGCGATAGGGGCGTCCGCCTTTTCGGACCAGATCGGGCATGGCTTCCAGCGCCGCGGCGGCAGAACCGAACCGGCGCAGCAGTTGCGCATAAGTGACTGGCCCGACGTTGGGAGATCGCAGCAGACGAATGCGGGCAAAAGCCTCGGCCTGCGATACCTCGCTCATTTCTGGCCGATCCGTGGTTCGGTTCCCGCAATCAGTCGCGAAACATTGGCCCGGTGCAGGATCAGGACAGCGATGGCGATGCCGAGAAGCGCCGGAACGTAGTTGACAAAGCCAAGTGCCCAAGCCGCGATCGGGGCAGCAATGGCCGCGCTCATGCCAGCCAGCGAGGAGATCCGCGTCAGGGCAAGCAGGCCAAGCCAGACCACGGCATAGACCACCCCAATAGGCCATGCGAGGCCGAAGCAGATGCCCGCAGTCGTCGCAACGCCCTTCCCCCCGCGAAACATGAGCCAGACCGGGAAACAGTGTCCGGCGAAGGCGGCAAGAGCAGCAGCCTGGACGAAATGTTCGCCAAGCAATTCGCGTGCGGCGACGACAGCAACGAGTCCCTTGGCAAGGTCGAGCAGCAGGGTAGCGGCAGCAAGCCCCTTGCGCCCCGTACGCAGCACATTGGTCGCACCGATATTGCCGGAGCCGATCTCACGCAGATTGCCTGCCCCGCCAAGGCGCGTGAGGATGAGGCCGAACGGGATCGAACCGATCAAATATCCCATTGCAAGCGCGACGATCCAGTCCATTCAGTCTCCTTACCTGCTCGTTGGCAAATGGCGAAGCCTGCTTGTTATTTTTGCGTCCGGTTCGGTATGAGAAGCTCCAGGGCGTAACAAGGGATGCAGCACAGGTGAACACTGACGGGCCCGATCCTTCCACGCCCATCCTGCTGTTCGATTCCGGCGTCGGCGGGCTCACGGTGCTTGCCGAGCTGCGCCGCATCCTGCCGGATGCACCGGTTATCTACGCGGCAGACAATGCGGGCCTTCCCTATGGCGAGAAATCAGAGGCGCAGATCGCGGCGCGTGTCGCCGGCCTGCTCGGCCGCATGACCGAGCGCCTGCACCCACGGCTCGCATGCATTGCCTGCAATACGGCCTCAACGATCGCGCTCGATGCCGTGCGAGAAGTTCTGGAAATTCCGATTGTAGGAACAGTCCCGGCGATCAAGCCTGCAGCGGCCATGACCCGCAGCGGCGTGATCGGCCTGCTCGGCACCGAAGCGACAATCCGGCAAGGCTACGTCGATCGGCTCGAGGCCCGTTTCGCCTCGGACAAGACATTGCTGCGCCTGGCAGCGCCGGAACTCGTCGCCGCCGCAGAAGCGCGACTGCGCGGCGAGCGCGTCGACGAGGCGGTTATCGAGCGGACCGTTGCTGCCCTGCGCGCCATGCCGGGAGGTGAGGAAATCGACACCGTGGTGCTGGCCTGCACCCACTTCCCGCTTGTCGAACCTGAGCTGGCGGCCGCTTTTGGACCCGGTGTGCAATTCGTCCACGGCGCGGAAGGCATCGCTCGCAGAATCGCTTCGCTGACCGAAGGGCAGAAATTTCGACGGGATCGCGAAGACCTTGCCCTGTTCACCCGTGACGGCGAGACCATCGAAGCCTATCGAGACGGGCTTGCCAGCTACGGCCTGACACGGATCGAAGGGTTCTGACATGAGCAGACTCAATCGCGTTCTGCTCCTCCTGCTGGTGGCGATCGGCGCGCCTTACTACTGGTTCATGCTCGACAACAGCGCACCCAAGGCAAAGCCGGTGGAACTGTCCGTAGCGGAATTCCGCAGGCTCGCCACGGATCCGGATGAGCCGGGCCCGCAACGAATTCGCTTCGAACAGGTCGCAAGACAATCGGTCCTGGGAAACAGAATAGCGGCCGGGACGGGATTGCGAGCGACCGAACTCTATACCTTCTCGTTCCTGCTCGAATACGCACAGGGCGCGCCCGTGCTGATCGGTGGCGGGCTGACACCTGCAGACGCAAGGCGTTACGAGCACGAGAATTTTTCCTCCGCTGCCCAGAAGCGCGTGACCAAGGCCTTGTCGCAAGCGCGCATGCTCATTCCGCTGGCCCCGGTGCCTGAGCAACTCGGCGCTCTGAGAATGCTGGGTTCGAGCAGGCAGGCCAAATTGCTCGACGCAAACCTGAGCCAGCAACAACAGGCCGATCGGCTCGGAAAACCTCATCGCGTGGCGCCGGGCGTCGTCGTCGTACCAACTCCGAAATTGCGACCGGGTAGCAGGCTCGTGTTTGTCCGGCTTGCCAATGGTCAGGAATACCTGTTCGCAGGCAGTCTCGCCCCGATTCAGGAAAGCTGGAAGCAAATGCGCCTGCCAGCTCGCTTCGTGACCGACATCGGAAGAACCGAGGACCGCGGGGCCATCAAGTCATGGCTACGGGCCTTGCGACACCTGCGCAGAGAGGCACCCGCGCTCACGATCGTCTCCGGCAACCGCATTCCTGATCGAGGCGGTCTGCTCCACTATTTCGACGAAAGCGCGAACCTCCGCGCATGATCGCTTAACTTCACGTTGCGCTGGCCTTTTTGCCCGCTTTGAGCTAACGCGCCCGCGATTGCGCCGCCGTGCGGCCTATGTGGGATCGGCATTACGTGAACTACGACCAGATTTTCGACCAGGCGATTGAGCGTTTGCACTCGGAGGGACGTTACCGGGTGTTCATCGACATCCTGCGCAACAAGGGAATGTTTCCCAACGCGCGTTGCTTTGCCGGGCACAACGGGCCCAAGCCGATCACGGTGTGGTGTTCGAACGACTACCTCGCGATGGGCCAGCATCCCAAGGTCATCGAGGCGATGGAACAGGCGCTGCACGATGTCGGCGCCGGCTCTGGCGGCACCCGCAACATCGGCGGCAACACGCATTACCACATCGAGCTTGAGCGCGAGCTGGCCGACCTGCACGGCAAGGAAGGTGCGCTGCTGTTCACCTCTGGCTATGTCTCGAACGATGCCACGCTCTCCACGCTGGCCAAGCTGCTGCCGGGCTGCATCATCTTTTCCGACGAACTGAACCACGCCAGCATGATCGCGGGCATCCGCAACTCAGGCTGCGAGAAGCAGGTGTGGCGCCACAACGACGTCGAGCACCTCGAGGAACTGCTCGCAGCCGCCGATCCTGACACGCCCAAGCTGATCGCCTTCGAGAGCGTCTATTCGATGGA
>JAGREN010000087.1:12819-13201 GCA_020446505.1 Novosphingobium sp. | reverse complement strand
TACGGCCCGCGCGGCGGCGGCATCTCCGACCGCGACGAGGCCAAGGAGCGCATCACCATCATCGAGGGCACGCTGGGCAAGGCCTTCGGCGTGATGGGCGGCTATATCGCAGCCGACACGCGGATCATCGACTGCATCCGCTCCTATGCGCCCGGCTTCATCTTCACGACGAGCCTGTCGCCGGTACTGGTCGCAGGCGCGCTGGCCTCGGTGAAGCACCTCAAGGCCTCGAGCGAAGAGCGCGATGGCCAGCAGGCCGCTGCCGCATCGCTCAAGGCGATGATGCGCGAGGCTGGCCTGCCGGTCATGGATTCGGTCACCCACATCGTGCCGCTGATGGTCGGCGATCCGGTCCGCGCCAAGAAGATCAGCGACATCCTGC
>JAGREN010000087.1:0-12790 GCA_020446505.1 Novosphingobium sp. | reverse complement strand
CCCACCGTGCCGCGCGGCACCGAACGCCTGCGCTTCACTCCCGGCCCCATGCACTCCGAAGAGATGATGTGCGAACTCACGCAAGCTCTCGTCGAAATCTGGGAACGGCTGGAGATGAAAAAGGCGGCATAGTCCGCCTGGGCCAGCTGCCCGCGCACTGGTGATCTGAGGGCACCGGCTGCCCGGTGCGTCAGCAGATGATGTGCTTTGCATGTCGAGATCTGGCCCACGACAATTGCTGCATCTGCGAAAGGAAATTTGACGCAGGCGCGGCTGGCACTATGTCTGGGGCTATGACGACAAGTCTGGCCCTGCCCCCACCGCCGCCGATCGAGGCGCTCGAAGAGAATGGGCCGATAGCGCTGTTCGTCGATTTCGACGGGACTCTCGTCAATATCGCAAGCGGGCCAGATGCGATCGAAGTATCCGACGATCTCGGCAGGCGACTGGGCAGTCTTGCAGAGCGACTCGAAGGTGCGTTGGCGCTGGTATCGGGACGCGGCATCGACAACCTGAGCCGCTATCTCACTGGCGAAGGGTTCTTTCTGGCGGGATCGCACGGCGGCCACATCGTGTCGTCGCAGGGCGACATGCTTCGCTCGGCTGACCCTCTTCCTGACACGGTACATCAGGAGCTTTCCGCCTTCGCAAAGCAACATGGCCTGCTTCACGAACGCAAGGCCCACGGCGCTGCCCTGCACTATCGCGCCAGACCAGAAGCCGAGGCAATGGCATGCGCATTCGCCGGCCAGATCGCGGTCGCACACGATCTTGCAATCAAGAACGGCTCCTGCGTCGTCGAACTGGTCCGGCCCGGCGTGAACAAGGGCGGCGCGGTGGAAATGCTGGCCGTGCTGGCGCCCTTCGCGGGACGCACCCCCATATTTATCGGCGACGACTTTACCGACGAGGACGGCTTCGAGGCTTGCACTGATCTCGGCGGTTTCGGCATTCTGGTAGGGGATCGCGCGCCGACTGCTGCGCGATTCCGGCTTGGTACGGTGGGAGACGTTCACGCATGGCTGAATCTGTGACTAGCGATCTCGAACTCTGGCCCATCGGCAATTGCCAGGTCAGCGCCCTGATCGACAAGCTGGGAGCGATCGTCTGGTCCTGCGTGCCGCGAGTCGATGGCGACCCGATATTCTGCTCGCTACTGAACGGTGGGCAGAAGGGTTCTGGTACCTGGCATTTCGAACTCGTCGGGCAGGTCAGCTCGAGCCAGGAATACATCCGCAACACCCCCATTCTCGTTACCCGTCTCGAAGCCGACGACGGCAGCGCCGTCGAGATTCTCGATTTCAGCCCGCGTTACGAGGACAAGGGGCGGATGTATCGTCCGGTCGCGATCGGCCGCATCGTTCGCCCTGTTTCCGGCAATCCGCGTATTCGGGTGGTCGTGCGCCCGATGAAGAATTACGGCGCCTCCGTCGTCGAGACGACCAACGGCACCAACCATATCCGCTATCTCGTTGGCGAACAGGCGCTGCGCCTCAGCACCGATGCCCCGATCGGCTACATTCTCGAACAACGCGCGTTCCGGATCGAGGAAGACAAGCACTTTTTCCTCGGGCCTGACGAACCTTTCACAGGAAACCTGCGCGAAGAGATCCGCCGCATGGAGCAGGCCACGCGCAAGTACTGGCAGCACTGGGTGCGTGGCCTCGCAACGCCTGTCGAATGGCAGGATCAGGTCATTCGCTGCGCGATTACGCTCAAGCTGTGCCAGCACGAGGAAACAGGCGCCATCGTCGCGGCGCTGACGACGTCGATACCCGAGGCTCCCAATTCGGAGCGTAACTGGGACTATCGGTACTGCTGGATCCGCGACTCCTATTACACGGTGCAGGCACTCAACCGGCTCGGCGCGCTCGACGTGCTGGAAAAGTATCTCGCCTATCTGCGCAACATCGTCGATGCGGCCAAGGGCGGGCAGATCCAGCCGCTCTATTCGGTCATGGGCGAAAGTGAACTGGACGAAACAACTGCCGCGTGGCTGTCCGGCTATCGCGGCATGGGGCCGGTTCGGGTCGGCAATGCCGCATACCAGCAGATCCAGCACGACTGCTACGGACAGATCGTGCTCCCGACGGTGCAAGGCTTCATTGACCGGCGTTTGCTCCGCATGGCCGATGACCGCGACTTCGAAAGCCTGGAACAGGTCGGCGAGATGGCATGGGCCATGCACGACCAGCCGGATGCAGGCTTGTGGGAATTTCGCACCCGGCAGGAAGTGCACACCTATTCAGCCGTAATGAGCTGGGCCGCCTGCGACCGGCTCGCCATGACAGCCGAATGGCTCGGCAAGGAGGAACGCGCGAGCTTGTGGCGCGAACGCGCGGAAGTGATCCGCGACAAGATCGAGGTCGAAGCCTGGGTCGAAAACGGCGATCTCGGCGGTCACTACGGTGCCAGCTTCGAAAGCGACTACCTCGACGCCAGCCTGCTGCAGATGGTGGAGCTGCGGTTCCTTTCTCCGGATAACAAGCGCTTCAAATCCACCTTCGCCGCAGTCGAGCGTGAACTGCGGCGCGGCGACTACATGCTGCGCTATGCCGCCGAGGACGATTTCGGCGCGCCGGAGACGGCCTTCAATGTCTGCACTTTTTGGCTTATAGAAGCCTTGCACCTTGCCGGTCGCGATGCGGAAGCGCGCGCCTTGTTCACCACGATGCTGAGCCATACGACGCAGTCCGGCCTGCTCAGCGAGGATCTCGATTACGAGACCGACGAGTTGTGGGGAAACTTCCCCCAGACCTATTCGCTGGTCGGTGTGATCAATTGTGCAGGCTTGCTGTCCAAGCCGTGGAGTGAAGTACGATAGGACGTCTGGTAGTCATCTCGAACAGGGTCGCAGTAGCCAAGGCGCGCGGCGCCGCCGGAGCGCAAGGCGGACTGGCTGGCGCGCTCAACTCCGCATTGCAGGACTATGGCGGTATCTGGTTCGGCTGGTCCGGTCAGGAAAGCGAGGAGCCCGCAGGTCAGGTCAACCTGCAGCGCAACGATGGCGTCACTACCGCGACGATCGATCTGTCTGCCCGCGACGTGGACGAATACTACAACGGCTATGCCAATTCAACGCTCTGGCCGCTGTTCCACGACCGGCTGGACCTGACCGAATTCGAAAGGGAAACGGGCAAGGGATACGAGCGAGTCAACGAACTGTTCGCCGAGTCCGTCTCCCCTCTCATCGAGCAGGACGATCTCGTCTGGGTCCACGATTACCACCTGATCCCGCTGGGAGAGAGGTTGCGCGCGCGTGGTCTGAAAAACCGGATCGGCTTCTTCCTGCACATCCCGTGGCCGCCAATGCGGCTGTTCGTGTCCCTGCCCTATCACAAGCGGCTGGTGCGCACGATGCTGGAATACGATCTCATCGGCTTCCAGACGCAGGAATGGCTCGAGAGCTTCTTTCATTACTGTCGCAAGGAGTTCGGCGCGAAGGTCAACGATGCGACGGGTGAAATCACTATCGGCAGGCACACGACCGTGGCGCGGGCTTATCCCATCGGGATCGACTGGGATCATTTCCAGGCACAGGGTCAGACCGAAGATGCCCGTGATGCCGAGCAGCGCCTGATTTCCTCGACGCGCCACCGCACGGCCATGATCGGGGTCGACCGGCTGGACTATTCCAAGGGCCTGCCTGAACGCATCGACGGCATCGGACGCTTTTTCGATGGTTATCCCGAACTCGTTCGTAAGCTCGTCTACATCCAGATCGCTCCGCCAAGCCGTGAGGACGTAGGCAGCTATCAGGACATCCGCGCCCTGCTTGAACAGAAGACCGGCCAGATCAACGGCGCCCGATCGGAGGTCGATCTCGTCCCGATCCGCTACGTCAACAGGGGCTACAGCCACGCGGAACTGTTTGGCTTCTTCCGGGCATCGAAGATCGGACTGGTGACGCCGCTGATCGACGGCATGAACCTCGTCGCGAAAGAATATCTTGCAGCTCAGGATCCGGAGGATCCCGGCGTCCTGATCCTGTCGCAATTTGCCGGCGCGGCCCAGCAGTTGGCTGAGGCGGTGCTCGTCAATCCCTATAGTCCTGACGGCCTTGCCAGCGCGATCAAGACCGCGCTCGACATGAAGCTCGAGGAACGCAAGCAGCGCTACGCGGCAATGCTGCCCACCATTCGTGACGAGAATGTCCAGGAATGGACAAAGCAATTCTGCAATGATCTGGAACTGGTGGATGCCTGACCGGCGCACAATGGCGCGCGCAGGTGATAATCAATGAGTCAAAGTCGGCAGATTTGAGTATTTTCCACAATTTCCGCCTGAAGGTTCACATATCCTGTTCGATTTGTTAAGGGCCGAAAGCTCTAGGCGAACCGGCAAGTCGGCCGGCAAGACGGGCGAAGAAGAATCCCTATAATTTGCGAGAATATCGCGGCGAAGCATTGGACTTCCCGCAGAGGCCGGATTTTCTCATTTTCGTGGAAGCGTGATGGGTTTGCGCCAGCTGCGCTGATGCAGGCAGCAATGGTGCTTTTTGCGCTCTTTCTGGTCACACCAGCAGTCGCGCAAGCCCCCGTGTTTTCGGATGAAGGCACGCTTTCCAGCGATACCGGGCACGTTCTGGTGCAATGGCAATCGGACGAGCCTGTTAGCCTTTCGATCGAGAGCAAGGCTGACCCGGCAGGCGAAAAGACCCTCTATGCAGGCAAGGCCCAAGCCTATTTCCTCTCCGGGCTGGCGAACGGCGAATATACCCTGCGCCTCAAGGGCGAGAGCGGACTCAGCGCCACACCTCTGTCTCTGACGGTCGCGCATCAGTCGCTCTCGCAGGCGCTGTGGTTCACCCTGATCGGCGTCATCATCACGCTCGCGATCATCGTGACGATCCTCAAGGGAGCGCGCGATGACTGAGACCAGCGTCCTGCTCGAACCGTCGACAGGCTACCTGCTGCTCGCGCTGTTCAGTGCGCTGTGGATCGGCCTCGGCTTCTACTGGGGCCGCCGCAACAAGAGCTTCGAGGATCACGCGCTCGCGGGCCGCAATATCGGCCTCGCGCTCGGTTCCGCGACTGCTGCGGCGACGTGGATCACCTCCAATACCACGATGCTGGCGCCGCAGTTCGCGCTGGAACTCGGCATCTGGGGGATGCTTGCCTATTCGATGGCTGCTTTCGGCCTGATCCTGTTCGCACCGCTCGCCAAGCGCATCCGTCAGCTCATGCCGCATGGCTATACCAGCGGGGATTTCTTCCGCCTGCGCTATGGCAGACTGGCCTGGGGCATATTTCTCGTCTTCACGCTGTTCTATTCGCTGACCTGGCTGGTGACGATGGCCATGGCAGGCGGGATCCTGCTCGAAGCGTTGGCCGGCATCGACTACGTCTGGGGCATGACCGTCGTGCTTGCGGTCTGCGTGATCTACACCATGCGCGGCGGGCTTGCCGCCGTCATCGGCACCGACTTCATCCAGAGCCTCATCATCATCGTCGGCATTGTCGTGGTCGGATTTGCGGTGCTTCAGAACGTCACGGTGAGCGAAATTCACGCCAACCTGACCGCCAACAAGCCCGCATTGGTAGACGTGCTTTTTCCTGCCGCGATCATGGCGCTGTTCAACAACCTGCTGTTCGGCCTTGGCGAGGTGTTTCACAACAATGTCTGGTGGAGCCGCGCCTTTGCCTTTCGCGAGGGCGTGGGCAGCAAGGCCTTCCTTATCGGCGGACTGGTGTGGTTTCCCATTCCCGTTGCAGCAGGCTTCATCGCCCTCGCATCCGGCGCGCTTGGCGTAGCCGTGCCAAGCCCCGACATGGTCGGCCCGCTGGTCATCGCCAATGTGCTGGGTGAGTTCGGAGCGATTGCGATTTTCATTATCGTGTTCTGCTCGCTGGCTTCCTCCATCGACAGCCTTCTGGCCGCGACCAGCGACCTGATTACCGAGGACATCTATCGTCGGCTCATCAGCCCCGCCGCAACGCCAGAGCGCCTCAAATCGGTGGCGCAGATCGTCACCCTCGTGCTGGGTTTCGGAACCTGGGCTGTTTGCGTCCCACGCATCGGAACCCTCGCATCCGTGCTGTTTTTTGCAGGACCGCTGGTCGGTGCTATGATCTGGCCGATCGTAACCGGGCTTTACTGGCGCAGAGCCACGACAACCGGAGCGGTCGGAGGGATGCTGCTCGGAGGCGGCATCGGCCTTGTCTCCTATTTCGAGATTGGCTGGTTCGTGGCGAGCACGATTGGCACCGCCGTGTCGATGGCTTGGGTGCTGGCTTGCGCTGCGCTCTCTCGGACACAATTCGACTGGAACCTCCTGAAAGAGGCCTGACATGACCTTCTCCGCCACATTCCTCGAAACGATCGTCTACGGCGCTCTCATCTGGTGCGGCATTTCCGCGCTCGGCCTTGGCGCGCTTCTTGTGCGCGACATTGCACGCGGTGAAAGCTGGTGAGCACTCCCGCATCGCAGGTCGTGCACCTGGCTGATCCCGAGCGCGCGCGTGGACGGATCGGCAACTGCCCCAACCCCGAGTCCGTGCTGCAATATGGCCCGCAATTGCGGATGGACGTGCTCGACCGCCTGAGGACAAGTTCGATCCTGTCCGCTGCGCAGTTCGACAAGGATTTGCTGTGCGAACTTTCCAAGCTCGCCGCCTATCTGCAACTTCGCAAATATCCTGCGAGCAAGGCGCTGGAAGACAAGATCATGGCCGCCGCCTTCTTCGAGCCGAGTACTCGTACCCGCCTCTCCTTCGAGAGCGCCATGTTATCGGTCGGTGGCAACACTATCAGCGTTGCCGATGCCAAGACGACCGGCGTCGCCAAGGGGGAATCACTGCGCGACATCGGCCAGATGTTCAACTCCTACGCCGATATCGTCGTCGTGCGTCATACCGAACAGAGCGCGGTCGCCGAAATGACCGAGTACCTGCGCATCCCACTCATCAACGGCGGCAACGGCTCGGACGAACATCCGACCCAGGCGCTGGCCGACTGGTATGCGCTGCTCAAGTGGCGACCCGAAATTGCCTTCGGCTCGATCCCGGAAAAGTTCCGCATCAACATCGGCATCATCGGCACGCCCGGCAACATGCGCACGGTAAAGAGCTTCCTTACGCTGGCGCTGCTGTTTCCCGAGAACATCAATCACATCACGATTTTCTCGGAGATGGCCGATCCACTGGGCGACGAGATGCGCAAGCTGTGCGACGCGAGCCCGATCGGCATCAATTTCAGCCGCGACCTGCAGGGCAGCCTCGAATATCTCGACGTGATCTACATGAACGCGATTGCCTTCCTCGGCGATGGCTACCGCTTCTTCGACGAGGAATTCCAGCTCAACGCCCAGAGCAAGCTGAAGCACGACACCGTCATCCTGCACCCGCTGGCGCGCGGATCGGAGCTGTCCGTGGACCTCGATACCACCGTCCACAACCTCTATTTCAATCAGGCCGACGGCGCAGTCTGGATGCGCCAGGCCCTGCTGCTCGCGATCTTCGACCGCGTGCGCAACACCATCCCCGACAACCTTCTCATCTGAGCCGCGCTTCGCAGCGCGCAAGCCAGGGACAAGCAACGAACATGTGCGGAATTGCCGGGGTCTGGAGCCCCAAGACCTATCGCGAAGACATGCCCGCCATTGCCGAGCGCATGGCGGACCGGATGCATCACCGCGGCCCGGATGGCTGGGGCAAACATCTCGATGCCGGGCTGGGTCTCGCCATGATCCACACACGCCTGTCGATCATCGGCCTGAACGCCGGAGATCAGCCGATCTTCGGCCGCGAGGACGATGGCACCGGCGATCTCATCATGACCGTCAATGGCGAATTCTACGACTACAAGCGCCTGCGCGGCCTGCTGCGGACCGACGGGTATCTGTTCAATACGAAGTCAGACAGCGAGATCGCGCTCAAGCTCTATCACCAGCATGGTCTCGACTTCGTAAGCCACCTGCGCGGCGAGTTCGCCTTCGCAATCTTCGACAAGGCGAAGCAGCAGATGATTCTGGTGCGTGACAGGTTCGGCATCCGTCCGCTGTTCTGGCACGCAAGCGAAAAGGGCTTTTTCTGGGGGAGCGAGATGAAGGCGATGCTCGCCCACCCCGACGTTCCGCGCGAGGTCTGCCCCAAGGCGCAGCTTCACCAGATGATGCAGGTGATGGTGCCGGGCATGACTCTCTACGAGGGCATCCACGCGCTCAAGCCCGGCCATATGCTGATCGTGAGCAAGACCGACGATGGATTCGATGTCGAGGAGCGGCGCTACTGGGACGCAGAGTTCCCGCTCGACGGCCAGCACGACGACCTGCCCGACGAAGAGCACATCGAAAATGTACGCAAGGCACTGGTGGAATCCATCGCCTTCCGCCTTGAAGCCGACGTTCCGGTCGCCTGTTATCTGTCAGGCGGTATCGATTCCTGCTCCATCATCGGCATGGCAGCAGCGATCCAGCAATCGCCGGTCAAGGCCTTCACCATCAGCTTCGACGACGACCGCTACGACGAGGCCCATATCGCCACGGAAATGGCCGAAATGGCAGGAGCCGATCAGGATATCCTGCGGGTCAAGGCGCTCGACCTTTACGGCAAGAATTTCGAGGACGCGGTCTTCTATTCCGAGCGTACCTTCTACAACACGCTCGGCGTCGCCAAGATGCTGATGAGCAAGCACGTTCGCGATGTCGGCTACAAGGTCGTCATAACCGGCGAAGGCTCCGACGAGCTGTTCGGCGGCTATGCGCAGTTCAAGGCGGACTACTTCCTCCACGATCCAGCCTATGCGCAAACCTCGGCAGGCGATGACATGAAGCAGCGCAACGCCATCTTTGCAGGCTCCGTGCTGGCCGAGACGCAGATCAGCCACCCGGCCTTCGAGGAAGTGATGGGATTCACGCCAAGCTGGATCCAACCGTGGATGCTGACCCTTGAGCGGGTGAAACCGCTGCTGTCGGACGAATTCAAGGCGAAACTCGGCGATTACGACCCGATTGCGGCCATCGCCTACAGCCTCGACAAGTCGATGCTCGACGGGCGCCATGTGCTCGACAAGGTGCAATATTCCTGGATCAAGACCATGCTTGAGGGGCAGATCCTCAACTGGGGCGGCGACCGGGTCGACATGGCCAATAGCTTGGAAAGCCGTCCCGCGTTCCTCGACCACCATGTCGCCGAACTGGCGCTGCGCATTCCGCCGCATGTCCGTATCCGCGATGGCATCGAGAAATGGGTCGTGCGCGAGGCGATGAAGCATGTCCTGCCCGAAGTGCTCTACAAGCGCGAGAAGTTCGCCTTCATGGCACCGCCCGCCCACACCGACGCAGCCAAGACGGCGGAGATCAACAAGCTGATCGACAAGTGGCTGTCGTCCGAGCGGATCGCCGAAGTCGGCTTGTTCGACGAAGCAAAGCTGCGCCAGTCAATCGAGGACTATCGCAAGAGCGATGACCACGCGGCCAATACCCGCAAGGACATCATCCTCAACCATGCGATCGCACTGCACGCGATGGAGGATCTTTTGGCCGCCTAGGTTCGTCTGCACCTGATGCAAATCGTCACGAAAGTCGGCATGATCGCCGTCAAGGCACACTTCGCCACCTAGCATCGGGAGAATTCAGCTTGGAAACGCATCACGTCGCGGCGATTACGCAGACCGTCAACCTCTATGCCCTGGCGCTCGACAGCCTGAACATCGACCTGTTCGACCGGATCTTCACGCCGGACTGCGTGGCCGACTATGGCGGACCGAAGCCTTTCGAAGGGCTTGAGCCTTTCAAGGCGCGATTTGCCGAAACGCATAGAGGCTTCGATGCGACTCAGCACTTCGTCACCAATCACCACGTCACGATTGCCGGCAATGACGCGACGTGCCTGTCCTATTTCCGCGCCATGCTGATGCGGGACATGCCGGGTGGCGACAACCTGTTCGAAACGGCCGGCTGGTACGACGATCGGCTCACGCTCACGCCCGACGGCTGGCGGATCGCACATCGGGTCTGTCGACAAACCTGGTCAGGCGGCAATCCGCAGATCCCGCCGATGGCGCCCGGAACGCCTGCGGTGCTGTCACGCGAAGCCGCTAACCAGAGCGTCGGTCACATCGCTGCCTTGCTATCGGGCTGAATCAGGCCGGCACTGTCTCGCAGGCCAGTTCCAGCGCCGTTTCGAACAGAAGCTGCGCACCTCGCTCGATATCCGACCAGTGGGTCCATTCGTCGGGCGCATGCGATATCCCGCCTACGCTCGGCACGAAGATCAGGCCTGCGCGGGTATGGCCACAGAAAAACTGCACATCGTGGCCTGCGCCGGAAGCCATGACCATGTAGTCATATTCGAGCTCCCTGGCCTTCTTCTCGATCATCGAAGCTATCCCAACGTCGCAGAATGCAGGCTTGAGCCAGCTCATCTCCTCGTATTCAAACTTGAGCTTGTGCTTGCGCGCGATGCTGGAAAGAACTCGGCGGCAGGCATTGGCCAGCCCCAGCATCACATCTTCGTCGAGATCGCGGCCGACGATGGTGAACTCGGCCTCACCCGGCACGGTATGCGGAAACCCTGGCTTGAGTGCGACATGGCCGATGGTGATGCGGCTCTTGTCACTTCCTTCCTCGTCGATGATGCGCTCGATCTCATGGGCGAAATCGGCGATGCCCATGAAGGCGTCGGATCGCATGTTCATCGGCGCGGTACCGGCATGTCCGGCCTTTCCGATCAGGCGGCAATTCCACTTGAACACGCCGGAAATGCCTTCGACTACGCCGATTGTCTTGCGCTCGGCCTCAAGGATCGGTCCCTGCTCAATGTGAAGCTCTAGGAAAGCCCGCAGTTCCTCGGGGCGGCGATAGGCATGGAGCGCGTCGAGTACGTCCAGCCCGGCTTCGGCCATGGCGTCCTTCAGTGCATATCCGCGCTCGTCACAGGCCGTTTCCAGCCATTCTCGTGTAACATGCCCGGTCATCGCCTGCGCGCCGAGCATACCGCCAAAACGCCCCTCTTCCTCGCTCGTGCCGATCACCTCGATGGGAAAGTCCGGCTCGATCCCGTTTTCCTTCATGGTGCGCACCACTTCGAGTCCGGCGACTACGCCCAGAACGCCGTCGAACATGCCCGCGGCAGGAACGGAATCGAGGTGTGATCCGATGGCGATGGCGGGCCTGTCAGCGGCTCCGTAACGCCCGATTACATTGCCCGCGCCGTCCATGCGGTGCAACAAACCGAGATCGTCGAAAGTCCGGCCCAACCATTTGCGCGCTTCCATGTCGGCCTTGCCGAAACCCTGCCGATAGACCCCGCGTCCACCCTCCTGCAGACCGAAGCCGGCAATTGCTATGATATCCTGTTCGATGCGTTCGATACTGATCTGGGGCACATGCTCTCCTGATTTCCGCATAGGAAATAAGCGTGCCCTATCCTAACCAATCGCGGCCTCAATCGGCAAGGGAGGCAGGCAAGCCCGTCTCCAGACGACAAGGACGGCAGCCCCCGAAAGGGCTCCCGTCCCCGTGTCGCGATCGCTACCGATCAGAACCGATCGGCGTTCATCACCTTGTTCCATGCCGCGACGAAGTCCTTGACGAACATGTCCCGAGCGTCGTCGGACGCGTAGGCTTCGGCCACGGCGCGAAGTTCGGAATTCGAACCGAACACCAGATCGACCGGCGTTGCGGTCCACTTCGCAGTGCCCGATGCACGATCCTTGCCCTGGTAGTGTCCCGGCGTTCCATCCGCCTTCGACCATACCGTGTCCATCGACAGCAGGTTGACGAAGAAGTCGTTCGACAGAGTGCCGGGACGGCTGGTCAGCACGCCCGCGCTGGAGCCACCTGCATTGGCGCCGAGTGCCCGCATTCCGCCCACCAGCACGGTCATCTCGGGCACGGTGAGGTTGAGCTTGTCAGCCTTGTCCACGAGCGCCTCGACAGGCCCGAAATCGGCATTGACCGCGTAGTAGTTGCGGAAGCCGTCAGCCTTGGGCTGCAGGTAGTTGAACGAGGTGACGTCGGTCTGACCCTGCGTGGCATCGACGCGGCCTGCCTTGAACGGCACGGTAACATCGTATCCACCTGCCTTGGCCGCTCGCTCGATGGCAACGTCGCCGCCCAGTACCACGAGATCGGCGAGGCTGACCTGCTTGCCGCCCGCAGTCTTGTTGAACTTGGTGCGGATTGCGTCGAGCCTGGCGACAACCTTTGCCAGCTCCGCAGGATCGTTCACGGCCCAGTCCTTCTGCGGAGCGAGCCGCAGACGCGCTCCGTTGGCGCCGCCACGCATGTCGGTTCCCCGGAAGGTCGAAGCCGATGCCCAGGCCGTGCGGACCAGTTCGGCATTGGTCAGACCAGAGGCCGCGATCCGGTCCTTGAGCGTTGCGACATCGCTGCTGTCGATCGGCGCGTAAGCAGCTGCCGGCAGCGGATCCTGCCAGGTGAAGGTCACCTTCGGAACATCCTTGCCGAGATAACGGGCCTGCGGCCCCATGTCGCGGTGTGTCAGCTTGAACCAGGCGCGAGCGAAGGCATCCATGAACTCCTGCGGGTTCTTCTGCCAGCGCTGCGTGATGGCACGGAAACCAGGATCCTCGCGCAGGGCGATGTCGGTCGTGAACATGATCGGCGCGTGGCGAACGTCAGGTCGATGGGCGTCGGGAACGAGGTCCGCCCCTGCCCCGTTGGCCGGAATCCACTGCGTCGCTCCGGCCGGGCTCTTGGTCTTGACCCATTCGAATCCATAGAGATTGTCGAGATACTGCGTGGTGAATGCCACCGGGCTGGAGGTCCATGCACCTTCAAGACCGCTGCTGACGGTATCTTCGGCATTGCCCTTGCCGCACTTGT
>JAGREN010000086.1 GCA_020446505.1 Novosphingobium sp. | reverse complement strand
GCGAGCATTTCCGCCGCGATCAGCACCATCCAGCCCACGCCCAGCGAGAGGCGCATGCCCGTGAAGATGTAGGGCAGTGACGAAGGCAGGATCAGCTTGGTCAGCTTGGCGAACCAGCCCAGCTTGAGCACGCGGCCAACGTTGAGCAGGTCCTTGTCGATCGAGGCAGTGCCCACGGCCGTGTTGATCAGCGTCGGCCACAGCGAGCACAGCATCACCACCAGCGCGGAAATCACGAATGCCTTGGGCAGCAGCGGATCGGCGCTGGTAATCATCGCCGAGATGACCATGGTGACGATTGGCAGCCAGGCAAGCGGGCTGACCGGCTTCATGATCTGCACCAGCGGGTTGATGGCGGCGTTGAAGGTCGGAGAGAGACCCGCCAGCAGGCCGATGGGAACCGCAACCAGAGTCGCCAGCACGAAGCCCAGCGCGACGGTCTTCAGCGAGGTGAAGATCTGATCGAGGAACGTCGGCGGCCCGGAGTATTCGAAGGCTTCGGTCTGGGTACCAGCTGCGATGCGCTCGGCCTGAGCCGCTTCGAAATCGGCCTTGGCCTGCTGGCCGGCCTGCCATTCCTCGAACAGGGCGACGCCCTGCCCGGCCACTTCCACCGGGCCGGGAAGCGCGCCAAGCGAGGTATTGACCTGCGGCGCCAGCGCAGCCCAGAGTCCCAGAAAGACAAGAATGCCCAGCATCGGCGCAAGCAGGGCCTTGCCGAATGTGCCGCCAAGTTCGCGGAACTTCGCCAGAGCCGGGCTTGCCGCGGCCTCACCGGCGTCGCTCGCTTCCTTGCTTCCGGTAACGACCGTGGCGGAGTCCGCGGTTGCCGCCTGGCCAGCCGCGTCATCGTGACTGTCGAGCCGGGTTGGTGCAAATGCTGTAGCCATGGAATTGCTCCTGCTTGCTTGGCTTGCCTGATCAGCCACCGGTCACGCCCGAGGCGCTGACCTTCTGGCCTTTCTTGAGACCGATCTTGAACTTGGCGAGGTAGGCGTTGGGTTGCTTGCCGTCGTAGGTCACCCCGTCGATGAAGCCCGACTGTTCGCCCTTGAAGCCGTCTGTTTCAGGCACCGATTCCTTGGGAATGACGCCTTTTTCGGAGAGAGCATTGGCGGCGGCGAGGTAGAGGTCTGGCCGGTAGACCGCCTTGGCGGTGTCGAAATACCAGGTATCCGGGTGATCCTCGGCAATCTGGCCCCAGCGGCGCATCTGGGTGAGATACCAGATCGCGTCGGAATAGTAGGGGTAGCCCGCAAACTTGTCGAAGAAGATGTTGAAGCCCGGAGCATCGCGGGTATCGCCCTGCTCGAAGGTGAACTTGCCGGTCATCGAGGCTGCGATGACATCGGCGTCGGCTCCGACGTAGTTGGACTGCGACAGGATCTTCACCGCTTCGGCGCGGTTGGCGCCGTTATCGGCATCGAGCCACTGTTGCGCCTTGATGATGGCGCGCAGCATGGCGGCTGTGCTCGCCGGGTACTTCTCGGCAAAGTCCTTGCGCAGGCCGAAGACCTTCTCGGGATTGTCGTGCCAGATTTCATCGTCGGTGATGACAGGCACGCCGATCTTTTTCTTCACCGCAGCCTGGTTCCACGGCTCGCCAACGCAATAGCCTTCGATCGTGCCTGCCTCGAGCGTGGCCGGCATCTGCGGCGGCGGGGTGACGGAAAGCTTCACGTCCGCATCGACAGTGCCGCCGACGTCGCCGGGCGTGTAGAAACCGGGGTTGAGGCCGCCTGCTGCGAGCCAGTAACGAAGCTCGTAGTTGTGGGTGCTGACCGGGAAGACCATGCCCATGTTGAAAGGCTTGCCCTGCTTTTCGAAGTCAGCAACGACCGGCTTGAGGACCGAGGCGGAGATCGGGTGCTTGGGCTTCCCACCTTCCATCGGCAGATCGGCCTTCACCATGTCCCACACCTTGTTCGACAAGGTGATGGCGTTGCCGTTGAGATCGAGGCTGAGCGGGGCGATGAGGTCGGCCTTGGTGCCATAGCCGATAGTCGCGGCTATCGGCTGACCGGCAAGCATGTGCGCACCGTCAAGCTGTCCGCCGATCACGCCATCGAGCAGAACTTTCCAGTTTGCCTGCGGTTCGAGTTCGACGTTGAGACCTTCCTCGGCGAAGAAGCCCTTTTCCTTGGCAATGGCCAACGGAGCCATGTCGGTCAGCTTGATGAAACCCAGCTTGAGGTTGGGCTTCTCAACCGCACCGCTCACCGCCGCAGCCTTCACGGCCTCGCCTTTCGGTGCCTCGCTCTTGCCGCAGCCACCGAGCGCAGTTGCCAAGAGCAATGCGGCAATCGCGGCGCGACGGTTAATCCTGAATTCCCCAACCTTGGTCATCGTGACTGAATCCCCGATCATGCGAACGACAACACAAAAAAGCCGCCTCGAAGTGTCCCCTTGCGGAAACAGATCGGGCGGCTGCGTTGCCACTCAAATTTCTAGTCAGGCGACGTGCCTGAAGTGCAAGCCAACTTCGGCCAGCTGCATCGTCGCTGCACCGCTCTCTACGCGATTCGCTCGACGGGCGCAAACCCCATTTTGCACTGCAACAGCAAATTCCTGTTCAGAAGCCGTCAGGGAAGGCTGGCAAGATAGCCCGGAATATCGGCGGGATCGAATACGCGACCATCAAAAAAACGGTTATTAGACAAGGTTATATCTCCTTGTTGTGCGCCTACGGCTGTGGGCTGCGTCAAACTGCCCTCGACCTTGGAATTGGCGGACGGCAAGGGATCGCCAGTGCCGGATAGTGCACTGCGGTAAACGTCGGGCCGGAATACACGCCCGGCCTTGGCAGCGTCCTCAATACTGTATTCGAGTGCTTCCCAACGGACCATTTGCGAATAGAGCCACTGCGCCTGGCTGACCCAGGGAAAGTTGGCCGCCTCGCGATATTGAAACATGAAATCGGGATATTCCACCGGCTCGCCACCAGCCTCAAGCAGCAGGCGATCGGAGATCGCGTGGCGAATCAGCTTGGCATCGCCATCGAGATATTCGGATCGCGACAGAATCTGCGCGTTCACGTCCCAGTTTTCCGGATCGATGAAATGCTTTCCAGCCTTGCGCATCGCGCGAATCAGACCTTCGACGGTCGAGCGCCGCTGCTCAAGCACAGGTTCGCGCATGGCCAGAACCTTTTCGACACCCCTACGCCAGATCTGGGCCGTCGCGAGCACGATCCGACCGGCGCCCTTTTCGACCGCAACACTGTTCCAGGGTTCGCCAACGCAAATTGCATCGACATCGCCCGATTCGAGGGCGTCGGCGCAGAAAGGGGGCGGAACCGTTTCCATTTCCACATCCCGGTCCGGAACGATCCCGCAGGATGCCAGCCAGTAGCGGAGCATGTAGTTGTGGCTCGAATGACGATGCACGACGCCGAAACGAAGGGGTTTTCCCGCGAATTTCCGCTCGCGCGCCAGCAGTGCCAACTTCGCTCCTGCCTCGGACGGGTCGGTGAGCTTGCCTGACACCCCTATCACGTCGGCAATTTCCGGCCTCACCGTGACTGCATTGCCGTTCAAACCAAGCACGAAGGGTACCGAAAGCGATTGCGCCGGTCGCCCGCGGCCCAGCGTGGTAGCTATGGCAAGCGGCGCGACGAGGTGCGCGGCATCGCTGTGCCCGTAAAGCAGTCGGTCGAGGACGGTCGCCCAGCTGACATCCTTCACCATGCGCAGGGAAATGCCTTCCTCTTCGGCAAAACCGTGCTCGCGCGCGAGAATCGGCAGGCAGGCATCAACAAGCGGGAGAAAGCCGATGGTCAGTTCGCTTGTCATCATTTCCCTCCCATCAATTCGTGCGCGGTAACGATGGCCTCCGCGATGTCGACGATCCTGCGTCCCTGATCCATCGCTGCCTTGCGCATTTCGCCATAGGCTTGCGGCTCCCCGAAACCGCGGCTGTCCATGAGGATCCGCTTGGCGCGGTCGATCGTTTCGCGTTCGGCCAGCTTGCCCTTCACTTCATCAAGGTCGGATTGCAGTCGCGCGAAGGCATTGAACCGTCGCACCGCCAGGTCGAGCAGCGGCCGGATGCGCTTTGCCGCGAGACCGTCGACAACATAGGCAGACACGCCCGCCTCGACCGACGCTGCGATAGATTCCTCGTCGCTTTCGTCGACGAACATCGCAATCGGCCGGTCGAGCGCCCGACTTACGGCAAAGTACTCTTCAAGAACGTCGCGCGAGGGATTGCCGAGGTCCATCAAGACGATATCCGGACCAATCTCGGCAATGCGCGCGAGCAAGCCGTGCCGTTCACCGATCACGAAGATTTCGCAACCGTCGAGCGCAGACAGACCTTCTTCGATTATCGAGGCCCGTGCGGCACTTTCGTCGACTATGGCTACGCGCATGAGCCCATTGTGCACCGCATCATGCCTTGTGTGCAATGCAATAAAATCGAACGCTACAGTTCTAGCGTCATGTCATGTGCGAGGCATTGCGCAGGGTACGGTGCGCGATTTTTTCGGATTTTCCTGCTTGGGCTATTTCTTACCGCAACCGCGATCGTCGCCCCTGTCGCACGAGGTCAGACCGGAACGACTCGCATGATGAATCAGAAGCGTGCGAGAAGTTGCAGAATCTCGATGAGGAACAGGCCAGATATTGCCGTCACCGTGACGGGGCTTGTGAACATGGCTTTCTTCTTGGCATTGGCTGACATCGGAATGTTGGACAGCTGCGCGGAAAACTCTTTCATCTTGCCGATCCTTGCTGGGATGCGCACCAGGATCGGGCATCGGTTTTTAGGAAAACTCACCAATTTGAGTTGACCGATCTTAAGCAACGCCCCGGCCATTGCGGGTTCAAGCCTCGGCAGGAGATCTGCTGCCTTTTCTGGACACGTCACGCTTCCCGAAACGATGCGGTATCCCGGTCGGCGAGGCGATGGAAAGAGTTGGCTCTGAATTCTCCCAACTCGCCTCTTTCGATGAGAACCTGGAAGCCTGTGTTGTGAAGTCCCCAAGGCGAAAGTTCAGGCACATGCATCCTGACTGGTCCGCGCCGTCGCTTTTCAGCCGGTACTGCGCAATTTCTCCGGCATTCCGATACGATCTGTGCCCGCTTGATCGGTTTTCGGCTCAATTGCGAACGGTGAGCGAAGCGGTTGCCGATTGCCCGGAGCGAGATGTCGCCTGGACCAGTGAACCCGAGGCCGGAGTCGGAGGGTTCGTCCCTGCCTGTGCTCCGCGGAAATCCCACGCACCGGTTGCATCGGGGAGCGCGTCACCCAGCACCGTGCCGTTGACTCTGACGGTCACCACGTTTGACTGGCCGCCAAAGGATACCGGGGAAACGGTGCCACCGATCCGGAATTCTTTCTTGGAGATCCGGAATTCCGCCGAATTGATGCGAAGGTCAGGCAGGCCTGACGGCGTGGTGTTGGGCACTGTCCCAAATCGGCGTCCCTGGACCGTGAAGAGAGTGGATCGCACGAGATCGGGGCCGACCGCATGCGCGCTGCCTTGCCCGACCCCCGGCCCCGCAATCTCGACATGATTGCGGAATGGCCCGCCAGTGACCTGATGCTCCGTGGCACCATCACCGATGTAGCCGACCGGCAAGCCGGCGTCCCATGTCAGGAACGGAGCGATCTCTCCAGTGACGAGGACCCGGAGGGTATTGCCCTCGGCCACGCCCAGATCGCAGGTCTCGAATATCCTCCCGCGGTCGTCTGCTTCGAACAGGTCGGTTTCGCCGTAGGGATGACGAATGACGTACCTGGCCCCCGGAACGAGATCGTCGATCCTCACCCGCATGCGCGCAAACACGACGCCGAGGTGGGGCTTGGGCGTCATCGCCATCGTCGAGGCGTATTCGGGCAAGCCGTTGCCCTGAAACGCCGCTTCGAGCGCCATGATGACCCGGGCCCGGCCAACGACGCCGTTGCCGCCGACCTCCAGTCGTGCCTCCACCATGTAGTAGAAGGCTTCTTCCGGAAAATTCGCCGGGTAGGACACCGGATCAGTGGGGGTCGGCATCTCGCCGATAGCCGGCGCCATCGGATCGGGCGCCGTGACGAGAGCCAGGCGAACGCCGTTCGCATCCTCGAACCACAAGGGAAATCCGTGATCCGGATCGGTCGGGCCGGCCGACGCCAGACGATGGGGATTCCTGATAGCCATTGGCACCTCCAGAGATGCGCGATCCGTGCTGGCGGGACTTCGCATCCATCGCCGATCTTGCATTCCGCAGATCGCCGATGCGGCCCGGTCTTTGGATCTTGGGCCAGCAGAATGATCCTAATATTGCAGTTCCGCAACACGAAATATTGTTAGCTAACAGTCATTATCCACCGTGTAACTCCTGCATATGTGAAAATATCACACTTCTTTTATAATATTCCCTTCGCAGGGGGCGCTATTATGTTCAATATGGAGAAATATTATACCATTAACTGTAACTTCATTATAACGATAAGTATGGTAGATTTGACATGAATTACGACTCGTGCAACGACTTGCAATCGAGTCGACGACTCAAAGACGACTCAAAGAAGCAATGAAATAGATAGGCAATCCACAACGGATTAATTCCGAAGGGGGTATGTAATGCCGCTAGAATCCGGGTCGAATTCGTTCGAAAACTCCAAGTTGCCAAAGGGCTTCAAAACGCGAGGTCTCGTCAAGACACGCACGTCGCTCAAGTCGCCGGACGGCCACATGGTCTCCCCGATCGCAGGCAGCCGCTTCGTATGCATCGACGATCCGGAAGCCGTCGATGCGCGCAGCATGCGCGTCAATCCGCAAGCTGCCGAGAACCTCGTCGGCATGGTGGTGCGGCCTCAATCCGGAGTGCCGACCATCGCCGCCGACGGCGCGAGCCTCATCTGCGAGGCAGTGCAGCTCAAGAAAGGCAAGCGGCTCGTCTTCGCCTTCAATTTCATGACCTGGGGCGACATGCCCTGGAACGACTTCGCAACCTTCGAAGCCTTGCCGACCAATCCGGGGTCTTACGGTCTTCAGCGCAATGTCCTGTGCGATCTCGCGGACCTGGCCATGTCAGGCAGGCGCGCCTCCGACTGGCGGCTGGTTACATGGCACCTAGCCGAAGATTTCACGGGTACGCTCACCTGGACGGTAGCGAACGGCCAGGAGGTCACCGACTGGACACTGCTCGACCCGGCAGCCGAGGCGTTTTCCAATCCACCGGCATTGCTGATCGACGACATAAGGGTTTTCTGACGACCAAAAGGGGGACGCGGCATGACAATTTCAGGGCGAACCCAGATCCCGCACCTGCGCTGTGCAGCGCTCTTTGCACTACTCGTCTTGTTGTCCGCCTGCGCCGCGGTGCCGGGAAAAATTGCAAGTACCAACCCGATGATAGAGGATTCCGCACCATCCGGCCGGACGGTCACGGCTGATGTCGTCGCGATAAACCAGCCTCTCGTCTACAACCGGTTCGGCTCCACCAATCCGTGGGGGATGATCTACGCGCTGCGGCGCGACACCACGGTCGCCGAAGACGGTCAGACCGTACTGCGCGCAACGCGCCGTCCGCGCCCGCTGGTGCTGCGCGTGGCGGCCGGCGACGTTCTCGAGATCAATTTCCAGAACCTGCTCAAGCCGATGTCAACCAGCGGAGGCGTAGCAGAGGAACCCGAGGCCGGAGACGCGCTGCCAGAGCCCGGCGACGGGATCACCGTACCCGATCCGCCCAACGATCCGCGTACCCGTCGTGCCGGTATCGCAATCGTTGGCCTTGAGGCGATGGACGGCAACGATCCGCTTGCAACCGGCCTTGTCGGCATCGAGCCCGGCGCGCGGCAGACCTATCGCTTCAAGACATCACGCCCCGGCGCCTATTTCTTCTCCAGCCTCGCCGCCATCGCCGGGGGCGAAGGCAACGGCGGCTCGCTGACTCATGGCCTTTTCGGCATGGTCATCGTCGAACCGCGCGGTGCGAAATTCTATCGCAGTCAGGTCGACGAACTGGCGCTGACCTGCGCGAAGGGTACCAGGAGCGACTGTACCGCCAACGCGGGAATGCCCGGTTACGTCAACTACGAGGCGCTCGATCCGGTCGACGGCAATCCGGTGCTGAACATGCTTGCTGATCGCGGGGCGAACCGTGCCGAAATCGTCCACGGCGACCTGACAGCTATCGTAGTCGATCCGCTGGCAGCAGCGCATGTCGGCCAGCCGGCCACCGATCAGGCGCGGTCGGGAAGCAGCGCCTGGCGCGAATTCGCGATCATGTTCCACGACGAGTTGAAGACGGTCCACGCCGCCGACTTTGCCATCCTGAACGATCCGCCTCCGGGCGATGCGCTGGCCAAGGCACGCAACCGCCAGCTAGCCGGCATCCGCGACGGTTTCGCCATCAACTATGGCGCGAGCGGTGCAGGCACGATCGTGCTCGCCAACCGTATGGGCAAGGGACCAGCGAAAAAATGCGTCGACTGCGCATACGAGGAATTTTTTCTCCAGAGCTGGGCCAACGGCGATCCGGCCCTGCTGCCGCAGTACCGCGACGATCCGAGCAACGTCTATCACAGCTACCTCGGCGACAGGGTTAAGTTCTACAACGTCCACGCCGGACCGAAGGAAACGCACGTCTTCCACCTGCATGCACACCAGTGGCTTTCGCAGAGCGCAGGCAGCCGGGGCAACTATCTCGACAGCCAGACGATCGGGCCATTCCAGGCGTTCTCCTACGAGATCTATTACGGCGGCACCGGCAACCGGAACCTGACGCCGGGAGATTCGATCTTTCACTGCCACCTCTATCCTCACTTCGCGCAGGGCATGTGGGGTCTCTGGCGAGTCCACGAGACGATCGAGGACGGCACGCGCGCCCTCCCCGACGGCGGTGGCATGAACGGCGAGTGGGAAGGCCTGGGAACTGATCCGGAAACCGGCCTGACAAGCGGCGGAACGCCGATCCCCGGTCTGGTCCCGCTGCCCGGTCAGGCGCTGCCGCCCGAGCCGACCTACCTGAACGAGGCAGGCGACGACGCGATGCCGGGCTATCCCTTCTATATCGCAGGCAAGGCCGGATATCGCGCGCCCCAGGCTCCCAAGGACATCTTCGAGGACGGGGGCTTGCCCCGGCATGTGACGGAACTGCCTGACGGGATCACGATCGCGCAGGCGCGCACGGTTCTGCCGATCGAACAGGCTCTCGATCAGGCTGACTTTACCTTCCCGATAGAGGCCGTGAAGCTCGCTATCCTGCCACAGGACGGAACATGGCTCGAAAAGGCGGCGATGAAGTTCCACTCTCGCCCCGGCGGCCGGATCACGCGCCCTTTGTCGGATAACCTCGGAACAAGCGCGCCCGATGGCTTTCTCGTGAATGGTTTGCCGGCTGCAGCCGGCGCGCCTTTTGCCAATCCGTGTCCGCAAGAGCCGGGCCAGGCCGACCACTGGGTCAGGAACCTTCCCTCGCTGATGACTCGCGAGCGGACCTACAAAGTGTCGGCCATCGAACTCGACCTCGTCGTCAACCAGTACGGCTGGCACGATCCGCAGGCGCGCATCAACGTGCTGACCGATCGCGTCGCAGAGTATGAGGGCGCGCGGCGGTCGGCCGATCCGTTCTTCTTCCGCGCCCGGTCAGGCGAATGCGTGGTGTTCTACCACACCAACCGCACCTCGGGACACACAGAGAAGGACGCCTTCCAGGTGAAGACCCCGGTCGATACGATTGGCCAGCACATCCATCTGGTGAAATTCGACGTTACCGCCTCTGACGGCTCGGCCAACGGTTTCAACTATGAAGACGGCACGCTAGCTCGCGATCATATTGGGGAAATCCTCAAGGCGGCCAACAGCGCGCACGGCAAGGTCGACTGGAGCGCTTCAGGCCAGACGCCGCGCAGGCTGGCACTCAAGACGGACAGCAACGGCCTGCCGATCTACCAGACGACGACCCAGCGCTGGTGGGCCGACCCACTGCTGGACGAAGCAAAGCGCGACCGCACGATCTCGACGGTGTTCACGCATGACCATTTTGGCCCCTCGACGATCCAGCAACACGGGTTCTACTCGGCACTGCTGATCGAACCCAAGGGCTCCACCTGGAAGAAACCGGACGGCACCCCGCTGGAAGATTCGAAAGGTCAGGCGGTCGGCACGCAGGCGATCATCCAGACACCCGACCAGCCAGACGTCGCCCCGAACCTGATCGGAAACCGGCGCGAATTCGCGCTGGCCGTGGCAGACTTCGCGCTGCTGTGCACCGATGCGTTCACTCCGAGCGAGGCCGATCCCGGATGCCCCAAGCAATTTGCGGTCGCCCCACCCAATCGCCCGGAATCTATTTCGGTCGACCACCACGACCCCTACATGTTCAATTACCGTCATGAACCGATCCCGCTGCGCATCGCGACGAGCGAGGGAACCGGCACCTGGCGCCAGCGCGAGGGGAAGCGCGGCGACATGGCGTTCGTCTTCGACACCGCCACGCACGCCGCCAATGTCGGTGGCGACCTGTCGACGGTCGACAGCAAGCGCAACCATGTGGCGGGTGACCCGTCGACCGAGATATTCGAAGCCTATGAAGGCGATCCCGTGCAGGTACGACTGATCCAGGGAGCCCAGGAGGTGCAGCACATCTTCACCGTGCATGGCCAGAGGTGGAAACGCCAACCCGCATCGGACGAACCGACCTGGGTCAGCGCCCAGGAAGTCGGCATCTCCGAACACTTCGAGATGGACATGGACCGGCTGGCCTTCATCGACAACGTGCCGACCGAACAGGGCATTGCGGACTATCTCTACCATGCCGGTTCGATCGACGCACTGTGGAACGGAGCATGGGGCCTCATCAGGACTTATGCCGATCCCGCGCTGACGCGTGATCCAACCTTGCCGGGCGCGGACAATCCGATGCGCTGCCGTCTCGCCATCCTTGGCGACGAGGGCAGCGCAGCTACCAATGAGGGCGATCCGAAGTGCGACGGCGCGAGGCCAGCCTCGTCCGAGGCAGCCGCGGATGCGCTCGCCCCTTCGCTCAGCGGGCGTCCCGACGGGCTGGTCGCGCTCGGTTCGATGCGCCCCGACTTCACGATCGATGCACGCCTGTTCTGCATCGACGCGAAAAACGATTCACTGACCTACAACAGCCACGCCGGGATCACCGATCCGGACGCGGCCCGCTTTGTCCTCACGCGGCAGTTCGTCGGCAAGCTCACCCCGACCGGGTTCGAACCGAGTTGTCCCGCAGACGGCGTCGGCGTCCCGCCCGGATTCACGAAAGTGGACGTCCCCGCCGATACCGATATGAATATGCCGCTGGTCCTGCGCGTGCGCAGCGGCGAGATGGCCTTCATCAACACGGTCAACAACCTTGCCGACATGCACCCGACCAAAGACAACGCGGTGTTGCCGCCGGTGGTCTCGTGGACCAACGGCTCCGGTCGGAATGTCGCCGCCGACGAGTTGACGCCAAGCGGGAATGTCAGCCTGCACGCAGCCCTCGTCAGCTACAACGTGCGGCAAGGTGACGGGGCAAGGGTCGGCCTCAACACTGCGGTGAGTGCGGGCAACACTTCGATCGCGGGCCGGGATCTGCGGGCCACCACCCGGTTCTACGCCGGGCGCATCCTGTACCGACCCGGAGCCGCAGGGAGCGCGGGTTCGGTACGCTTCGAACCGCTCGCAACCGAGAAAGGCCTTGTAGCTCCTCTTTCCTCGATGGCCGATCCGATCCGTCATCCCGCCATGGGCCTGATCGGAGCGCTGGTGATCGAGCCTGAGGATGCCGAAATTGTCTCCGAGACCGCAGGTGGCACGCGCGCACGGATCTGCACCGGCAAGGGCGGCGGGAACGACCGTGAATGCTTCGAAGAAGCGGTGATCGTCTATCAGGATGGCCTCAACCTCAAGAAGGATGGGCAATCGATCCCCGATTGCCACGTTTGCGACGACAGCTACGACAGCGGCGACGTCGCCTTCAATTACCGCACCGAGCCTTTGTTCGCCCGCGCCGGGATCTCGCCTATCGAGCAAGTTGATCCCAATCCCGACTCAGGCCGGAGGCAACTGGTCGATCTCAACAACTTCGATCTTCCCGCCTGCCTGCTGTTGCCGAGCTTCAAGCCGGTCGAGACGCCGGTAATCAGGGTCGATCCCGGCGACGATCTGGTGATGCGTCTGGTTCACCCCGGCGGCAGGGCACGCCAGCGCGCCTTCGTTACCTATGGCCATCGCTATGACGAGCGTGGGCTCAAAGGCTTCGGCTCGCCCTCGGGAGCACTGATGGCACCGCAGAAGGCGATGACCGCCGACCTTGGCAAGATCGCACCGGGTCGTTGGCTCTACCGCGATGGAGCAGGGCAATTCGTGGCCGGTGGGGCCTGGGGCTATATCGAAGCTGGTAACGCCATCAGTCAGACCTGCCCAGTCGCGGCACCGTGAGACCAACGTTCCGAGCCTACCGCCTGCTGGCCGCGATCGCGGTCCCCTCGATGCTGGCGATTGCACCTGGAGCCATTGCACAGGATCCGGAGGAGACGATGGTTTCGGTTGAGATCGGAACCAGCGACGGAAGTGGGCCGCAAGCCGGGCTTCCGGTGACGCTGACCATCCACGCGCGCGACCCTGCAAGCGGTTATCCGCTGACGGGCCTTTCGCCGGCAGCCTGGCTGGTGCCCGACAACGGCGGCGAAGCGGGTTGCCAGGCCTGGGTCAATCGCCTCGCGGGCAGTCCCGTGCCGCCGCCGGGCGTGGCTGACCTCAATGGCTACGATCTTATCCAGTTGGCGCAGGACGGCACCCTGGCGCTCATCGACCCGCGCCTCAATCTGGCCTCTGCTAATATCCGTTCCCTTACCCGCCTTCCCGGCCTGCCAGCCTTGTGGTCGATCGATCCCGGCGGGACGATGCTGGCCATGGTGCCGGGAGAAGCCAGTTCGAAGATCCGGCTTTTCGATCACAGCCCTCTCGCAATGCGAAAGGAAATCGAGGCGGGAGCGGACGTTGTTTCGCTTAATGCGAGCGAAGAGGATTTGCTCGCCGGAACTGCGGATGGCCGCCTGCTGCGAATTTCGCCCGATGGAAGCATCGTTGGCGAGATCGCCTTGGGTACGGGCGCGGTCATGCTGCAACGGGGGGACGATGGCGGCCTGATTGCGCTGGCGCAGGATGGCCACGGCCTGATCGAGGGTGACAGTGGCAAATCCGTCCGTTTCTCGGGAGTTTCGGGCGGCGCGCGATCCGTGGCCTATTCGTCGCTGGCAGATGGTGCCTACATCCTCGCCGCGGACGGCCGCAGCCTTTCGATCCTTCATCGCGACGAGCCCGGTCGGCTGTTTACTTTGCCGCTGGAGGCCGAGGCCTCCCGCATCGTGCCGGACCAGCAGGGCCAATGGCTTGCACTGCCTGCGTCCGATGGTCGCTCGGTGGCTATCTTCGACACCCGGATCGGCGCGGTTCGCTGGACAATCGGGGCCGAGGATCCCGTGCGCGACGTCCTGTTCTCCGACAGCTTTCTCTATTTTACGCACGCGCGCGCCGGTGGCGTGACCCGCGTCGTGTTCGATCCCGATGGTGACGCGCCGGGCATCGCCATGATTGCCGCGGGAGAGGCTGCCGCCACCGACAGAAAGCCCAGCCCGATGCCGCTCGTCGTGCGCGTGCCCGGAAACGGCATCATCGCCGCAAGTCCGGACCGGCGCGTCGGGTTCATGGTTGCTGAGGACGGCGCGCAGGCAGCCATGTCGTCGCTCCCCTTGCTCGCGGGGGACAGCGCCGGCCTGCTCTTACGCTATCGCGGTGTGCGCGAAGTCGGGCACGACGGCGAATACCGCACCGATTTCGTGCCCGAATATGGCGGACGCTACCTGGCTGTCGTGCGCATCGACCAACCCGAACTGGCGCATTGCCGCAAGGTCGCGATCGCCGGAGAGGCCGACCCCGCGCTCGCCCGGCAGGATCCCCGGAAATCGGCCCCTGCCACTGTCCTCAGACTGCTCTCCGCTCCCCAGACGGGCGAATCGGAAGTCCGCTTCGCGATCGACGGAGCGCCTCCCGGCACGAGGCTGCTCAACGCGATGCTCATGGCCGAAACCGGCGGCTGGCATCGTTTCGTCGACGTCACGTCCGATGGTCAGGGCCGCTATCACTTCAAGGCCAACATACCGCGTCGCGGCCTCTACCGGTTCTATGCCGAACTTGGCGGCAAGGTCGACGCCCAAACGCTCGGCCTGGATATCCCGGTATCGTAAAGGAGGTCACCGTGATTGATTACAGCCGTCGCAGCATGATTACCGGAAGCCTCGCTGTGGCGGGTGCGGGGATATTCCCCGCCTCTCCGCTCCTCGCAGCGAGATCCGGTGCTGCACGCCTGCCGGTGCGGCTGTTCGAGATGACAGTTACCGAGGCACGAACGCGGCGCCGGATGAAGCTGCTTCGCGACGCGATGGGCAACAAGGTGGTCGCGCTCAATTTCATGTTCACTGGTTGCTCGAGCGTCTGCCCGATGCAGTCACTCCTGCTTTCGCGTACGCAAAAGCTCATGGGTGCAAAAATGGGTCGCGAGGTGGCGTTTCTGTCGATTTCGCTCAGCCCCATTTCCGACACGCCGCAGAAACTGACTGACTACGCGAAAGCGCACGCGGCCGGGCCGGGATGGTTGTTCCTGGCCGGCGATTTCGTTGAGACAAACCGCCTGCAGAAAGGCTTCGACGCTTTCGAGCCCAATCGTAACGATCATCCGCCAGTCATCCTCGTCGGTCGCGCATCGGCCAAAAAATGGACCCGGCTCTACGGCATGCCCAGGCCCGAACGTATCGCGAGCGAACTGAATGCGTGGCTATGACAGGCTGGCCCTGACAGCATGCTTCGGGCTGCTCCTGGCGGGGAATTCGAATGTCTCCGACCTTGAGACCGGGCGTTCGATTTTCCAGCACGGTATCGGGCGAGATCCGATCGAAACCGAGATGTTCGGACAGCGTGTCGATAATCCGGACACTTTTTCATGTGCGGCGTGCCACGGCGAATACGGCACCGGCGGCTCGGAGGGCGGCATCGCAGCACCGTCACTGATCGTCGAAGACGGCCTTTCCCAGGACGCGGTCGAGAAATGGCTGGACCGCGCTCTCGACGGGAACGCCGCGCAATCGCAAGGCCAGTCGTTCCAGCGCATGCCGCATTACAGGATGAGCGCGCGCGATCGGTCGGCGCTGGCAAGCTATATCCGCACTTTCCCGAACCCGCCGGTCCCAGGTTTGACGCACGATCGGTTGGTCGTCGGGCTGGATACTACTGGCATGGGGCTCGATGAGGCCGGGCGCGCGGTGCTGATGCGCGAAATGATCGGCCTGTTTGCGAAACTTGCCGGTTATGGCCTGTTCGGGCGACGGATAGAGGTGCGAGACGCGACCGGGCAGACCGATCAGGCAGACCTGTTCGCCGTGATCGCGTGGAACCCGCGCGCCGCCATACAGGCGCCTTTGCGGGTGTCCGTCAGACCGCTGGCCGCGGTGGGAAAGAGCGATATGTGCGCGAGCGTTCAGCCGTCCTTGACCGACCAGTATCAGATGCTGACCAATTACCTCGATCGTCTGCAGGTGCGCTATCGGACGATCCGGAACGACGCCGCTACTCCATTCGACCTGCCGATACCTGCGAACATGGCAGGCGCAGAGGATATCGATCACGACGTCGACATAGATTTCGACACTGGCCGCGCTGCAACTGGAGCCAAACCGGTGTACCTTTTCGCGGACCTCATCGGCCCGTTCGCATCGAACAGGTTACCGGACAACGTGCACCTGATCGTGCCGGCCCGGATAAGGGAGCAGGAGCTGGCGGCGAAAGATATTCAGAGCCGCAATCCAGTCGACCCCCGTAGCGCAGGGGCCATCGCGATGATGAAAAACGCGGCGCAGGCCTTGTTTACTACTCTGGCGCGCTCGGGCCGCAGGGTGTCCTCCCGAAATGCATGCGAGGAACTGGCCAAGGCGATGGCTCGCTTCCACCACCTCGACGACATGAACAATGGCACCGTCTCGGAGATCGATCCCTAGACGGTGTGGCTGTCAGGCGTCACCCGCCTTTCCGGCTGAGCCATGCCGTTCGGCAAATATCCTGCGAAAGGCGTCGTCGAAATCCACTTTGCATGGGCCGGTGATCGACCGACGCTTGGTGCTATCGGCAACGCTGCCCCGCTTGCTGCCCGGCGCTTCCCGAACGATTATGCTGGGTTCCCTGCCAGCGAGCTCGCCGGCCAGTCTGGTCCAGTGCTGAACCGTGACCGGTTCGTCGCCGCACCAGTTGACGATGTTGGCAGAGACCGATGCCGCATCGAGCATCGCTTCGACCTGGTCGCACATGTCGTCAAGATGGATCGGCGAATAGGGTTCGGGATCCCAGCGCGCATAGACGTCGCCCCCGGCGACGACCGCATCCATGTTTCCGGTGGGCAGACAGCCGCTCGCATTGCCGTAAGGGCTGTTCAGCCGGGCGATAACAACCGGCACGTTGAACTGACGCGCGCAGTAGCGGGAAACACCCTCGCCCGAAACCTTGGAAATCGTCGCCGTTGCCGAAAACGAGGGTGGCGCGCCTCCGAAGGGCTCATCCTCACGCGCCTTGTGCCAGGGGTCTTCGTAAAAATTGTAGATGACGTGCGAGGACATGTACAAGATCGACTTCGCCTTCCGGCAATGACCGAAGAGCAAGCCCGTCCCTTCCACATTGACCCGCATCGCCTCTGGAATGTCTTCCGGTCGCGGGCCGCGAAAATAGGCGAGATGCAGAACCCGGGTAAAATTGTCGGGCAAGCCCGTAAAGTCCCCGCTGCCAAGGTCCATCGAATGCGTTCTGATTCCTGCATCTTCGAGAGCTTTTCGCTTGTCCGGATCGCCGAAGCGGGCAAGCCCCCAGACTTCATTGTCTCCGCACAATGAGCGCGCCAAGGCTTCCCCGATTGTGCTGTTCGCACCGGTGACCAGGATTTTTTCGTCCTTCATGCATCCCTCCATAACTGCGCGGCCCGGTCATTTTCTCGCCAGACGCGAGAGCAACTTCGTTCGTGGCCGTCCAGTCAAGGTCAAATGGCACCAGATCGGCGGCGGCAGCCTTCTTCTTATCGCGGCATGCGAAATGGAATAAAGCGCACAATCGCGCTGGGTCATGCCTGTCTGACGCCAGGAACGACGAAAGACGGCATCCTTTCGGAAACCGTCTTGCATGATCTTTTGGAAAAGTGGCGCGCCCGGAACGATTCGAACGTCCGACCCTCAGATTCGTAGTCTGATGCTCTATCCAGCTGAGCTACGGGCGCGCGGGAGATGGGCACATAGAAAGCCTTGTCGCATTTGGCAAGCACCTACCAACGACGATTTCAAAGGCTGCTGACGAGTTGCCGCGCCAGCGGATAGTCGAGCGGCGGCATATCGAGCGATCCGATGACAGCCGGATCGAACCAATCGATGCTGGCTCCGTCCAGACAGCGCGGTTCGCCTGCCCATCGCGCGCATGTGTAAAGGAGAATTACAAGCGGACGAGAATCGGATTCACCTTCTGTCCAGCCACTCGCAAAGCCGAGTGGCTCAAGATCGCCTTGCCCGATTGTTATGCCCAGTTCCTCCTGGAGTTCACGGACAAGCGCAAATTCCGGCGTTTCTCTGTCACTTACCTTGCCACCGGGAAATTCCCAGAGCCCTCCATGCACCGCATCTGAAGGCCTGCGCTGCAAAAGCACGACTCCGTCGGGCGCGATAAGGGCCGCCGCCACGACCAGCATGGGTGTCGAGATATTTTGCACGTTAATCTCTCCAATTAGGAAATTCTTAGGGTCGATGGGAGCAAATCGCCGTGTCCTCGACAAAAAGCGGAACACGCGAAACATGAGAAACCTGTTTGGAAAGCTGAACAAAGACGAGCGGGGAGCAACCGCCGTCGAATACGGCTTGATAGCATCGTTGATCGTGATCGCCATGATTACCGCACTCAACGGCGTCGCCAGCGAGACCACCGGCGTGTGGAACAGGGTAACGTCAAAATCAGCCGAGGCGACAGGCGGTTAGGATTAAACATTTCGCAAGGAATGCCGCCTAATGAGTGAATTGTCCGCGGGAATTTCAGTTTCGCCGGACCGGGTACTGAAGACTGCAAAACCAGGAGACTACCAATGAAGTTCATCAAGAAGTTTCTTCGCAACGAAGAAGGCGCCACGGCTATCGAATACGGCCTGATTGCTGCCCTTATCGCTGTTGCCATGATCGGCGCTGCTTCGGGCCTCGGCTCGCAGATTTCGTCGACCTTCAACACGACTTCGTCGTCGATGGCGAGCACCGGCTGATAACAGCTAACGCTTACCAACAGATCGGGGCGGCAGGGAAACCTGCCGCCCTTTTCTTTTGCGCGCTCTATTTGAGGTAATTGCTGGAGTGGCGAACTGCAGCCGCAGTCGCCGTCGGCTCAGTAGGTGACGATCTTCACCTTGTCGCCTGGCCGGAGCGTCGCATTCGACGCCAACCCGTTCAGCACGAGAAACCGCTCCAGCGGCGCGTCGCTATAGGCCATGCGAGATGCCAGCGACTGGATGGTGTCCCCTCTCGCAACCGTCACGACAGACAGCTTGCGCGGCTGCACCTGGCCAGCCTCGGTAGGCGAAACGCGCCGCATCGAATTTATCATCGGAGAAAAGACGTTAGTCTGGCCAGCCGGTGCCAGCGTGACAAAGTGATAGGCGCGGTCGCGTGCGAATTCGTAAGCGAACACCAGCACGTCCACTTGCTGATTGTTGCTGTTGACCCGGACGATCCCATAGGCCGCGGGCAATCCATTGATCGTCAGCCGGTTGATCGTCTGCGGTGAGATATTCTGCTGATTGCCGCCTACCGCTGCAAAGGCCTGTCTTACATAGGTGTCGAGATTGCCGTCATAGGGAGCGCCCGTGAACTGGGCCTTGGCCGACTGTCCGGCGATCGAAACAGCGCGGGTTCCATTGACCATGTAAAAGCCGTTCGGGGCCTGAAAAGCCAGTTTCAGGACCGGATGGACGAAGTTGCGCCCATTGATAATTCCCTGCTTGGGATCGTCCCCGTAGACAATCCCGGACATGCGGGAGAGGAACGTGTCGCGGTTGGTAATGCCGCTCGCGTTACCAGCCCTGCTGCGCGCATCGCGCACGCGGGAGGCTGGATCGGGGTGAGTCGAGGCCCATTCAGGCACCTGATTGCTCGTACCGCGCAGCTGCGCTTCGAGCGCATTCTGCCGCGCCAGGCTCTCCAGAACGGTCGACATCGCGCGCGGATCGTATCCGGCCTTGCGCAGATAGGCGATGCCGAGGTTGTCCGATTCGATCTCCTGCCCGCGTGAATATTGCAGCGTCAGCAACTGCGAGCCTTGTGAAAACACCTGCTGGCCGAGGCGGCCCAGCGAGCCGTCACCAAGCAAGACGCCTGAAAGGATCGTGCCAAGCACGCCAATCACCGAGTTGCGAGTGGCTGCCTTCTGGCGCTTGTTGGCATGCCGCGCCGCGACATGGCCGACCTCATGCCCCAGAACGGCGGCCAGTTCGGCCTCGTTGTTCATCAGGGCGGCGAGCTGCCGCGTAACGTAAACGTAGCCACCCGGTATGGCGAAGGCGTTGTTGACCGGCGAGTTAAGCAGCGTGACGGTGAAATCGTCTCGTGCGTTCGACAGCCCTGACTGGACGGCCATCGTCTTGCCGACCTGTTCGACATAACTGGCGGTCGGTCCGGTCATGGCGCCGCCGAACTCTGCAAGCAGATCCGGATGCGCCTTTGCGCCGGTCTGCTTGTCGGCCGCGCTGATTCCCGAAACGGTTGAAGGCAATGCCGCTGGAGCAGCGCTCGCCTGCGACGCGGGCTGGCCAACAAGCAACGCAGCGGCCATCGCCGCGCCCGAAGTCGCAATCACTGATTTTCGGACAGCTTTCGTTGCTTTGGTCATGTCTGGATTTCCTCTTCCGCTTCCCGGCACACAGCGAGCCATCTTTGCGCTGATACGGGTTCAAATGCCCTGCAAGGCTGCTTGTTCCCCTTTAGCCGCCCCCGAGCGGGTGGCGCTCGTTGACGAGAGCGACAAGCCTTGCGCTCTCGACATGCGTGTAGATCTGCGTTGTCGCAATATCTGCATGGCCTAGCAAGGTCTGGAGAATCCTGAGATCCGCGCCGCCCTCCAGCAAGTGGGTGGCAAAGGCATGGCGAAGGACGTGTGGCGAGACTTTCTCGGGCGCAATCCCGGCGCGGGCAGCAAGGCTTCGCAAGAGCTGGAACAATCGTACGCGAGTCAGATGACCTGTTGCACCGCGCGAAGGGAACAGGAACTTCCCCCCGCCACCACGCAGATCGAGCCAGCGTGATAGAGCCTGCCGCGCACGTCCGCTGACCGGAACCATGCGTTGCTGACCGCCCTTCCCCGTAATCGTAAGAAGCGGAGCATCGCGCGGCACCGCCGAGAGAGGCAGGCTTACCAGTTCTGTTGCCCGCAGGCCCGATCCATAGAGCAGTTCGAGCAGGACAAGCATGCGCACCGCTTCCGGCTTGTCACTGCTGGCATCGTTCTCAGCCAGTGCAAACATCGCTTCGATCTCGTCGAAGGATAACAGGCGTGGCAGAGGTCTTCGCGCTCGCGGATTAGGCAACGCTTCCGAAGGATCGTCCGCTCTCAGTCCCTCATCGAGGCAGAAACCGAAAAACTGCCGCAGGGCCGAACAGCGGCGCGACAGGCTCGACGGCGCGAGGTCAGCCCACGCACCGGCCAGCGAGCCCAGACTCTGCCTGTCCGCCTGCAAGAGGTCGCCAACCACCTCGCGCGCCGCAGCCAGGTCGCGCGCATAGGCCGCCAGCGTATTGGCAGCAGCACCGCGCTCGGCAGCCATCATTTGCAGAAAGCGTTCTTCTGCCTCGGCTTTCTGCACAAGCGGCGCTTTTCCGGTCGGAGCCGTGAGCGCCACCTTCGACCTAGCCTCGAGCCACGGCCTCTGCCGCGATCATGCGCGCTTCGGCCTCCAATCCGACCCGCCTCAGAGCCGAAACGATGTAATAGAGGTGGCGCGGAGTCATCTTGTCCCATCCCGAGCCCTGCATGCCCAGACCGGCGAGCATTGCCACCATGGCCTGCCGATTCTGACTCGCAGCGCGGTCGATATAGGAGGACCATCGCGACTTGCGATTGAGATCCAGGCTGAGACGGTCGTCGAAATCGGATCGGGTGCCCGCATCGATGCGGCCGAGGCCAGCAAGGCCCGCGACGAGAAAGGCAGACTTGCGCGATTCCGGACTATCGTCATCGTCGACGAAAGAGCCGACTTTACCACTGTCTATTTCGACCGTTCCACCCGGAGCCCCTACTGCCAGAAGTGCCCACCCCTGGCTGCCATCGTCGACGATTCCCGCCCAACGCGCGGCATTCCTGTCCAATCCAGCGGTCAGCATCGAGGCGATGATGTCGCCGGACTGGTCGGCCAGCTTTTCATCGACAGGCAGACGCGCTGCCGCCTGTGCGGTCAGGACCTGCCGCGAATATCTTTCCAGCGCATTCGGCGCGCCGTTCCACAAGGTCTGCATGGCGACACTGCGTGCTGCCGGATCCCGCAGGACGTAGGCGCGGCGCAAGTTCTCGGCTCGCCCTGACAATTCGCCTTCCACGTCGGGATCGGCATAGATCTGGCTGTAGAGGTCGATCATTGCAGTGCTGGAGAGAATGCCAAAACCGCCGGCATGATCGGAAGCCTCGGCCCGGTCCGCCAGACTGATTGCCGGCCCTAGCGCAGCCGCCCCGGACATCCGCCGGTCATTGAGGTTGACCAGTTTTTCCGGCGGACTCAGGCCCAGAGCCGTCGCAAGGCCAAACCGCCAGGGAGTCATCGAATTGACCTTGTCCCATTCGATGGTGACAGCCCGCCGCGACTGACCGACTGCACCCGCATAGCGTTGGGCCAGCAGCACATCGATATCGGCCATCTTGTCCTGACGCAGCATCCGGTCGAGCCTTTGCAGGGCGGCTCGGCCGTCACCTCGCGCGGCGCTGCAGATATCGTTGGCCGCTTCCCATTGCGGATCTTCCCGCGTCGCCCGGCGCTTGACGATTACGGGACAGATGCCGGTGAAGTCTCCGGTGCCGACGTAGGCATCGAACGCGGCATTGGTGAGGATCGCAGTATAGTTGTCCACATCAACGTCCTGCGCCAGCGCGCGAGCCGCATCCAGTTCGCCCATGCGCACGAGCAAGGACGCTCGCAGGCCGGCGAAATCGGCAGCATTCATCCCCTCGGGGGCATCGAGCCGCGAGGCCAGCGCGCGTCTGAGCAGGATGTGCCCCCACCGCGACACCAGCATGCCGCGATTGCCGGTAAGCACCTTGCGCGCCAGGGAGGGCTTCACCCCGGCCATGGCATTGGCGGCAAGGCCACCTTCGGAAACTTCCATCAGCCCGACTTTTTCTGCAGCACGGCGCGATCCGGCCGGAATGTCGAACTTCGGTTCAAGGCCAAGCGCATCCTCGAATTCCTCGGGAGTCATCTTGGCGAGTTCTTCGATTGTCGGCAGGCGGGCAATGGTGGCCGTCGTTCCGGAATCGAGCGAACCGCTTGAGCCTGTCACACCCGAAACTGCGGGACTCGACGAACCGACCGGCGAACTGGGACCGGAAACAGGCGCGCTGCTGCCCGACCTTGGCGCTGGCGCAGTCGAAGGAGCGGGCGCCTGGGCAGGCGCAGGGGCCGGGGCGGGAGCGGGATCGTCAAAACCGGGAGGGAGCAGCGATTCCGGCGCGCCCTGGGCGAGAGCCCAGCCCGACGCCATGGCGAGTGCAGTACCCGATAATATCCAGCGAAGCTTCATTTCGACAACTCCGGCACGGCGACGGGCTGCGAAATTTCGCGAAGGTCTTGCGGCCCGCCAGCATTCCAGGACAGCACGGCAATGACCGCCAGAAGCATGACGAGTAAAATTCCCGCCGCCATTCCACGTCTCGACTTGGTCACACCTGTCCCTCGCAATGGTTGCAAGGCCGGTTAGCGCAACTATAGGCAGGCCTGCAATGGAGCATCGTCACGCCTCGAAGGAAGCATCGCGAATTGCCGCGCTGGCAAGCCGGATTGATCGCCCTATCGTTCTAGTCGGAATGATGGGCGTCGGTAAATCGAGCGTGGGCAAACGGCTGGCTGGCCTGCTTGGTTTTGCCTTTGTCGATGCCGATGATGAAATCGAGGCAGCCGCCCAAATGTCCATTCCTGAAATCTTCGAGACCCACGGAGAAGATTATTTTCGCGACGGAGAGCGCCGGGTCATCGCGCGGCTTATGGGCGATGGCGCCGATCATTGCGTGATCGCAACCGGCGGCGGCGCGTTCTGCAACGAGCGCACGCGTGAGGATATTCTCGAACATGGTATCGCAATATGGCTCGACAGCGATGTCGATACCCTTGTCGAGCGAACCGCGCGCAAGAACAACCGGCCCCTGCTGCAAAACGGCGACCGGCGCGAAATCATCACGCGCCTGCGCGATGAGCGCCAGGTACATTACAGCAAGGCGCCGATCCATGTGATGAGCGGTAACGGTCCGCACGGCGATACTCTCGACAAGATTCTGGAAGGGATCGAAGCATGGCTGTGATCCCTGTCGACGTGGCTGGCCGCCCCTACGAAGTGCGAGTCGAAGCCGGGCTGCTAGCAGAACTCGTGCCCAATTGCCGAGGCAGGTTGCGCAAGCGTTCGGTTCCGATTGTGACCGATGCCAATGTGCATGCGGCCTGGGGCGAAGTCGTGGAAACGGCGCTGCGCGATCACGGTCATGAACCGCATTGGCGCGTGTTGCCTGCAGGCGAACAGACCAAGGCATGGGACACCCTCGCCTCGACAGTGGACTGGCTGCTCGAACAGGGGGTTGAACGCGGCGACCATGTGCTCGCGCTCGGCGGCGGCGTGATCGGCGATCTGACCGGCTTTGCCGCCTCGATCCTCAAGCGCGGCTGCCAGTTCATCCAGCTTCCCACGACGCTGCTTGCCCAGGTCGATTCGAGCGTCGGCGGCAAGACCGCGATAAACACGCGTGCGGGCAAGAACCTTGTAGGCGCGTTTCACCAGCCCGCCCTCGTCCTAGCCGATCTTGCCGCACTCGATACCCTGCCGGAACGCGAACTGCGCGCAGGCTATGCCGAAGTCGTCAAATATGGCCTGATCGGGGATGCCGATTTCTTCGCCTGGTGCGAGGATAACGGCCCGGCACTGCTTTCAGGCAATTCGCGCGACCGCGAATATGCCGTTGCACACAGCGTCGCCCATAAGGCGCGGATCGTCGCGGAGGACGAACGCGAAACCACAGACACGCGCGCCCTGCTCAATCTCGGACACACCTTCGGCCACGCGCTAGAGGCCGAGACCGGCTATTCGGCACACCTGCTCCACGGCGAAGCTGTCGCGATCGGCATGGTTCTGGCCGCGCGCTATTCCGCTCGCGCCGGGCTGATGCCCAAGGTCAGCGCCGAGCGGATAGCAGCGCACCTCGATGCCGTCGGAATGCGCAGCGAACTTCGGCAGCTGGACCTTGCCTGCGACGGCAGTGCGCTTGCCGCCCATATGCTGCACGACAAGAAGATGGACTCAGGCACCCTGCCCTTCGTGCTGATGAAGGGGATCGGAAAGGCATACCTCGACAAGAGCGTTTCGCTGGATGACGTGGCAGCCTTCCTCAACGAGGAACTGGCGCGAGGCGCCTGACGGACGCGCGTCAGAACAGCCGCGAACCGTCCGGCACCTTGCTGTCGGGCGAAAACAGGACAACCCGGCCTTCCTCGTCCGCGAAACCCAACGTCAGGACTTCAGAGCGTGCCTTGCCGATCTGACGCGGCGGAAAATTGACCACCGCGGCGACCTGCCGGCCGACAAGTTCTTCCGGCGCATAGAGCGCGGCGACCTGCCCGACGCTCTTGCGCTCGCCAATCCCCGCACCGAAATCGATCCGCAGCCTGATGCTGGGCTTGCGCGTGCCTTCAAGTACCTCGGCGGCTATCACCGTCCCGACGCGAATATCGACCTTGAGGAAATCGGCGAAACCGATCTGCTGTGCCGCAGGCGCGCCGGGATCATGATCGAGGTGCATCTTGTGCCTGTTCTGGCTACTCCATCTCCAGAATCACCGCATCCACCGCAAGGCTGTCGCCGGCCTTGGCATTGATCTTCGCGATCGTGCCCGACTTTTCGGCGCGCAGGATATTCTCCATCTTCATCGCCTCGATCACCGCAAGTGGCTGACCCGCCTCGACATGATCGCCCTCGACCACGTTGAGCGACACCAGCAGGCCCGGCATCGGGCAGATCAGGAACTTCGAAAGATCGGGCGGGATCTTTTCGATCATGTGTCCCGCGAGATGCGCGATGTTGGCAGGTAGCACTTCGACCTGATGGATCGCACCACGCGTGGTCATGCGGAAGCCCTTGCGCGTGCTCTCGACCTTGACGCCGAGAACTTCATCTCCGGCTTCAGCCACGACCAGCTTGTCACCCGGCGCATATTCCATCGCCAGTTCGACCGGCTCCCCATCGACAGTGAGGCCGTCTTCGGAGAGCTCAACGGCAAATGATTTCTTGTCGATGGTTACATGCCACGAGCCCGGCGGATCGAGCGGTTCGGCAAGCTGGCCGTCGATACGGCGAGCCCGGTCGGCACGCGCGGTCGCGACGAAACCGGCAATTGCAGCGACCTTCGTCAGCAGGTCGTCGGACGCGGCCGCTCCCGTAAAGCCCTCGGGATACTCCTCGGCGATGAAGCCGGTGGTCAATTCGCCCGAGCGGAAGCGCGAGTGCTGCATGATGGCCGAGACGAAGTCGATGTTGTGGCCCAGCCCCTCGATCTCGAACATGTCGAGCGCAGCGATCTGCTTGTCGGCAGCTTCGTCGCGGGTCTCGCCCCAGGTGATGAGCTTGGCGATCATCGGATCGTAGAACATCGAGACTTCGCCGCCTTCGTAGACGCCATCATCGACACGCACGCCATCCACGCCGCGACGGCCGTTCTCGGCGCCGTCATCGGTCCAGCCTTCAACCGGCGGGCGGTAACGCGACAGGCGGCCCGTCGATGGCAGGAAGCCACGATAGGGATCCTCTGCATAGACGCGGTTTTCGATCGACCATCCGCTGATCTTCACATCATCCTGCGTCATGGCCAGCTTCTCGCCATAGGCGACGCGGATCATCTGTTCGACGAGATCGACACCGGTGATCGATTCGGTGACGGGGTGTTCCACCTGCAAACGGGTATTCATCTCGAGGAAGTAGAAACTCTCGCCCGTCTTGTCGGCGCCGGACACGATCAGTTCGACCGTGCCTGCCGAGTGGTAATCGACCGCACGCGCAAGCGCGACGCACTGCTCACCCATCGCCTTGCGCATCTTGGGCGTGACGAATGGCGAAGGCGCTTCTTCTACGACCTTCTGGTGGCGGCGCTGGA
>JAGREN010000085.1 GCA_020446505.1 Novosphingobium sp. | reverse complement strand
GTGCGCAGCACTTCCTGAAAGGTGCCGATATGCGGCAGGCCCGAAGGACCATAGCCGGTTTCGAACAGCACGGGCGCCCCGCCCAGTTTGCCATCGGGATAGCGTTTGACTAGCTTGCGGGCTTCCTCGAACGGCCACGCCTTCGATACGCGCGCGGCTTCGATAAGGGCGTCGTGGATCATGGTGTCGCTCATGGTCGCCGTCCATTGCGCTTCGCACTCGATTTCGCAAGTGCGAAGATTGGTCTGCCCTATTCGTCGGAACCAGCCAGCGTCGGCGCCGTTATGTTCAGATGTCGACACAACCAGCAAGCGGAGCAGCAATGAATTACATCGAGACTCTCAACAAGCAACTCCAGGCAATGGCTACCGGCATGGTGCAGATGCTGCCCACACTGGCCATCGCCCTCCTGGTTCTGCTCTTGACCTGGATGCTCGCGAGATCGGCTGTGCGCATCGCTGACATGATTACGCGGCGCACCAGCCTGCGTCAGGATCTCAAGCTGTTGATCGATACGCTGGTCAAGCTCGGTATCTGGCTGGTTGGAACGGTCATTGCGCTGACGATCGCCATTCCCAGCTTCACGCTGGGCGGAGCCGTCGCGGGTCTGGGTGTCGGTGCCCTGGCCATCGGTTTTGCCTTTCAGGACATATTCGAGAACTTCCTTGCCGGAGTGCTGCTGATGCTGCGCGATAAGATGAACGTTGGCGACGTGATCGAGTTCGAGGGGATGACAGGACGGGTCGAGAAAACCACGCTGCGCGAGACCCATATCCGCCAGCTCTCCAACGAATTGACGGTCGTGCCCAATTCGATGCTGTTCAAGAACCCGGTCAAGATCCTCACGGATGAAACGATCCGTCGCAACGAAATCGTCGTCGGCGTTTCCTACGATGCCGATCTGGTTCACGCGCGCGATGTGATCCTGAAAGCCGTCGAGACCGTTCAGGAGGTCAACACAGAGCGGCCCATCGTGGCCTATGCGCAGGAGTTCAATGCCAGCTCGATCGATTTCCTCGTCCAGTGGTGGGCAAATTCCGCGCCGCGCGACCTGCGCGAGACCAAGAGCGAAGTGGTCATCGCGATCAAGAAGGCGCTCGATGCCGAAGGGATCGAGATTCCGTTCCCGCAGCTGACGATGTCCTACAAGGACGATGCGCCATCGAATGATGCGGAATCCAAGGCCGTGCCCGCCTGACACGATGGCCGCCGGGGACGGCGGCTCGGCTGTGCTTGTCCTGCGTTCCACTTGTGTTCTAGGGTGGCGTGATGGCCACCCTGCCCCTTCCCGCGCTCCACGCAAGCCATGCCGGCTGCTGGTCGTGCGGCGTGGATGGCAGCGCGGGAGCAGTAACGAAGGGCGAGGCCGTGATGGCCGCGTCCGATACGCCGCACCTCATCCTCAATGCGCCACTGGTGTCTTCGAGGCTCGGCTACCCCGATCTTTCGGGCCTCGACCTGCTTGAGCTCTTCGCTTTCGTCCATCCGGCCCGGTTTGTGGTGCCTACGCCCAAGGGGCTGGCCCACGCGCTCGGTCTCGACGAGCCGGAAAACGATGCCGGGGTTCCCGCATTCCTGCAAATTGCCGCAGGGGAACTGCTGGCCCATTGCGAATCTTCCGACTGGCCGGAGCGCGAGGGAGCCTGGTCGAGCCTGGAGGCGCTTGCTCGCCTGAGGTGGCCGTGGTCCGGGCCACTGTCAGCGCATATCGCCAAGCCTGATAGAGCAGAACGATGGCTCTTCGCGCGCCTGCCGGAATGGGAGGAACAAGCCGAAGTGCCGCAGCCACGACAAGTGGTGCTTGAGGACAGGGACGTCCTCGACCGTCTCGTGCAACTGACCGGCGCGCAGGCCGAGCAACGCAAGGGGCAGCGGGACTTTGCCATGTCGGCGGCACGGATATTCGCGCCTCGCGAGAAGGCAGGCAATCCGCATGTGGTCATTGCACAGGCCGGAACCGGCATCGGCAAGACACTGGGTTATCTCGCTCCGTCATCCCTGTGGGCGCAGGAGGCCGGTGGAACGGTCTGGGTTTCGACATACACCAAGGCCCTGCAGCGCCAGCTTCGCGCCGAAAGCAGGCGTGCGTGGCCTGACCGGCGCGAGGACGGCAGCAGGCCGGTCGTGGTCCGCAAGGGCCGCGAGAACTACCTGTGCCTGCTCAATCTGGAAGATGCGCTGCAAGGCGGATTTTCAGGGCGACCAGCCATTCTCGCCCAGCTGGTCGCGCGCTGGGCAGCCTATAGCAGCGATGGCGACATGATCGGCGGTGACCTGCCGGGCTGGCTGGGTACGCTGTTCCGCCGCCGCGCTATCGCTTCGCTGACCGATCAACGCGGCGAATGCGTCTATGGTGGCTGCCCGCACTACCGCAAATGCTTCATCGAACGATCCAGCCGCGCCGGCGCCCAGGCCGATCTCGTCATCGGCAATCATGCGCTGGTCATGGTCAATGCGGCGCGAGGCCGCGACCTCGCGCACCGACCCACCCGCATTGTCTTCGACGAAGGCCATCACATCTTCGCCGCTGCCGACTCGACCTTCGCTGCCCGGCTCAGCGGGCTGGAAACGATCGAACTGCGCCGCTGGGTGATTGGCCCGGAGCGCAATTCGAGAGGCAGGCGCAGAGGACTGTCGGCCCGCCTTGCCGACGTCGCCAGCTATGACGAAGCCGGTGGTATTGCCGTTGCCGCAGCGCGCGAGGCAGCAGAAGTCCTGCCATCGGAAGGCTGGATGCAGCGCCTGGCGGAGAATGCCCCGTCCGGCCCTGTTGAGCAGCTTCTCGCCGAAGTGCGGGCGCTGGTCTACGCGCGCGACGAGAGCGGCAGCGCCGAAGCAGGCTATGGCATGGAGACCGAAGCGGCCGCACTGGAAGGCCCCTTCGTCGAACTTGCCGGCAAGGCGCAAGCCGCGCTATCCGATCTTCGCCGCCCGCTGATCCAGCTTGGCCTCCGCCTCGAAGCAGTCCTCGCCGAACCGCCCGACTGGCTCGATGCCCAAGGCCGGGCAAGAATCGATGGCGCCCGCCATTCACTCGCGTGGCGTGTCGACCTGCTTGGTGCCTGGGAAGCCTTGCTGGAGCGGATGGGCGGGCCTGGCGATCCGCAGTTCGTCGACTGGCTCATGGTCGAACGGTCCGAGGCGCGCGAATACGATATCGGCATAGAGCGCAGATGGCTCGATCCGATGAAGCCGTTTGCCGCCACCGTGCTCGAACCGGCGCATGGCGTGCTGATTACGTCGGCCACGCTGAAAGGCGGCCACGGACAGAGCGAGGATGCCGGTTGGCAAGGTGCGATTGGCCGGACCGGGGCCAATTACCTGCACAGCCAGCCGCTTTTGTCAGAACACGAAAGCCCTTTCGACTATGCCCGTCAGGCACGGGTCCTGATTGTGACCGACGTTGCCAAAGGCGACCTCGCGGCGCTCGCGGGCGCCTACGCGCGGCTGATCGAGGTGGCGCAAGGGGCCGTGCTCGGCCTGTTTACCGCCATTCGCAGGCTGCGCGCGGTTCATGGCCGCATCGCCGATCGGCTCGCGCGAGAAGGGCTGCCGCTCTATGCCCAACATGTCGATCCGATCGACACCGGCACGCTGGTCGACATTTTTCGCGACGATCCTCGTGCTTCTCTGCTCGGGACCGATGCTCTCCGCGATGGCGTCGACGTTCCCGGACATTCGCTGAGGCTGGTCGTCATGGAGCAGGTGCCCTGGCCGCGTCCGTCAATATTGCACCGCGCCCGGCGGGCAGCGAATGGCGGTTCGGCCTACGATGATGAGATTATCCGCGCCCGCCTTGCCCAGGCTTTCGGCAGGCTGATTCGCACCCGTCAGGACCACGGCCATTTCGTGGTCCTTTCGGCAGCGTTTCCTTCCCGTCTCCTCGATGCTTTCCCTTCTGGAACTCCCGTCGATCGGGTTACGCTCGACGAGGCTTTACAACTCGTTGCCGGACATGTTTCAGGGGAATCAGTCACGAGCCAGGATCTGAACCGAACACTCACATGAAGCTTCTTGGCCTATTTCGTCACGCCAAATCAGACTGGAACGATGCGCGCCTGCGCGATTTCGACCGGCCGTTGAATGCACGCGGTCGCAAGGGTGCGGCGCTGATGGGCGTCCATATCCGCGACTATGGCGTTCGCTGGAGCAGGATCATCGCCTCTCCGGCTGCACGCGTGACCCAGACTATCGAGATCGCCAGCGACGCCTCCGGCGAATCGCCGCCGGTGATCTGGGATCGGCGAGTTTATCTCGCGAGTTCGGCAACCTTGATGGACCTGCTGCGTGAGCAGGAAGGCAATCCTGCCTCGATCATCATGGTCGGACATAATCCGGGGCTGGAGGATCTGATTTTCGATCTCGTCCCGGACGATGGATCGAGTCCTCTTCGCGAGATCGTCGAAGTGAAGTTCCCGACCGCGGCCTTTGCCGTGCTGGAACTGGACATCGACAGATGGGAAGACATCGACGACGGCACTGCGCGACTCGTTCACGTCATGCGCCCGCGCGATCTCGACCCCGATCTTGGACCGGAACCCGTACGGTAATTCCTGAATTGGGATCGTGACTCGCTGGCTCTTCTGCCGGGTCAGGCGGCTTTGAGTGCAGCCTCGAGTCGCCTTCGGATCGCGACGAGTCGCTCGCGCGCATCGGTGGAAAACGAGATGTCTTGCTGCCCTGATGCCAGCGTCGCTGACGATTCGCCCACCTTGCCTCGTGACAGGGCCTGCCGCGCGCCACGCAGGGTATAACCCTCACGATGAACCAGCCGGTCTATGGCGGCAATGAGGCGCACATCTTCCGGTCGGTAGTATCGCCTGCCCCCGCTGCGCTTGACAGGTTTGAGCATCGGAAACTGTTCTTCCCAATAGCGAAGAACGTGCTGGCGGATCCCCAAAGCCCCGGCAACCTCGCCGATCGTGCGCATCGCATCGAGAGCCTTGCCGTCGGAAAATGGCGGCAGAGGCTCGTCACGCAAGGCGCCAAAGTCGGTCACTTGCCGGCCACCTGATCCTTCAGCATCTGGCTGGCCCGGAAGGTCATCACACGGCGCGGCGTGATCGGAACCTCGATTCCCGTCTTCGGATTGCGGCCGATACGCTCGCCCTTGTCTCGCAAGAGGAAGGTGCCGAAGCCCGATATCTTGACGTTCTCACCATTCGCGAGCGCGTCACAGATATGATCGATTATCGATTCCACCAGTGAAAGCGATTCGGCACGGGAAAGCCCCAGCCGGTTATGGATGGCTTCGGCGATTGCCGCACGCGTCAATGTTTCATTGGAGCCCATGCTGTCTCCAGTCCCCGTAACGCGACCCTTGCCCCGGAGAGAAGATACCTCTTTTTATTGGAAAGGCAACGGTCTGACCATTCATGCGCATTCGAATGGAACTTTGGGACCGATTAGCGCGACGGTAAAGAGCAAAGGATCACATCCGGATCAGGCTCGCGCCCCATGTAAATCCGCCGCCCATGGCTTCAAGCATGACGAGATCGCCCTGCTTGATCCGTCCATCGGCAATCGCCGTATCCAGAGCCAGCGGAACCGAAGCGGCCGATGTGTTCGCATGCCGATCGACTGTCACGACGACCTTTTCCTTTGGCATGCCGAGCTTGCGGGCCGTGGCGTCGAGGATCCGCGCGTTCGCCTGATGCGGCACGAGCCAATCCAGGTCGTTGTTGGTCAGACCTGCTTCGCCGAGCACGTCGGACAGAACCGAAGCGAGATTGACGACGGCGTGCTTGAAGACTTCCGGGCCCTTCATGCGAACATGACCCACGGTCCTGGTTGTCGAAGGACCGCCGTCGACATAGAGCAACTGGTTGTGAGCGCCATCGGCATGAAGCTTGGTTGCGAGCACGCCGCGCGGTTTGTCCCCGGCTTCTTCGCGCCCCTCCAGAACGATTGCACCCGCACCGTCGCCGAACAGGACGCAGGTCGTGCGGTCTTCCCAGTCGAGAATGCGCGAAAATGTCTCCGCACCGATCACGAGGGCGCGCTTGGCACTGCCTGCCCGGATCATCGCATCGGCGACGCCAACGGCATAAAGAAAGCCGGAGCAGACTGCTGCCACGTCGAACGCGATGCAGCCGTTGCATCCCAGCGCGTCCTGAACCTGGGTCGCCGTGGCAGGAAAGGTCTGGTTCGGGGTGGCCGTGGCAAGGATAATGAGGTCGATGGATTTCGCTTCGATGCCAGCGGCATCGATTGCCTTGCGCGCAGCGTCGGTGGCGAGACTGGCTGTCGTCTCATCGTCTCCGGCGATGTAGCGGTTGCGGATGCCGGTGCGCTCGACGATCCAATCGTCGCTCGTGTCGACTGTCTCTGCAAGCTCGGCGTTCGAGACAGCGCGACGTGGCAAGGCAGAGCCGGTGCCGGCAATGACAGAGCGAAGCATCAGGCGCGCACCGCTGCGTTTGCTGCGCGACGCAGTTCATCCATGCCTACAGTAGCAAGGTCGGCCTTGATGCGTTCTGTCACGTCTTCTTCCAGCAAACGGGCCGTAACGGCGACGGCATTGGCGACACCAGCCGCGCTTGCGCCGCCGTGACTTTTGACGACGATACCGTTCAGGCCGAGAAACACTGCGCCATTGTGATTGTTTGGATCGAGATGGTGGCGAAGCAGCTCCGTCGCGGGACGGGAAATCAGGAACCCGAACTTCGACCGCAGCGAGCTGGTGAAGCTGCGCTTGAGCAGGTCGGCGACGAATTTTGCCGTACCCTCGACCGCCTTGAGCGCGATATTTCCGGAGAATCCGTCCGTGACGACCACGTCGAACTGCCCGCTGCCGAGAATGTCAGCTTCAGCATAACCGTCGAACGAGAGCGCCAGATCGCCTTCCGCCCTGCGCAGGACAGCCGCAGCTTCCTGCAAGGCATCGGTTCCCTTGATTTCCTCGGTGCCGATGTTGAGCAGGCGGACCCGCGGCGCGGCACGCCCGGTCGCAACGCGCGAATAGGCAGCGCCCATGACCGCGAACTCGACAAGGTTGCGCGCGTCGCATTCGGTGTTCGCGCCGAGGTCGAGCATGACGAGATCGTTGTCGCCCAGCGTCGGCAGAAGAGCCGCAAGCGCGGGACGGTCAATGCCGGGCATGGTGCGCAGCGCGATCTTGGCAATGGCCATCAGCGCGCCGGTATTGCCGCCGCTCACGGCTGCGCCAGCATCGCCGGATTTCACAGCCTCGACGGCCATGCCCATCGACGTCGTCTTGGCGCGACGCAGCGCCTGGCTGGGCTTTTCGTCGCCCGCAATCGTGTCTTCGGCATGCAGCACTTCGGAAGCGCCGCGCATGTTCGGATGATTGTCGAGCGCGGCCTTGATCCGCTTCTCGTCGCCGACCAGCAGGAATTTGAAACGATCGTGCCGACGACGCGCGAGCGCGGCGCCCTCGATCATTACGCGCACGCCTTCATCGCCGCCCATCGCGTCAACGGCGATACGCGGCAGACTCATGCGTGATCTCCGGTCTTGTAGGGCTTAGAGCCCGACCGCGATAATCTCGCGCCCGTTATAATGTCCGCAAGCCGTGCACATGTTGTGCGGGCGCTTGAGTTCGCCGCAGTTCGAGCACTCGTGAAAAGCCTCGGCCTTGAGGGCGTCGTGGCTACGACGCATGCCCCTGCGGGACGGCGATACTTTGCGTTTCGGAACAGCCATCTCGGCACCTGTCCTGATAAATCCGGTTGTATAAAAAGGCCGCCTTGGCCTGTGGCCGGCGGAACGAAGGCGCGCCTATACCTCATTTGACGCATGTTGCAACCCGTATGCATCTGACGCAAGGTGCAAGCGAGGACGAGGGGGAGAAAATAACGACATGATCCTGCAAACCACGCTCAGCCTGGCTGCGGCGGCCGCCATCATCACGGTGTGGCATATGATGCGCATCGGTCGCCTGCGCATGAGCGAGAAGGTCATGCACGGCGATGGCGGCAACGCCGCGCTGCTGCGCAGAATGCGAGCCCAGGCCAATTTCGGCGAGAATACGCCATTTGTCCTGATCCTCGTTGCCGCGATCGAACTCACCGGAAAAGGCGGGGTCTGGCTCGCCGTAGTCGGAGCGCTGTTCATGCTGGGCCGGGTCATGCATGCACTGGGAATGGACAATGCCGAGCCGAACATGCTGCGCGGAATCGGCACGGGCATCGCCATGCTGACTTTGCTGGGCCTTGCCGTGATAGCCGTGCTAATCGCGCTTGGACGGTTCTGACGCCTAGGCGCGGCCGAGCGCCCGATCGCCGACAAAGGGATTCGTCTGCCGTTCCTGCCCGAAGGTGCTGATCGGCCCGTGGCCAGGAACGAAGGTCGTATCATTGCCGAGCGGCCACAGCCTGCCGGTTATCGATTCGACAAGCTCGTCAAAGTTTCCGCGCGGGAAGTCAGTTCGGCCAACCGATCCCTGAAACAGCACGTCCCCGACGACCGCGAAATGAGACGGAGCGTGGTGGAAAACTATGTGACCGGGCGTATGGCCGGGGCAGTGGTAGACGTCGAGTTCCAGTTCTCCGACCGTCACCTTGTCGCCGTTTTTCAGCCAGCGGTCGGGCTCGAAGGAATGTGATTCCATCCCCCAGCGCGAGCCCTCCTCGTCGAGCTGCGCGATCCAGAACCGATCCTCTTCCTGCGGCCCTTCGATCGGGACGCCCATGTCCTGAGCCATCACGCCCGCCATGCCGCAGTGATCGAGGTGGCCGTGCGTGACCAGCACCTTTTCCAGCGTGACGCCTGCCTTTTCGAGCGCCGCCTTCAGCATGTCGAGATCACCGCCCGGATCGACGAGCGCGCCCTTCATGGTCTTCGTGCACCAGAGCAGCGAGCAGTTCTGCTGGAGCGGAGTAACTGGCAGGATCGCGACGCGCATCGGCGGTTCATTGGTATCGGTCATGGTGAGCGAGATGGCCCCGCACGCCAGCAATTGCAATGCTGCGCGCCATGAGAGACCGGGTCAGATGCGACCGCTCTTCCAGACAGCACGGCCGATAACGTGGGCGTCGCCAAAATCGACCTCGATCGGAGGATAGGCACGGTTGTCGCTCAACAGCATGAGCCTGCCCGGCCTGCTGGTGTCGAGCCGCTTGACGAGCAAAGCCGAATCCAGGCGCACGACATGCACGCCGTCTCGGGGAGCGCCAGCAAGCCGTTCGACGAGGATTTCATCGCCGTCGCGCAGGGTCGGCTCCATCGAATCGCCGATTACCTCGACAGTCGATAGTCTCGCAGGATCGAGACCGCGCTGGCGCAACCAGTTCCGGGAAAACCGCAGCGAACCGACCGACTGTTCCCCTTCGTCGAGCGCGCCCGGTCCCGCGGACACGCCAAGTTCGAGACGGGCAACATCCACCCAGTCGGCATCGGCAGTCAGACCTTTTGCGAAGGAAATTTCCTCCGGCTCGCCAAGTTCGCTCTCGGCCACACCGAAATAGCGGGCGAGAATGGCTCTATCGACTTCCTCCAGTTTGCGGGGACTGCCCTTGCGAACAAATTGCTGCAGGTAACTGGAATTACGGCCAAGAAGCCGTGAAAGCGCAGAAAGGCTCGTGCCGCGCTGTTGCGACAGTTCGAGCAGTTTTCGGCGAGCGTCGGCAATTTCCATCTTTTAATCCGTACCCGAAGGAAAATTCCTAGACAAGTAGGAATTCCCAATTATCCCCTTTACATACGTAACGGCGTAGGATATATCCTAGTGCATGGCACAGAAACCCAACACTATCGCGGCATTCTTCAAGCGTTTCCCCGATGAGGAAACGTGTTTGCAGCACTTATTCAATGTTCGGTTCGGACAGGATTTTTCCTGCCCCAAGTGCGAGCGCCCTTCGAAGTGGTTTCGCATCAAGGCGGAGCGCGCCTATTCCTGCCAGTGGTGCGGCCATCACCTGCACCCGACTGTCGGCACGCCTTTCGAAAAGACCCGCACTCCCCTGCAACTGTGGTTCTACGCGATCTTCCTGTTCACCACCACGCGCAACGGTGTCGCGGCAAAGGAATTGGAGCGCCAGCTTGGCGTGACCTACAAGACCGCATGGCGCATGGCTGATCTGATCCGCAAGCACATGGCCGATGTGGACGGTGACGGCATCCTAGGCGGTGCTGGCAAGGTTGTTGAAGCTGACGAGACATTCATAGGTGGCCACAAGGCCGGTGGACAGGGCGGCAAGGGCAAGACGGTCGTGTTCGGCATGCTTGAGCGCGGCGGTCATGTGGTCACTGAGGTTGTCCAGAACCGCCGTGGCGACAATCTCCTGCCTCATGTTGCCGATCACGTTGCTCCCGGCTCTGAAATCCATACTGACGAGCATCGCGGCTATGTCGATCTGGCGTTTGAAGGCTACCAGCACCGCAAGGTCAATCACTCCGCTGGCGAATACACTCGCGGCAATGTCAGCGTGAACAGCCTTGAAGGTTTCTGGGCACAGTTGAAGCGGTCAATTCAGGGCACACACATTCACGTTAGCCCCAAGCACCTGTGGAAGTATGCGAAGGAAGCCGAGTTCCGGTTCAATCGTCGGAGCCGTCCTGAGACGATGCTGGGCGATCTTCTGACGACTTTCGGGCCATTGCCTCAACAGTCCGATTAAAGGCGTCCATATCGCCTTCAATTTCCGGGTGCTCCCGGATGAACTGCTGCAGCTTGCCTTGGTCGATTGCTTCGCGAAGCGTTATCATTCTGCACCTATCGTGACTCTGGCTTGATTATCACGCATATCTTGCCTCTTCGCAATTGGGGGCGGATCAATGAAGTTGTGGGGCGTTCTTCTGGCCGCAGCATTTCTACTAGGCGCGGGACCACAGCAGCCAAATAAACAAGCCGAAACTGCTGGCACCACAGCAAAGAAACAGGCTTCTCCCCAGAATTCCGCCTCTCCAGCCCCAACGGCGCAGTCGTCCTACCGGCCCTATCCCGAGCGCTATTCCGATGCCTGCTATGACGCTCAAGATCACGAGGCCGCTGACTTGTGCGCTCAATGGAGGGCCGCCATCGCTGCTGAAAAAGCAGCGAGAGAAGCCCGAATTGCAACGATAGCGGCGATCATCGGGACTGTATTGTCGCTTGCTACCGTGATTGGCCTTATCATCACTATTTGCCAGACTAGCGGTGCGTTGGGCGAGGCCCGACGCGGAAACAGACTCAATGTGGCCTTCGAGCGACGTGCTAGACGCGAAAGCCGAGAAGCGGCTGCCGCTCAAGAACGCGCGCTCGCTATCGCCGAGAGACAAGCCGAGGCTGCTGAGGGGAATGCCGATCAAGCGAGGGAACTCTCGAAGATTGGTCAGGAAACCGCGCTCAAGCAATTGCGAGCCTACGTTTCGGTAATCCCTGGCCCCTTGGAATTTCGTCAATTGTCCGATGGCACTTATGTATTCCTTGCCCGCAATTTTCTCCTTGATGGAGGGCAAACCCCTGCATACAGTTGCGCCTTCCTTGGCTCCGTTAGGATTGGCTCGCTTGATCGAGCCAAGATGCTCGCAGACATTGGCGGCACTGTAGTCGAAGGAGGTGGCGGGATTAGGTTTGTTGTTCCACCGCATGGCAGGCGTCCCGCTGAACTTGAAAGCCACTTGGGCTGGCCAGTCGAAAATATAATTTCGGCTGCTGACGGAACTGGCGGTCCCATGGTAATGGTTGGAACCTGCGAATATACCGATAGCTTCAAGATCAGCCGCAAAACTAACGTCTGCCTTTACGGAAAGCCAATCTTGAGCGCGGATGAAATTGCAAACCGAGAAGTCACCGCTGCCCCGCATGACATTATCTGGTTGACCGCAGCCTTCCACAACGACGCTACTTAGCGCCCGCGCCTGACTTCCCCACCCAACACACAGCACAGCCAGCGCGAGAAACGCTGCGCTGATCCGTCTCCTTCCTGTCTGTTCCAAGTAGGTTCCTTCCTACCCGGTTCATCACCCTCGCTTACCTATGCAAAGGGGATAATCGGGTAGGAATTGGAACGGAACAACCATGGAACAAATGGCCGATTCGAAACGAACAGGAGGAGATGGAACACCATGCTGCTGCGCAAGATCGAGAAGGTCCTCAACCAACATGAAATGCCCTGGACCAAATTCGGCAGGCTCGCTGCGCACGACCCGCGCTTCGTCGCCGATCTGCGCAACGGACGCACTCCCCGTCCGCATACCGCCAGACGGATCGAACAGTTCGTGGCCACCTATTCGGAGGCTGCTCATGCAAATTGATCCTATCTCGCATCGCGCCATGGCTACCCGCGTTGCCAATCGCCGCGCACCCTGGAAACGCATCGTGCGCGCCTTGCAGGAGCTGGCCGGCGCTGGCGCCGAATTCGTCAGACACAGCGAGAAGCCTTGGGCCAGCGTCACCTTTTCGGGTGCCCGGCACACCATCGCCCTCGCATTTGAGGGAGCAGAAGCGATGGAAGCGGCAGACCTGTTCATCGCCGCCCTGCCCGATCACGAATTCTCGCTGGGTGACAAACTTGTCGCGGACGCGACCGTCGTCTCGGTCGAGCAGACCGTCCTGCCCTCGCCTCGCACCCTGGTCGAAGCGGAATTGCTCATTCTGGATGACGTATGACGGGCGCAGTCTAGTAGCCCAGGTCGAGATCGACAGTGCCGAGCAGCGCCTCCCCCTTCTCCCACCGCGACAGGTTCTCAAGAAACCGCTGGGAGGCGCGTGCGAACAGCGCGGTCTGAGAGCGTCCGGAAAGGTGCTGGCTGATGCGTATATTCTCGCATTTCCAGAGCGGGTGATCGGACGGCAATGGCTCGGGATCGGTCACGTCGAGGAAAGCGCCGCCCAGATGGCCCAAATTCACGGCGGCAATCAGCGCAGGCTGATCGAGGACGCTCCCCCGTGCGAAGTTGAGGATCGAGGCACCTTGCTTCATGGCCGCAAACTCCACCTCGCCAAACATTCCGTTGGTGTCGGCGGTGGCAGGCACCAGCACGATCACCCAGTCGAACTCGCCAAGCCGGTCGCGCCATTCATCTGCGCCTATCGCCCCTTCCCGGGCGCCGCGGCGAACTTCGGTGACATGGACTTCGAACGGGGCGAGCAAGGCCGCGACTCGCGTGCCGATCGCCCCTGCTCCGACGATCAGCGCACGCGTCCCGTTGAGTTCGATCTTGCCAGGCGCATCGGGCAGCCACTCGCTGTGGTCCTGCGCCCGGACGACCTCATGATACTGCTTTGCAAGCACCAGCATGCCGAGGATCACATATTCGGCAACGGCAATATCGTTCACTCCGGTGCCATTGGTGAAGATCACGCCGCGCTTGCGCAGGTCTTCCAGAGGCCAGGCTTCGACTCCCGCCGTAAAGGTGTTCAGCCACCTCAGCCTTTGCGCATGAAGCGGTGCATCAAGCATGGCGCCGAAACCCGCCCCATCGAACCAGCCAATCTCGACTTCCGGCAATAACCTGTAGAGTTCATCCTTGTCCGAAAACCAGCGAGGCTCGACCCAATCGGGAAGCCGACCTTCCACAAATCTTCGCGCATGCTGGCTGATGGCCGCGACAGTCATTTCTGCTCCGCCCTCAGTTTCTCATCTTCGACGATGGTCTGGCGCAAGGCTGCCTTGATGCCATCGGAATATTCCTCGGTGTACATGTCATCGAGCATCCAGCGGCCTTCTTCGCGCCGGAAAGTCAGGAATGCGTCGCGCGGGTCGGCCTGCCTGAACAGCACGATATCGACGGCGACTTCGGCGACGTCCTTCTCGAGGGCCTTGCGAGAGGTAATCGTCATGCGAAAAGCTTTCGAGTCCCAGTCCTGACATTGGCAGAGCCAATCGCCGTCGTTCATCGCATCCGGCTCGTCCTCTGGCTGGACCGACTCCCAATGGGTGATGAGGTGCTGGATCTCGCTGGACCAGATCGCGCGCTCCCACGGCGCCTCGTTGGAGCTCTCGTCATGATAGGGCGCGAAGATCGCTCTGGTAGCTTCGTCGAGTGCAGCACCATCCGCAGCGGATAACGACGCAGCGGCAAGAAACAGGGCGGCAATGGCAGGCATCGGTTGTCCTCTCTATCGAGGCGAGACTGCCTGATTAGTCTCCCGGTTTCCACTCCCAACCGAGCGGATCGCCGTCCATGACTTCGACGCCCTTGGCAGCGAGTTCATCGCGGATGGCATCGGAGGTGGCGAAATCCTTTTCGGCCCGAGCCAGCTTGCGGCGTTCGAGCGCCTCTTCGATTGCGCTTTCCGAGATCGCCGCAGACTTCGGAGGTATGCGAAAATCGGCCCGCTTGAGATCGAGCAGCCCCAGGCCCAGAACGCTGTCCATGTCGGCGACAATAGCGCGTTTAAGGCCGCCATCGACCTTCTTGGTCGCGAGAACGTCTTCAAGCACCGTCAGCGCCACCGGGGTGTTGAGGTCGTCGCTGATGGCTGCGTCGAATTTTTCGACCAGCGGCGCGAACTTCGGGTGGCTGCGGGCAGCCGTCAGGTCTCCGGTTTCGACAACGGCCAGGGCCTCCGCCTGCATCACCATCCGCTTCAACCGCGTAAGCGCCGCCTGAAGCCCATCCCAGGAGAATTCCAGCTCGCTGCGATAGTGCGCCTGCAGGCACATCATCCGGTAGGCGAGCGGGTGAAATCCCTTGTCGATCAGCAATTGCAGGCGAAGAAAGTCGCCAGACGACTTGCTCATCTTGCCGGAGCGTTCGACGAGGAAATTGTTGTGCATCCACACGCGCGCGCCGCTGTTTTCGGCCACATCCAGCCCGTTCGTGCAGCAACGCGCCTGATTTTGCGCGATCTCGTTGGGGTGGTGTATCTCGCGGTGGTCGATGCCGCCGGTGTGAATGTCGAACGGGAATCCGAGCACTTCGCCTGACATGACCGAACATTCGAGGTGCCATCCCGGAGCGCCCCGGCCCCAGGGAGAATCCCATTCCATCTGGCGCTTCTCGCCCGGCGGTGTCTTGCGCCAGATCGCGAAGTCGGCCGCGTTGCGCTTGCCTTCCACGGCTTCGATCCGCCCCTCGCCTTCATCGGTCTGGGCACGAGCGAGCCTGCCATAGTCGGCCACCGTCGAGACGTCGAAATAGAGACCGCTGTCCAGTTCATAGCAGTGTCGGTCGGCTATCCCCTTGGCGAAGTCGATCATCTGCGGAACGTAGTCTGTCGCCACGGTCCATTGCGCCGGCTGGCGAATGTTGAGCGCCCGCACGTCGGCCCAGTAAGCCTGTTTGTAGTGCTCGGCGATGTCCCAGATCGACTGCGCCTGCTGCGCCGCCATCTTCTCCATCTTGTCCTCACCCTCGTCGGCGTCGTCGGTCAGGTGGCCGACGTCGGTGATGTTGATGACGTGGGTGAGCTTGTAGCCCTTGAAGCTGAGCGTGCGCCCCAGCACGTCGGCAAAGACATAGGCCCGCATGTTGCCGATATGCGGATAGTTGTAGACCGTCGGTCCGCAGGAATAGACGCGCGCCTCGCCGGGATGGACAGGCTCGAACGGCTCAGGCTTGCGCGTGAGCGAATTGAACAGGGTGAGCGGCGTGTCGGTCATGCCGCGCGGCATAGGCCGCGCACCGCCAAGGTCAAGCAGGCGCGCCCGCCATCGACCGATAAAGCCGGGTCATCCCGTCTCGCCAGTTCACCTTGCAAGGACCGGTGATCTCCAGCCTGTGGGTGTTGTCGAGCCGGAATGTTGGATAGTCGAACACGTCGGAATACTCGATCCGGGCCGGCTTGCCGGACAGTTCGGCGAACAGATCCATCCATTGCTGCATGTGAACGAACTCATCTCCGCCCCAGTTGACCGTCGGCACCTGGATCGCGGCCGCGTCAAGACACGGCTCGATGAAGTCGAACATGTCCTCGTTGTGGAGTACGGAGTGGACGCAGGAGCGGCCCTTGGGAAAGGGTACGACCTCGTCGGCCAGAAGCTGTCGCAGCTGCATCGAAGGCAGGCCGCCACCCGTGCCGTTTCCGCTGACGTCGCCATATTGCACGTTGAGGCGACAGATGATCGCGGGCACCTCGAACTGGCGCGCCATCGCCCGAACAGCCCCTTCGGCTGCCAGCTTTGTGCCACCGTAGTGGCCCATATTGTTCTGCCCTGCCTCGTCCGTTTCGGTGTAGATATGGTCTGGATCGGGGTTTTCGGAATAGACGGCAGTCGCCGATACATGCAGGAACGCCTTGGCCTTGCGGCAATGGGCAAGCAGCAATGCCGAGCCTTCCGCATTGTCGCGCATGCCATCCTCGAAAGAGCGGGGAAAGGTATTGGCCCCGGAGTGGATGACGTAGTCGCAATCGTCGGGAACGTAGTCGAGCGAGCCGGAAAAGTCGCCCTTCACCGTCTTCACGCCCTTTGCCCGCCAGCGTTCTTCCTCGCCTTCACGGCTGAAGCGGGCGAGCGCGACGACCTCATTGTCCGGCAACAGCCGCTCCGCGAAATAGCCGCCGACATTGCCGGTTATCCCGGTCAACAGGATGCGCTTGTTTTTCAGCATGGCCTGATCCTCTTCCTCTCGCCGCTGTTGTCGCGGCACTTCACGCAGATCGTCAAGCGGCTTCGGCGAAGAGCAACAGGCCGACGCCGAGCGTGATGAGGACGTAACCGGCCCATTCGGTCGGGCGGGCCCATGTTCCGTGCATCCACCGCGAGACGAGAGCGACAAGTGGCATCTCGATCAGTGCGAGAGTTCGGACATTGGCTGCTGCGGTCAGCGAGAAACCCACGAACCAGCCTGCCGAAGCAAGAGCCCCGAGAAAGCCCGCGGTGACGCTCAAGCGCCATTCGCGCAGGGGCCCGAAAAATGCCTCGCGGTTTCGGAACGCAAACCATACCAGCAGAATTGCGCTCTGGATCGAGAGCGAAACGGCCAGAATCGTGATGGCCCGCAAGAAATAGTCTGCCTCGGGAATGGCCTGAATAGCGCCCCTGAAGGCAATGGCGGACAGGCCGAACAGCGCGCCACCTCCTATGCCGGCGAAAATCGAGGCACGTTCCGAGATCAGGCGTCCAGCATCGCCCGGCCTGATTGAAGCGATAATGACGCCCAGGGTCACGATGACCACTGCGACCCATCCCAGGGCCGGAAGCCGGTCACCGATCAGGGCAAGTCCGAGCAGCCCGACCGTCACCGGCTCTGTCTTGATGTAGATGTAGGCGAGGCCAAATCCGGCTCGCCGCATGGTAACCAGCATCAGGAAAGTAGCGGCAATCTGGCTGACCGCACCAAGTGTTGCCCAGCCAAGCGCCTCAATCGGAATCTCTGGTAGTCCGGCCCCTGTCGCTACGAGCAGCAGAAGCAGGAACAGCACCGCAAACGGCACGCCGTAAACGAAGCGTACCTGAGTGCCGCCAAGCGTGCCGACTTTCTCCGAAAGCCGCGCCTGCAAACTGTTTCGAAAAACCTGGGCCGTGGCGGCAAGCAGCGTCGCTACGACCCAGAGCATTGTCGCTACCCGGTCAGAAACCCAGCCAGGTTATGCTTTCCTCAAGCGGAGCGCGATCGCGCTCCCAGGTGTTTACCGCGTCGTCTTCTGTCCGGTAGCCGATGGCGAGGCCGGTGAAGAGGATATAATCCTCGTCCGACACGCCGATCTCTTCCTTGAGCGACTTGGCGTAGAGCGACATCCATTCCTGCGGGCATGAATCGAGCCCTTCATCGCGCAGCAGCAGCATGATCGTCTGCAGCCACATGCCCACGTCGGACCACTGCGGCGGGCCGAAGGAGCGGCGGATATAGTTCAGCAGCAGCACCGGCGCGCCGAAGCTGACGATGTTCTGGCGCGAGAAATCGCCGCGCGCCTTTGTATCTTCGCGCGCGATTTGCAGCGTGCCGTACATCTTCGCGCCGACTGCCTGGAGCCGCGCCTTGTGCTGCGGCGACTTGTCTGGCTCGGAGAAGCTGTATTCGATCGGCTTCTGCATTTCCTCGCCGAGCATCCGGTCCTGCAGCCGCTTAAGAGGCTCGCCCGTGACGATGTGCGCTTCCCACGGCTGGTAGTTGCAGCCTGATGGTGCCCAGCGCGCCTTGTCCAGCACCCGTTCCAGCACGACCCTGTCGACCGGCTGGTCGGTAAAGGACCGGATCGACCGGCGGCTCATCACGGCTTCAGTAACGTCCACTCATTCCTCCTCGAAAAGATCGGCAAGCTGCTCGATGATCGTGCCGCCTAGCTGCTCGGCATCCATGATGGTGACGGCGCGGCGGTAGTAGCGGGTGACGTCGTGGCCGATGCCGATGGCGACGAGCTGGACCGGAGACTTGCTCTCGATCCATTCGATGACGCGGCGCAGGTGCGCTTCCAGATAGCCCGCGCTGTTCACGCTGAGGGTCGAATCATCGACCGGCGCGCCGTCGGAAATGACCATCAGGATGCGGCGGTCCTCGGGGCGCGCGAGCAGCCGTGAATGCGCCCAGAGCAGCGCCTCGCCGTCAATGTTCTCCTTGAGCAGCCCCTCGCGCATCATCAGGCCGAGGTTCTTGCGCGCACGACGCCACGGCTCGTCAGCCTTCTTGTAGAGAATGTGGCGAAGGTCGTTGAGACGGCCGGGATTGCCCGGCTTGCCATTCGCCAACCATGCCTCGCGGCTCTGCCCGCCCTTCCATGCTCGCGTAGTAAAGCCGAGGATTTCGGTCTTGACGCCGCAACGTTCGAGCGTCCGCGCCAGCACGTCGGCGCTGATCGCGGCGATGGAGATGGGCCTGCCGCGCATCGACCCGGAATTATCGAGCAGCAGGGTGACGACCGTATCCTTGAACTCGACATCGCGCTCGACCTTGTAGGAGAGCGACTGGCCGGGCGAGACGACCACTCGTGCAAGTCGCGCGGCATCCAGAAGGCCTTCTTCCTGATCGAAATCCCACGAGCGGTTCTGCTGTGCCATCAGGCGGCGCTGGAGGCGGTTCGCGAGTTTGGTGACGACGCCCTGCAAGCCCTTCAGCTGTGCATCGAGATAGGAGCGCAGGCGCGTCAGTTCTTCTTCATCGCAGAGGTCGCCAGCGGCCACGATCTCGTCGAATTGTTCGGTGTAGACCTTGTAGTCGAAGCTGTCGGGAATGTCGGTCCAGGGACGATTGGGCCGGACGGGCAACATGCCTTCGTCGCCGTCGTCGCCATCCTGGGCGTCCTCCAGTTCATCGCCTGCGTCGCGCTGGGCGTCGCTCTCGCCTTCCTCGTCACCTTCGGTGGCTTCAGAAGTCATCTCCGTGGGGAGCTGTTCCTCGCCCGAATCGTCGCCGGTCTGATCGTCTTCGGTCTCGTCTTCGCCTTCCTGATCGTCGAAATCGTCAGTCGGCTCCTGCGGCTTGTCGGGGTCGGTGAGTTCGAGATGGCGCAGCATGTCGAGCGTGAGCGACTGAAACGCCCGCTGATCGTTCAGCGATGTCGAAAGCGCATCGAAATCGGCGCCTGTTTTCTCGTCAATCCATGCCCGCAACAGGTCAACCCCGCCCTGGGCCGAGGGCGGCACGGGCTGGCCGGTAAGGTGTTCGCGCAGCATCAGTGCCAGGGCGGTAGGCAGGGGCACGTCATTCGCGTTTTCGGCCCGCGCGATCGGGTCACTCGCCATGCGCGCCGCGGTTGCGGCATCGAGGTTCGAGCGAATCCCGGCGTAATCGTTTGCGCCCAGCGCCTCGTAGCGCACCCGCTCGACCACATCGAAACAGGCACGGGCCAGTGCATCGGCAGGCGCATTACGCGCGTGCATCGCCTCGTTGTGGTGGCGCAGTTTCAGCGCAAAGCTGTCAGCCGTGCCGCGCGCCAGCATGGCGTTGTCGGGGGACAGCCCCCTGCCCGGCATGGTGACGCGAAAGTTGTTGCCGCTGACGCTTGGTGCATCGGCGGTCCAGCTGACCTCTACCTCTGGATCGTGCGCGATCGCCCGGCTCGCTCCGGCAAGCAGGCTCTTGAAGGCATCGACTGGTGTCTCGTCGCTCAATTTGCGGCTGGCCTCAGATGCTCTGTCCGGTTTTCGCCCAGTCGGCGAGGAAACCCTCAATACCCTTGTCGGTGAGGACATGTTTGAACAGGCCGCGGATCACGGCGGGAGGCGCAGTCATGACGTCAGCGCCGATCCGCGCGCTCTCGAGTACATGGATGCCGTGCCTGATCGAGGCGACGAGGATTTCCGTTTCGAACGCGTAGTTGTCATAGATCAGGCGAATGTCGCGGATAAGGTCCATACCGTCAAAGCCGTTGTCGTCGTGCCTTCCCACGAATGGCGAAACAAAGGTAGCTCCGGCCTTGGCGGCAAGCAGCGCCTGATTGGCCGAAAAGCACAGGGTCACGTTCACCATCGTTCCGTCGCTGGTCAGTTTCTTGCAGGTCTTCAGCCCGTCGACGGTCAGCGGCACCTTGATGCAAACGTTGTCTGCGATCTTTCGCAGAATCTCGGCCTCGCGCATCATGCCTTCATGGTCGAGCGCGACGACTTCGGCGCTGACCGGGCCATCGACAAGACCGCAGATTTCCTTCGTGACTTCCATGAAGTCCCGGCCCGATTTGTGGATCAGCGAGGGGTTGGTCGTCACACCGTCCAGCAGGCCGGTTTCGGCAAGGTCAGCGATCTCGGCGGTGTCAGCGGTATCGACGAAGAATTTCATGTTCTCTTCCCTGCGGTGAATCGGGCGAGCGCCCGCTATAGGCAAGCCGGTGCCTCTGTTCTAGGGTCTGCCGCTAAGGCGGTGGTTTCGCCGTCAGCGGGAGAGCATGATGAGAGACATTCGCGAGCTGAAGGACGACCCCGAAGCCTATGCAGCTGAACTGGAACGCCGCTGGAACGGCCTGCTGAGCTATCGCTACATCGGGCGCCACTATGCTTCCATGAATACCGGCGACATCGATGCCAAGGTCAAGCTGCGGCACGACATGCGCAATTCGACCGGCGGCCTGCTGGTCGCTCCGATCGCGATCAGCGCTCCCGAATCGGGCAACATGACCGACATGGAAGCCGTCCCCAACCCGGTGATCTATTCCTGCCAGTTGCTCGATCCGGGGCATGGCGTGAAGACCATCGAGGTGATCCATTCCGAAGGACTGAAGCGCGGCCGGCAAATGGCCTACAGCCGCTCGAAAATCGTCGATGCCGACAACCACGATCGCGTCATCGCTCTGGTCGAAGGGCAAGGCGCCGCAATCGGCGAGACACCTGATGGCCTTGGCAAGATGCCCGAATCGCGGCTGGAAGTCGTCGATTCTCCCGACATGCCCTCGCTCTGGGAAGTGTTCGGCGCAACGCGAAGCGATGACGGCATCTGGGCTCTGGGTGAATTGTCGACTGACCTCGCCTCACCCGATGCGGCGCTTCACATCGGGCCACAGCATGTCGCACTGGAAAAGGCGGCGATGGATATCGCGGAAGAGTTTGCAGCCACAGACCGCCTTCAGATCGAATCGTGGCACGTCATGTTCCTGGCACGGGGCAAGACCGGACCGTTTCCGATCCACGGCGAGGCAGTTGAAGGGGTCGACGGCAAGATCGGCGTGACGCTGATAATGGTCGATGCCGGCAACGGTGACCGCAACGTTACCTCGGCCTCGGCAGTATTCCGCCGCGTGGACTGACGAGCACTATCAACTTCGCCCTTTGGCATCCCTCTCGCGATGCCCCTATGTGCAGCACGATGCAGCGTGTGCGACTTCTCGTTTTCAATGCGGCTCTTGGCGCGCTCGACTATCGTGTGCCCGAAGGCATGGCGGTGGAGCCGGGCGCAATCGTCGTCGCACCGCTTGGCCCGCGCCAGATCATCGGCGTGGCATGGGAGCCGGAGCGGCTGGAGACGGCTGAAGTTCCCGCTTCAAAACTACGTCCGATCGTCGAGGTGCTTCCTGCCCCGCCGCTACCCGAGCCATTGCGCAGGCTGATCGAATGGACGGCGGACTATTACTGTGCACCGATGTCGTCTGTCGCCCGGATGGCGCTGGCGAGCAGCGCCGCGTTGAAGGGCGGCGGGACGGTCACCGAATACCGGCTCAGCGGTAACGAACCGCAGCGCATGACGCCGCAGCGAGCCGCCGCTCTGGATGCGCTTGGCGGCGAGCAAGCAACGATCCGGGAGCTTTCGGCCATTGCCGGAGTATCCGAGGGCGTGCTGCGCGGGCTCGTTTCGGCTGGCGCGCTGGAGCCCGTCGTAGTCGATGTGGACCGCCCCTATCCGCTGGCCAATCCGGACTTTGCCGTTCCTGACCTGTCACCGGATCAACAATCGGCGGCGGACGTGTTTACGGCAGCGGTGTGTGATGGCGGCTTCCACCCCTTTCTGCTCGATGGCGTGACCGGATCGGGCAAGACCGAATGCTATTTCGAGGCCGTGGCGCAAGCGCTTCGACAGGGTCGGCAAACGCTGGTGCTGCTCCCCGAAATCGCGCTGACCCAGAACTTCCTGCGCCGCTTCGAGCAACGCTTTGGGGTCGCGCCGATCCTGTGGCACAGCTCGGTGCGCTCGACCGAGCGGCGCAGGGCATGGCGCGCGATTGCCTCGGGCGAAGCGCAGGTCGTGGTTGGCGCGCGCTCCGCCCTGTTCCTGCCCTATGCGCGGCTCGGACTGATCGTGGTCGACGAAGCGCATGAGATCTCGTTCAAGCAGGATGACGGCGTGCGCTACAATGCGCGCGATGTCGCGGTGATCCGCGCGCGGTTCGAACAGGTGCCGGTTATTCTCGCGAGCGCCACCCCTGCCCTCGAATCGATGCAGCTTGCCGAACAGGGCATCTACGAACGGATCGAATTGCCCGACAGGTTCGGCGGGGCCAGCCTGCCCGACATCGGCGTGGTCGACCTGCGCGAAGAAGTGCCGGAACGGGGCCGCTGGCTCGCCCCCCGTCTAGTCAAGGAAATGGAGGAAAGGCTGGATCGCGGCGAGCAATCGCTGCTATTCCTCAACCGCCGCGGCTATGCGCCGCTTACGCTGTGCCGCTCGTGCGGCCATCGCTTCCAGTGTCCGAACTGTTCCGCCTGGCTGGTCGAGCACCGCTTTACGCGACGGCTGGCTTGCCACCACTGCGGACATGAAGTCCCCACGCCCGATTCCTGCCCCGAATGCGGCGAAGCGGACTGCCTCGTGGCATGCGGCCCCGGCGTCGAGCGCATCGCGGACGAAGTCGCGGAACTGTTGCCTGCTGCCCGAGTCGCTCAGGCGACTTCCGACACGCTCAACACGCCCGAGCGGATCGCCGATTTCGTCAGTGCAGCCGAGGAAGGCGCCATCGACGTGATCGTCGGCACGCAGCTAGTGACCAAGGGCTACCATTTCCCCGAGCTGACTCTGGTCGGCGTTGTCGATGCGGATCTCGGCCTGGAAGGCGGAGACCTGCGCGCTGGCGAACGCACCTATCAGCAGATCGCTCAGGTCGCGGGACGTGCCGGCCGGGGGGACAAGCCTGGCGAGGTTCTGATCCAGACGCGCCACCCCGACGCGCCAGTAATCGCTGCTCTCGCCGCCGGTGATCGAGACGCCTTTTACGAGGCCGAAACGCAGGGGCGTCGCGACGCGGGCGCACCGCCGTTCGGGCGCTGGGCCGCAATCATTGTCTCCAGCGAGGACGAAGCAGAGGCTAAAGAGGCAGCGCGTGCCATCGGCGGTTCACGTCCCGCTCATCCCGATATCGCCATCCACGGCCCCGCACCTGCGCCCTTGTCGTTGTTGCGCGGGCGCTATCGCTATCGCCTGCTCATCAATGCACGGCGCTCGGCCCAGTTGCAGAAGGTATTGCGCGAATGGCTCGAACCGCTTCAATTCCCACGCGGCGTCCGAGTTGGCATAGATATCGACCCCTACAGCTTCGTATGATGCACAGATCCTTCTTCCCTACTCTGATGTTCCGCTTGATCGGAGCATTGCTGCTGACGCTTTCGGTCATGACGCCGGTGCAGGCACGCGAATGGCAGCGAGCCGAACTGCCCGGAGTGGTGCTCTATTCCGATGGCTATCCGCACGAATTGCAGCGCTGGGCACTCAAGCTGCAGCTGTTCGATGCCTTGCTGCGCAAGCAATCCGGCGTTGCGGCAAGCGATGCCCAGTCAGGAAGTCCGCTCACCATTTACCTGCTCGACGAAGGCAAGGACATCGAGCGGCTCACTGGCCGGGAGAACCTGAACGGGTTTTACAGCCCGTCGAGCGAGGGCAGCTTCCTCCTCGCAAGCAGGGCGCCTGCCTATCACAAGGACCGCATGTCCGGGCAGATCTCGCTGTTCCACGAGTATACGCACCACTTCATGTATCGTCATTTCGCCAGTGCCTGGCCCGCCTGGTACCGCGAAGGCTTTGCCGAATATGCCAGCGCCATCACTTTCGATGTGGACCGGACGGCGCGGCTGGGTCTGCCCAACTGGCCTCGCCTCGAACATATTGACCGCGCGCCGATGCCGATCGAGCAGATACTCAAAGCCTCGGTCGATGAATTCAAACCGGACGACAAGGCCCGTTTCTACGCCTGGTCGTGGCAGCTGGTTCATTTGCTGATGAGTTCGCCGGAAGACCGAAGTCGGCTCGATCGCTATCTTTCGCTCTATTCTTCCGGCCTCGATCCCATAGTTGCCGCGCGTGCTGCTTTTGGCGATCTGTCGGGACTGCAGGGCAGGATGCTGTCCCACGCGGCCGATCCGCGAGGAAGCGCCGTCATTCCCGTCGATATCGGAAACAATGCGGAGGTGCCTGTCACCGCCCTGAGTCCGGAGGATTCACGGCTGATCGACGTAAGGCTCATGCGCATTGCCGGTGGTGACCAGAAGGCCGCTCTCAAAGCAGTTCAGGCATTTGTGACAGCCTATCCCTCCAACCCGCAGGGCAGGCTCGAACTGGCATTGGCACTGAAGGACAGCAATCCTTCAGAGGCGCGCACATCCGCTCTCACTGCCATGTCCCTTGCGCCCGGCGACGCTCGCGCACTGGCAATCTGGTCGGAAATCGCCTTCCGGCAGCTCAAGTCCAATCCAGCCTCGATGCCGGAGGACTGGGACAAGATCCGTAGTCAGTTGGTAGCTGCCATCGGACCCGACACGCGCGATCCCATGGTGCTGTCTTCCCTGTTCCGCAGCTATCTTGCGGAACCGCGCAAACCTACTGCGCAAGCCGTCGCCGCGATGGACGAAGCCCTGACCTTGCAACCGGAATCCTACGAATTGCGCTCGCTGGGCGTCTATTCGTTTGCGCTGCAGGGACGGGACAGGGATGCGCAGCGCACCGCGAGGATTCTCGCTTCCGACCCGCACTCCGGTTCGCTTGGAACCCGCGCCCTCGAAGTACTGGAGCGCATCGAACAACGCCGGGTACGCGCGAACTAGGCTTTACTGTCTGCTTCACGGCGAAGCAGTTCGCGCTTGATGGGCTCCCCATAGGCGTAACCGCCGAGCGAACCGTCAGCAGCCACGACCCGGTGGCAGGGCGTCAGCACGGCAACAGGGTTGGCCCCGTTGGCTTGCCCTACCGCCCGGCTCGCTCCCGGCTTGCCGAGCCTTGCCGCGATTTCGCCGTAGCTGCGCGTCTCGCCAGCGGGGATTTCGCGCAATTGCGTCCAGACCGCCTCCTGAAAAACCGTCCCGCGCACGTCGATAGGCAAGGTCACAGCCCTCGAAGGCTCTTCGACAGCGGCGACGACCCGCTGACAAAATTCGGCAAATTCGGTGCCGCCTTCGCTCAAGTCCGCCCTGGGAAAGCGCGCGGCCAGTTCCTCCGGCCCCTCATTGAACGAAAGCCGGCAAATGCCCTTATCGGTGACTGCCAGCAGCATTTGGCCGAGGCTTGTCGGAACCAATGCCCAACGGATAGCCACTCCCTGGCCTCCGTTTCTCCAGGCCGAGGGTGCCATGCCCATTCTCTCCTTGCTGGCCTCGTAGAAGCGCGAGGGCGCACCGTAGCCTGCCTCATAAATCGCGTCAGTCACTCTCGCGCCCGCTGTCAGAGCCTCGCCCGCATGCTCAGCGCGAATCGCTCGGGCATAGGCAGCGGGCGAAAGTCCGACCGCACGCGTGAACACTTTCTGGAAATGGGCAGGACTATAGCCCGTCCGCTCCCCAAGGTCGGCCAGAGTGATCCGCTCGTCCAGATCCGAGCGAAGCAGGTCGAGCGCCATTGCCACGGCTGCCTCGTCTCGAGCGAGGTCGTCCGGACGGCAGCGAAGGCAGGCGCGCAGGCCAGTGGATTTGGCATCGCCCGGAGAAGCGAAGAAGCGGACATTACTTCGCGCGGGATGCCGCGCGGCGCAGGAAGGACGGCAGTAAATCCCTGTCGAGAGAACGCCGGTGACGAAGCGGCCGTCGAAAGAACGGTCACGCCGCATCACGGCCTGCCAGCATGCTTCCTCTTCCGGCATGCTTGAAGAATCTGTTTCAATCGCAACCATCACCACAGCTTGTCACTCCTTGGCCCGTGGAAGCAAGTTAGCCTCGGACATTGAGTCGAACGTCCCGAACCATGTGTTCAAACTGAGGATGGGTGACCTAAACCGTTCAATGGTGCTCTTTGTTGTCCGCAAGCGCCCTGCCCGCCTTGCATCGCAGCAAAATCGTCGCTATGCGCGCCCGGTCTGCGGGCCATCCCGGCTTTGTCCGGGGTTTTTTCGTGCCTCAGCCCACCCGATGTGAAGGACAGGACGCGCGTGGCTAATCCCGGCGGTATTACGGCTAGTTTGCAAGGACGCTACGCTTCGGCGTTGTTCGACCTTGCCAGCGAAAACGGCAACGTATCGGCCGTCGAATCCGATCTTGAGAAGCTGGAACAGGCGCTGAAGGAAAGCGATGACCTCTCCAGTCTGATTCGCAATCCCCAGATCAGCCGCAGCGATGCCGCCAAGGCGCTCGACGCCGTTGCCGACGTGCTTTCGATCTCGCCGCTGACCCGCAATTTCATTGGCGTGCTGGCAGGCAATCGCCGCCTCGCCCGCCTCCCCGAAATCATTCGCGCTTTTTACACCATCGCTGCCAATGCGCGCGGCGAGGCAACCGCCGAAGTGACCACCGCCCATGCACTGGGCGAAGATCAGGTCGAGGCTCTGCGCCAGAAGCTGGAAGCGCGCGAAGGCCGCAACGTGAAGATTCGCACGAGTGTCGACCCCGAGCTGCTCGGCGGCCTCGTAGTGACCATCGGTTCCAAGCGTATCGATTCGTCGATCCGCACCCGTCTCAATTCCCTCGCCCTGGCGATGAAGGGCTGAAAGCCCAAACTGGCTCGATGAAAGGCTAAGCAATGGAAATCCGCGCCGCAGAAATCTCAAAGGTCATCAAGGACCAGATCGCCAGCTTCGGCACTGCCGCTACCGTTTCGGAAGTCGGCTCGGTGCTGTCGGTCGGCGACGGCATCGCGCGCATTCACGGCCTCGACAAGGTTCAGGCCGGCGAAATGGTCGAATTCGCCAATGGCATTCAGGGCATGGCGCTCAACCTCGAAGCTGACAACGTCGGCGTCGTGATCTTCG
>JAGREN010000008.1 GCA_020446505.1 Novosphingobium sp. | reverse complement strand
CCGGACCCGCGCGACTATCCGGGAATGGACCCTGCGATGGCCCAACCCGGATCGCTGGTTTTCGAAAAGACCGCCGGTCCAGCCGACCTCTCCGATTTCGGGCAATGGTGGGATTTCCGCTTTGGCGCGGACTGGCGGCATCCGACCGGGCCGGGCAGTTCGCTCGACGGACTGGAGGATCATCCGGTCGTCCACGTCACCCACGGCGACGCGCTCGCCTATGCGAAATGGGCCGGCAAGGCGTTGCCAACCGAGGCGGAATGGGAATTTGCCGCGCGTGGCGGACTTGAAGGCCGCGAATACGGCTGGGCCATCGACTATGCCGACGAACTGGCTCCAGGCGGCGCAATGCTGGCCAATTACTGGCAGGGCCTGTTCCCCTTTGCCAACACGAGGGAAGACGGCTGGGAACGAACCTCTCCTGTGCGCAGCTATCCGGCCAACGGGTTCGGCCTCTACGACATGGTCGGCAATGTCTGGGAGATCACCGACGACTGGTATGCCGATCCCAAACTAGCGGCAAAGAAGTCCCCGTCAGCCTGCTGCACGCTCGATAATCCGCGCGGGGCTCGCAAGGGCGAAAGTTATGACCCGGCGATGCCCGGCCAGAAAATCGGCCGCAAGGTAATCAAGGGCGGCTCGCATCTTTGCGCGCTCAATCATTGCCGCCGCTATCGACCGGCGGCGCGCTTTCCGCAGGCGCTCGATTCCTCGACCAGCCATGTCGGTTTTCGCTGCGTAATCCGCGCAATAGCGTAATCACAAAAGAACGATAGCAATAGCGCCCGTGCGTATTGACGCGCGGGGCGAGGGCAGGCAACGTCAAATGGAAGCGCGACCCGGCCCACAAAGGGATTCGGGCAGTTCAAGCCAATTAAGCTGGAGCACGCTAGGTGTCTGACGATCCTTATATCCTCATTACCGCCGATACTCATGCCGGAGGTGGCCACGCCGCCTACCGCGAGTATCTTGACCCGAAGTATCGCGACAAGTTCGACGAGTGGCGCGGTGGCTACCGCAATCCCGAGACCGAGCACTATCACAACGTGAAGAAGCTCAGGAACTGGGACTTCGACCTGCGCAGCGAAGAGCAGAACAGCCAGGGCGTCGTTGGCGAGGTGATCTACCCCAACACCGTGCCGCCATTCTGGCACAAGCCACTGGTCATGCCGCCTTCGGCCGTGCCGCCCGAAAAATACGAACTTTATCAAGCCGGTATCGACGCGCACAACCGCTGGCTGGCGGACTTCTGCGCGGAAGATCCGTACCGTCGTGCGGGCATCGGCGTGATCCTGCCGAACGATCTCGAGAAAGCGGAAAAGGACATTGCCGAATTCGCCAAGGCGGGGCTGCGCGGCGGTGTGCTGCTGCCGCTGATCGCGCCCGACGCGACCTGGCTCAAGCCGCTTTACGATCCGGCCTGGGACCGCATCTATGCTGCGATCCAGGACCACGATCTGGTCATGAACCAGCACACCGGCGCAGGTATCGCCGATCATGGCGACGGTCTGGTTGGTCAGGCCATCTGGATGTCGGACGTTCGCTGGGCAGCACAGACCGGCATGCGCCACCTGCTGCTGAGCGGCGTGTTCGAGCGCTTCCCCAAGCTCAAGTACATCATCACCGAAAGCGGCTGCCGCTGGGCCGGCGACCTGCTCAAGGACCTCGACCGGATTCACGGCAGCATCAATGCGGGCGTCACCGGCGAGATCAAGTACAGCGGCGACTGGGTGCTCAAGCGCAAGCCGAGCGAATATGCGCGCGATTGCATCTTCTATGGCGCCAGCTTCCCGAGCAAGGCCGACCTCGACGGCATCGATGCGGTGGGCGAGGACAACGTGTTGTGGGGCAACGATTACCCGCACTACGAAGGCACGTTCCCCTACAACCTGGAATCGCTGCGCATGACATTCGACGACATGTCGGAAGAGCGTCGCCGCAAGGTTCTGGGCCTCAACGCGATCAAGCTCTACAAGTTCGACGAGGCGGAAATGAAGAAGCGGGCCGAGCAGTTCGGTCCGCGTCCTTCGCAGGTCAATGTTCCTCTGCCGGATGAGGACATCCCGACCGATTCCTATTGCTACCTGTTCACCGATACGCTGCGCGACCGTCGCGAGGCGGCGGCAACGGCAGGCTGAACGCGAACATGGCAAGGCGGGTTAGAGCGGCCCGCCTTGCAGTGTCGCAGATTGCCGGGATCGCGAGTTGATGCGGCACCGGTGGCAGTGGCCCCCGTTAACGGGCACCTTTGCCTTGGGAGAGAGATTGAAATGGGTGAACGCCCACTCGATGCGTTTCGCGCCGTCAACAACCAGTTGATTGTGCCTGGGGCACCCTTTGCCATAGAGTTTGCAAACGATCCCGTTCGCAGGCGTTATGCCGGAACGCTGGACAACATGGTCCAGGTGGCAAAGCGCGCGCGCGAACGGTTCGGTCCCAATCCGTTCATCGAAATGGATGGCCGCGTTCTCACCTTCGAGGATGTTCTTGGCGGAGCAGATCGCCTCGCAGCCTATCTTTCGATGGAGCACGGCGTAGGCAAGGGCGACCGTGTCGGCGTGGTCATGCGCAATCAGCCGGAATGGTTTATTGCCTACTTCGCCGTAATGAAGCTGGGCGCGATTTCCGCTCTTCTGAACAGTCGCGGCGCGCCGGAGGAAATCTCGCAGACCGCGGAGCAGGTCGGGTGCAAGGTCGTCCTCGCCGACGAAGCCCGCGCGGAACGTATTCGCGGCTCGATGACCTGTCCGGTGATTGACCTTTATAACCTGAACCGCATCGCCAATGACCCGGCCGCGCCTGTCTTGACGGACATTCCGGAACCGGAAGGCAGCGACCCTCTCGTCATCATTTTTACCTCTGGCACTACGGGGCGGCCAAAAGGCGCGACGCTGACGCATGGCAACCTCTGCTCGGTCGCGAGGGAAATGGAATTCCGCGGCGAGGCGGGCCTGATTCAGGCTGCGCAGCAGTATGGCATGGACGTCGAAGCCATGCGCAAGGCGATGCCGCCGCCAGCGCCGACCCTGCTCGTCACGCCGCTGTTCCACATATCCGGCGTCGTCGGGATGATGATGGCGCTGCACTCGGGCAGTTCGATAATTCTGGTGCGCAAATGGAACCCGGAAGAGGCGCTCGACATCATCGACAAGCGCGGGGTTGCAAGCCTTTCCGGGCCGAGCCTCGTCTTTGCCGATTTGCTGAAGCTTCCCGATGCAGCGCATCGGATGCGGACCCTGCGCGGCTGTGCGGTGGCTGGCCAGTCCACGCCTCTGCGGCTTGCAGACGAATTGCGCGAGAATGTACCTGACATCGGCGTCACCTCGTGCTGGGGGCAAACCGAGTGCAGCGGTGCCGCCACCACGGGAAGCGGAGCCGTTTTCGCGGCGCACCCCGGAACCGTCGGCCCGCAAACCTGCCTCGTCGAAGTTCGCGCCGTCGATGCCGAAGGCAACGAGGTTGCGGCAGGCGAGATCGGCGAATTGCTGGTGCGCGGCCCGACCGTCATGTGCGGTTACTGGGATGACGATGCAGCCAATGCCAAGGCCTTGCGCGACGGCTGGCTGTGGAGCGGCGACCTCGGCTACATCGACGAGGACGGCCTGATCTACATCGCCGATCGCGCCAAGGACATGGTGATCGCAGGCGGCCAGAACATCTACTGCGCCGAAGTGGAGCGCATCCTCTCGATGCTGCCTGAACAGGCTGAAGTGGCGCTGTTCGGTGTCGAGGACGAGCGGCTTGGCGAACGCGCCGTGGCTGCCGTTACCTTGCGTGAGGAGGCAAAGGGTTCACTCGACGATGCGGCAGTGAAGGCGCACGTTCGCGCGCATCTTGCCGACTACAAGATTCCCACCGAAGTCCGTTTCGACCTCGGACCGTTTCCCCGCAACGACCTCGGCAAGATTGACAAGGCCAGGCTCGTCGCCCGCTATCATGAACTCGCGCCCGCCCGGGCCAGCTAAGGAAAGGCAAGAACACCATGCCCATGCCCAAGGATATCGGCATCATCGACCTGATGCTCGGCATTCCCGTGTCAGGTGACAACAAGGAATTCTACGAGTTTATCAAGCCGCTGCTGATGGACGACCAGAGCCGCGACATGTTCAAGATGCCGGTCCAGTACATGTTCAAGGACATTCCGCAGACCGACGCGGATGAAGACAAGGTCAAGTGGACCGTCGAACAGATGGACAAGCACGGGATCGAAAAGGCGATGATCGGCATCAGCGCCAGCCAGGGGCAGCGGCTCGACGCGGTTGCCCGCTATCCCGATCGTTTCCTGCTAAGCTACGAATGCAACCCGAACCGGGGCATGGAGGAAGTGCGTCAGATCCGCCAGATGAAGCGCGATCACAATATCGTGGCGATCACCGCCTTCCCGGCCGGCATGAACCCACAGGTTCCGATCAACGACAAGAAGCTCTATCCGATCTACACGGCCTGCGTTGAAGAGAATCTGCCGTTCTTCTGCACCACAGGTATCGCCGGGCCGCGCATTCCCAGCATGTGCCAGCGCACCGACCTGATCGAAGAGGTCGTCTGGTTCTTCCCCGAGTTGAAATTCGTGATGCGTCACGGTGCCGAGCCGTGGGACGATCTGGCGGTCAAGCTGATGCTGAAATTTCCGAACCTCTATTACAGCACCAGCGCTTTCGCGCCCAAGCACTACCCCAAGACGATCATCAACTATGCGAACACGCGCGGCGCGGACAAGATCCTCTACGCCGGCTATTTCCCGATGGGCATGAGCCTCGAGCGCATCATGTCCGACATGGAAAACGTGCCGTTCAAGGACGAGGTGTGGCCCAAGTTCCTGCGCGGCAATGCCATGAAGCTGTTCGGGCTGGAGGACTGAGCCATGGCGACAGAAGCCCCGGATCGTGCGGCAGAAACGCTCGATACATTTCGCAGTGAGACAAGGGCGTGGCTTGAGGCCAATTGTCCGGTCTCGATCCGCAACAGGCCGCGCGGCATGGACACCTCGTTCTGGGGAGGCCGCAATCCGGTTTATCCCACTGAAGACCACAAGATCTGGTTCGAACGCATGGCCGAGCGCGCCTGGACCGTTCCGACCTGGCCGAGCGAATATGGCGGCGGCGGTTTGAATGCCGCGCAGGGCCGCGTGCTCAAGCAGGAAATGACGCGGATCGGCGCGCCGGATCCCCTTTCCAGCCTTGGCATCATGATGCTTGGCCCGGCACTGCTGAAGTTCGGCACCGAAGAGCAGAAGCGCGAGCACATTCCGCTGATCGCGCAAGGCAAGATCCGCTGGGCGCAGGGTTATTCCGAGCCGGGGGCAGGGTCCGACCTTGCCAGCCTGACGACGCGCGGCGACGACAAGGGCGACCATTTCCTCGTCAACGGCCAGAAGATCTGGACGACCTACGGCCATAAGGCCGACATGATTTTCACTCTGGTCCGCACCGAACCGGACGCGCCCAAGCACCAGGGCATCAGCTTCCTGCTGATCGACATGGCGCAGCCGGGGGTCAACGCCAGCCCGATCAAGCTGATCAGCGGCAACGAGCACTTCTCGCAGACCTTCTTCGACGATGCCGTAGCGCCGATGAAGAACGTCGTCGGCGAGCGGGGCAAGGGCTGGGACGTCGCCAAGTATCTGCTGACCTTCGAACGCTCGATGATGGGCGAGTCTATCGGCGGTGCGGCAGGCAAGACTATCGCCGAAACCGCGCTCGAAAGACTCGGCAAGGAAGGTTTGGCGCGCGATCCTTCGCTCCGGCTGGAGGTCGCGGAAATCATGATGGAGACCTGGGGAATCCAGATCGCCAGCGAACGCCTGTTCGATCAGGGCAAGGCAGGACAGGTCTCGCCGTTTTCGCCGAATGTGCTGAAGTTGCTTGGCACTGAGCTTGCTACGCGACGCACGCGGGCGATGATGTCGCTGGACGGCTTCGAATCGCTGGCGGTTGACGGGCACGATGCCTACGAATGGCTGCAGGCTCCGCCCAACTGTATCGCTGGCGGATCCAACGAGGTGCAGATGAATATCCTTTCAAAGCGGGCGCTCGGCCTGCCGGAGCACAAGTGATGGCATTGGTTCTTTCTGAAGACGAGACGATGCTCGTCGATTCCGCTCACGGCCTGCTGGACCGCGAGGCCCCGGTCACTTCTTTCCGCGCGCTGCGCAACAGCGGCGAAGAACTCGCGTGGGATCGCTCGCTGTTCGGCAAGCTGGCCGAGAACGGGCTGGTCGCGCCCAACGTCGCCGAGGCCGATGGCGGCGTCGGCATGGGGATCAGCGCCGCAGGGCTGGTGATGGAGCAGGCAGGTCACGTTCTGGCTGCTGCGCCTTTGCTCTCGGCTGCAATCTCGGCGACCCTGATCGCCAGGGCCGTGGGCGAGGGGCAGGGGGCTGACCTGCTCGGGTCGGTCGTTTCCGGCGAACGCGTGATCGCACCTGCGCTCGACGAGGCTGCTCGCCACGACCCTGCGCGACTTGAAACCAGGGCGCAGAAGTCCGGCGAGGGCTGGACGCTGACTGGCGCAAAGACCGCCGTGATCGATGGCTATGATGCGGACGCCTATGTGGTGTCGGCCATGGCCGATGGTGCTCCGGCGCTGTTCCTTGTCGAGAAAGCGGCAAGCGGTCTTTCGGTCGAGCGGTTCGCGGCGGTAGACAGCCGAAACTATACGAAGCTTTCGCTCTCCGGCACCCCTGCGAAGCGGCTGGGCGAAGGCGATGCCAGCGATGCGATCACCGCAGGCCTGGATACAGGCCGCGCCCTGCTTTCTGCCGAAATGCTCGGTATGGCCGACGAGGCCTTCGACCGAACTGTCGCCTACCTCAAGGAACGCAAGCAGTTCGACCGCATCATCGGCACCTACCAGGGCCTGCAACACCGCGCTGCGAGGCTCTATTCCCGGCTCGATATTGCGCGCGGCATCGTGCTCAAGACCCTGCGCGCCATCGACGAGGGCAGTGCCGATGCGACATGGCTGGCCAGTCTGGCCAAGGCGACGATGACCCGGCTCGCCCGCGACGTGATGATCGAAGCGATGCAAATGCATGGCGGCATCGGCGTCACCGACGATCACGACGTCGGTCTGTTCGTCAAGCGCACGCAGGCGGCTGGCGAACTGCTGGGCGACGATCACTTCCACACCGAGCGGCTCGCCGCTGGCAAGTGGGGTCTCTGACCGGACTAAGAGCGGTTTCCGATCAAACGAGATCGGAAACCGCGAAAACCCTGCGCGGTATTTGAGCGTTGCTTTTCCGTTCGCGTCAGCCTGAACGGAAAACGCGCTAAAGGCCGGCCAGACCGTATGCCCCCACGGTCGGTATGTCGTTGCAGGTAACGACCCCCGGCCTTGCCGCGACGACGCCGGGAATGGCGTTGAGCGCAGGCATGCCGGTTGCGATCATGCCGAGGCCCATGAAGTCAGGCTCGTTCCAGTCCGCATCGGGCAGCATCATGAAGTGATTGCGGATGGTCGGCCGTCCGTCGACTTCCATGATGTAGCCGTGGCGCAGCTCGAAGGCTTCGTCCCAGTGCTTGCCTTTCAGCCACTGGGTGCGCAGCACGATGAGATCCTTGCCGTCCTTCCAGCCGCGCCAGCGGGCATCGATGGCCGTGACCGTGCCCTTGGGAATGAAGGCATAGCCGAGGTCGTTGTCCTCGGTGGCCGGAAACACGTCGATGTCGAAGGTGATTTCGTCGAGTTCGACGCCTAGCCCCTCGGCGATAACCTCGACGGCATCGGAGAACACCGATGTCGCTTCCTTGGCTTCGGGCTGGATAGTCGGGTCGTCGAGCGCCTTGCCGTATCCGACCTTAATCTCTGTCGTCCAGCTATCGTAGTCGGTGCAATCGACCGATTCCAGCATCCGCACCTGATCGACCCGGTCGCACACCTGTGTGATTGCCAAAGCCATGACATCGGCAAAGCCGGGGTTCACGCCCGAGCCATAGAGTGACGCGCCGCCCTTGAGGCCGGCTGCATGAAGCCGCTCGCGCTCACCATAATGCATGCCAGTGATGATCGCGGCAGTCGTCACGACGTTTACGCCGCCTTCCAGCAGTCGCACGATTTCGTCGAAATTCGGCCATTGCGCGGTGTAGCAGCAGGCATCGGGCTTGAGCGCGATCAGCGCGTCGATGTCGTTGGTGGCCTTGACGCCAGTCGGAGTATCGAGGCCAGCCAGTTCCGCCGCATCGGTCCCTGCCTTCGAGTCACTGTAGGCATAGACGCCGACGAGTTCGTACTTCGGATTGGCGATGATGGCGCGCAGCGTGCGCACGCCGACATTGCCCGTAGTCCATTGAATCACGCGATAGGTCAAAGTTTGGCTCCCATTCGATGTTTTCAGGCCGCAGCCTCGATTTTCCAGGCCGGAACGGTGACTTGCGCGGCATCCATTGCGGCAAATTCGGGGGCAATCGTGCTGGCACGGCGCAGTTCGCGCGTCTCGCGGTCTGCGCGATAACGGCAGGACCGGTGCATGGTGCAACGGTTGTCCCAGATGACCAGATCGCCTTGTTGCCAGGTATGAGTGAACACGTTGCCGGGCCGGGTCGCATGTTCGGTCAGCTCGGCAAGCAACAGCCTGCCCGCAGGCACCGGCATTCCGACGATGTGATCCGCGTGCGATGAAAGGTAGAGCGTCTTGCGGCCGGTTTCGGGCAGCGTGCGGACCAGATCATGGGTGACTCGATCGGTGACCGCCGGATTCTCCTCATGAAAATCGTTGAAACCGAGAAAGCGGCGGGCCGTGGTCGAGGAATGCTCGGCCGCCAGTCCTTCGACGAGCTCCTTGCGGTCATCGTCCAGGTTGTCCCACGCAGCGCGCATGTCTGCAAATTGTGTCTCGCCTCCCTCGCGCGTTACCGTGATGCCGTAGAGCATCGAAAGGTGTGCGGGGACATGCTTGAACGAGGCATCGGTGTGCCAGAAGCGGTTGCCCATATCGAGCAGCCGCCGCCTGTCGTTTGGGCCGACAGGCTTGCCGTCCTCGCCCAGATTGGAAACCTGCAGCAGGTCCTTGCGCATGCCCCGCGCATATTCGCCCGACATCTTGCTGTAGGAATCGAGTTCTCCGAACAATCCGGCAAAGCGGGCCTGCTGGTCGCCATCGAGCACTTGGTCGGGCAGCACCACGACGCAGTGATCGATCATGGCTTCGCGAATGAAGGCGACGTCCGCTTCGCTCGCATTCGCGGCGTCCAGGCCGTCGACACGGGCAGCAAAGGCAGGGGTAAGCTCTGAAAGGCTTGGCATGGCATTTCCTCTCCGCGGCGATTGTATGCTTTTCGCAAGGCCACGCAATGCTTGCGGAATCACGCATCTGCCGCCAGCATCGCGCAGATAATTGCAGGGAGAGACAAGTGAGTGAAGCCAGTGTGCCGACCGCCGACGCGATCATCGCAGAGGCGACGTCCAGGACGGGATGGAGCGGAGGCATCGATCCTGCTCTTCGCGAAGGGCTTGAGCAGAATATCGCGGCCTTTCAGGCGGCGCCGATCCTTCCCGAAGTCCGGGCTGCTGCCATGGAAACGCTCGTGTCCGATCTGGAGAAGCGATTTCGCATCGAGCAATATCTGGCCGAACATCCCGAGATCGAACAGCAGGAGATCGAGGGACCGCTGATCGTGGGAAGCATCGCGCGGTCAGGGACGACCGCGACCGTTGCCATGCTCGCGCTCGATCCCCGTTTCCGATTCGCTCGCGACTGGGAACTGCGCGAACCCTTGCCGCCGCCAGTGCTGGGTGAAGAAGATACCGACCCTCGGGCAGTGGCTGCGCGCAAACGCGCCGCGACAATCGACCAGTCCGTTCACCTCTACGATCCGGACGGGCCTGAAGAGGAACTCGTGGTGCTGGCCGGTTACGACATGCGCCAGTCGCACCAACGCTTTCCGCTGCCGAAATCCTATACCGACTGGTTCATGGCCGATGATTTCAGTTCGTTCTATGCGCTGCATGAGAAGGTTCTCAAGCTGCTGCAATGGCGTCGTCCGCCAAACCACTGGCTGCTCAAGTCGCCGCCGCACCTGTTCCGTTTCGAGGCGATCGTGCGGCAATATCCCGGATCGACGATCGTCATGACTCACCGCGAGCCGACCAAGACGATCGCGTCTGCGTGCAGCCTGTTCGAACTGATGTGGAAGAACATCTGCCCGCCTGGCACCATAACCAAGGAATTTATCGGCGAACACTGTCTCGATTTCTGGGGCAGGGGGATGGAGATCGCCATGCGCTCTCGCGACAAGCTGGGGGAGGATCGCTTTGCCGATGTCTGGAACCGCGATCTCGTTGCCGATCCCATCGCGACCTTCGAGAAGCTTTACGACCGGCTGGGCTACACGATCGACGATGCAATGCGCGGGCGGCTCAATGACTACCACAGCAAGAACGCAAAGGGTGCGCACGGCGCGCACAAGTACACGCTGGAGGAATACGGTCTCAGCGAAGACCGGGTCAACGCGGCCTTTGCCGAATATAACGAACGGTTTGGGTTTTAATCCACCCGATCAAGCTCGGTGACCTGGCCTTCTCCGACGCGGACCAGCCGTTCGGCGAGGGCAAGGCTTGCCGGGCGATGCGTGATGAGGATGACCGTGCGACCCTTCAGTGCCTCGGCGCACGAGGCGATGAACGCGCTCTCGCCCTCGAGGTCGAACATCGAGGTCGCCTCGTCGAATATCAGGACCGGCGGATCGGCGAGCAAGGCTCGGGCCAGGGCGATACGCTGACGCTGCCCTCCCGACAGGCCGACGCCATGATCGCCAATGACTGTCTCGTACCCATCGGCAAGTGCGCTGATGAATTCGTGCGCCTGGGCCAGGCGTGCTGCCTGATTGATGGCGGCGTCGCTCGCCCCATCCAGGCCAAAGGCGATATTGTCGCGTATCGTGCCGTTGAAGAGCAGGGGCCTTTGCGGGACGAGACCGAATTGGCTGCGCAGATTTTGTAGCTGAATCGTCCGGATGTCCCGCCCGTCGAGATGAATTTCTCCGCCCGTCGGTTCGTATATCCGCAGCAGGAGATTTATAAGAGTGGTCTTGCCCGCTCCGTTTTCGCCGACAAGAGCGACGATCTGCCCGGCAGGTATCTCCAGATCAACGCAATCGAGCACCGTTTCGCGGGCGGGATAGGCGAATGTCACGCCGCGCAGCGAGATCGCGCCTCTTGTCGCCTCGATGGCACCGGTCGCTGCGTAACCTGCTTCCGGCTCGTATCGCAGGACAGCGAACAGCCGCTCGAGCGTGCCACGGGCATTCTGGTATAGGCCATAGACGTTGGCGAGCGTGCTGACCGGTCGGGTCAGCAGCGCGGCGTAGAGCATGAAGCTGAACAGCTCGGTCGGACTCATGTTGCCGGCTTTTACGCTGCCGCTTGCGATCACCAGAACCACGATTGCACCGGTCGCTGCGGCAAGTTCGATGGAGGGGCCGAGCACGGACGTGATGCGGTTCTGGTGCAGTCTCAGGCTTTGCGCATGACCGACTGCCTTCGCGTAGCGAGCCGACTCGATCTGCTCGCGCGCGAACGACTTGATCGCCGGAAGCATCTCGAGGTTTTCTTCTGCTATGGCGAGAATCTCGGCTTCGGCTTGCTGCAATCTCTCGCCGAGCCCCCTCAATCTGCGGCCCAGAAGCTTAAGGATGATATAGAAGGCCGGAACCATAATCGGGACGATCGAGGCCAGAAGCGGGTCAATCGTGAACATGATCACTACGGCACCCGCCGCGGTGAGAAGCCTCGACGGGATGCTCGTCAGCGTCGATGTCAGAAAGGTGCTGAGGTTCGAGACTTCATAACTGATGAGCGCCAGGGTGTCGCCCTGCCGGTGTGCATCGTGAAAGCTCATCGGCAAGGCCTGCACATGATCGTACAGCCGCTGCCGCAGATCGGCGAGTATATGGGCCGAGGTGCGGCCCGATTGCAGTGAAGTGAGGCAACTGACCAAGGCCGACAGGACGATGGTGCCTGCCAGCATTGCGATCACCGCGGTCCCGGACGAGCCGACCTGGCCGAACATGCCACCAAGCAGGCGCGCGCCCAGCGCCGGTATTGCCAAAGTGACTGCCGAGCCGAGAATCGAGAGCAGGGCCAGCAGGGCAAGCTGCCACCTGTAGGGTCTTGCGAGAATCAGCAGGTCGCTAAACGGCATATTGCCCGGCTAAGCGATCGGCGACGGCAGGGCAATCAGCCTGCAAGCGCGGCGATGATGTCTTCGCTCTGCACTACGCGCGCGACCATGCGCATCTGGTTGTCGACAATGGCTCGGTGCGTTGCCTCATCCGAGCCTGCCACGCAGTCATCCGGCACGAGAACGTGGTAGCCGAGTTCGGAAGCGACCATCACGTTGCCCGCGACACCCACGTTTACCGAGACGCCGGTCACGACTACGGTTTCGATGTCCATTCGACGCATCAGGGTATCGAGCTGGGTGCCAACCATTGCGGTCAACCCGGAAGAGCGAGGTATCTCGAAATCGCCTTCGTGGAATTCGCAACCTTCGACGTAGGCCTGCGCCGGGTGGTCTGGTGGCAGCGGCGTGCCCTTCATGCCCATCGCCGCAATCAGCGTGTTGACCTTAACGTCCTTGCGGTCAGGGCGGCCGCGAGCAGGCGTGTGGAACACAGGCGCGCCCGCTTCGCGAAAAGCAGTGGCCAGCGCTGAGATCTTCGCCGCGATGCCACGCTCGACGACTTGATTGGCAAGGGCCGGGAACCCCGCATAGGCTGGATCCACCACAAATTTCTGCATTTCATGGATGATGAGCGCGGGTTTGCCGGTAATCATGTTATGTCCTCTCCTGACCTTGGGAGGGGAGACTAGCGCAATGGCAAAAGCGCGCAATGGTCGTCGCGCGGGTCTGGCGTGTTTGCTGGTCCCTGTCATGATTTTGACGCACGGGAGCGGGGCAATGGCGAACGATGATCTGGCCCGGAAGGTGGAGCAGCTTGAGCGGCGGCTCGCCGAGGCCGAGGCACGGCTGGCGGTCCAGCAGGTCATCACCACCTACGGGCTGGCTGCCGACACCAACGACATTCCGGCGATGATGGCGCTGTGGACCGATGATTGCGTGATCGAAATCGACGGCACCGTGATAGCGCAAGGCCGTGAGCAGTCTCGCCGGATCATCGAATCGGAAGTGCACCAGTCGATCCAGCCCTATTCGGCGCATGTCATGGGGCCGTTCCGGATCGACGTGATCGACGCCGATCATGCTGTCGCGACAGGATACCAGACGGTCTATGTCCGCGAGGGACGCAAGCCGGAAGGCAGATCTCAGGTCTGGCGGCAGTCATTCGGGCGCTGGGAACTGCGACGCACCGGCGAGCGATGGGAAATCGCAAGGCGTCAATCGCGGGCGGTGACTCATCCCGGCATCAGGGAGATTGTCGAGCCGACGTTGCGCGGCGTCGAGAAAGCGGCGAATTGAGATATTGTGCCGCGCCCCGTTGTTCTGCTAGCGGGACAGCACTCGTGCAATTGAGTTAAGTGAAATGACCTGCCCGGCCCTATGTGCCCGGCGCACTTGGGAGTGACCCTCATGAGTTTCCCGCAACGCAAGGCGGCTATCGTCGGCGTCTATAATACCAAGCAGGCCAAGATGCTGGAAGGCACGCCCTGGACCCTTGCTCTCGAAGCGATTCAGGGCGCGCTGGACGATGCCGGCCTCAAGCACAGCGACATCGATGGCCTGTCCTCGATGATGTACGATGCGAGCCTCACCGCGCAGCAGATGTGGGTCGAGCAGCTCGGCGGCCGCCCGATGACCTACACCTCGCACGGTATCGCAGGTGCTCTCGTCACCAAGGCTGCGGCTACGATCGCGGCTGGCCTCACCAACGTGGTGTGCATCTATTTCGGCAATGCCGGCATGCGCGCCGGCCCTTCGAAGCAGCGCGCCGCCGCGGAAGCCGCGCCGGTTATCCGCAAGGCGCCGCGCGTGCCGGACTGGGATTTCAACATCCACGGCGCCTACATGTCGGCGTGGTATGCGCTGTGGACGCGCCGCTACATGGACCAGTTCAACGCGCCTTACGAAAACCTCGCCGAATACCCGGTGATCGCGCGCTATCACGCGACGCTGAATCCGGCTTCGCTGATGGGTGAACGTGGCGAGATCACGGTTCAGGACGTCATCGATTCGCCGATGATCTCTTCGCCGCTGCATCGCCTCGACTGCTCGCTCGACAACGATGGCGGCTATGCAATTCTCGTCGCCTCGGCCGAAGTCGCCAAGAACTGCCGCAAGGATCCTGTCTGGGTGCTGGGCGGCGGCGAAGGCATCTACACCGACTTCTACATGTCGTTCACCGATGACTGGATCAACGACAACGGTCAGTCGGTGCGCCGGGCCAGCGACATCGCCTTTGCCGGCGCTGGCGTGACCCGTGACGACATCGACGTGACCGGCATGTACGACTGCTTCCCGGTGACCATGGCCCGCAACATCGAAGAGATGGGCTTCTGCAAGGTCGGCGAGGGCCACGAATACATCAAGGAAGGCCACCTCAAACTCGGCGGCAAGCTGCCAACCAACACCGATGGCGGCCTCCTCTCGCACAGTCACTGCGGCAACCCGAGCGGCATGCATGTCGTCGAGGTAGTCAAGCAGCTGCGCGGCGAATGCGATGCGCGTCAGGTCAAGGATGCGAAGATCGGCGCGGTCCTGTCGCAGGGCTACGCGGTTCACGGCGTCGCTGGCGTCGCAATTCTCGGCAAGGATTAAGACAATGACACAGCCTTACAACAAGCCCCTGCCGCAACGCTCACCCGAGAACGAACCGTTCTGGGCGGGGCTGGAGAACCGCGAGTTCCGCATTCCCAAGTGCAACGATTGCGGACACTGGAACTGGGTGCCCTATCCGGCCTGCCGCAATTGCCTGTCGACCGACCAGGACTGGGCGCTGACCGATGGCAAGGGCAAGATCTTCTCCTACACCGTCGTCCATCGCGGCCCCGGCGGCTTCCGCGACGACGTGCCCTATGTGCTCGCCATGGTGGAATTTCCCGTTGGCGCGCGTACGCCGATCGTGCTCGGCACGATGGTCGACGTCGATCCCGATGCGGTCCACACCGGCATGCCTGTCAAGGTGGTCTATGAGGACATCGAGGGCGAAGGCGTGACCATCTGGCACTTCGCGCCGGACGCCTGATCCCGTCGACCCGTCAATCGGGCCGCTCGATCAGTTCGACCACATGGCCGTCCGGTGTTTCGAGGAAGACATATTTCACCGGCCCGAAGCTCTGCACCGGGCCGGTGGACTTGCCTCCGGCAGCCTCCGCGCGGGACAGAGCCGCGTCGATGTCACTGACGTAGAAGCAGATCGGCCCGTAGGAATTGCCGCGAACGACCTCCAGCCCGTCCTTCTGATAGAGCACGAGCGCAAATTCCTGGCCGGGCGTCTTGAGGATATGTTCGCGAAAGCCATCGGCAACGATCGGCTCGCCCGCTACCATTCCGAAAGCCGCCTCGTAGAACCGCTGTGACGCATTCGCATCGGCAACAGTGATCTTGAACGCGCCGAGACGCGATGCTGCACCGGTCATTTAACAGTTCCCTTGCTGGAATTTTCTATCCCTCGCCACGCTGGACAATTTCCAGTTCGTGACCGTCGGGACTTTTCAGAAATACATATCGGAATTCGCCGAACTCGCCCGGCGGAACCGTGATCGTGGCGCCAGCGGCAAGCGCCCTTTCGAGGAGTGCATCGAAATCATTGGTGTCGAAGCCCACCGGACCCCAGCAATTGCCGAATTCGAACGGGCGGTCCTCTTCATAGCACATCAGGACGATGCCGAAGCCATTTTCCGGGGAGTTGAGCACGATTTCCAGAAAGCCCGGCATGGGATTGTAGAGATCGCGAACCAGCCCGAAAACTTCGCAATAGAATTTCTCGGCCTTTTCAGCGTCCGGCACGGTCAGCTTTACGAAGCTGGGTCTGATCTGAAGCTTGGGCATATTGTCAGGCATGGTACTTTTCCTTGTCCGCTCCCGAACGGGCCAGATTGCAGGCAGGTGGCTGCCCGGCACAGGTCAGGCTGACGATCACGCTGCTGATCCCTGCTGAATGAGTTCGATCTCATGGCCGTCCGTTGTGCGCAAAATGGCATAGCGCACTGGTCCAGCCGCGGTTGGTTCCTTGACCACCTTCGCGCCATGGGCGAGCGCGCGCGCAAGCACGGCGTCGAGATTGTCGGTTCGAACGCCAAGCGGACCCCAGCCGTTCCCGATGTCCCGTTGGGGATTTTCCTTCCAGCTGCGCAGGATCACATCGAAGGGATTTCCGGTCGCCGACAAGGCGACTTGCCGGAATTCCGCAAGGTCGAGAACTTTTCCGCAGGTCCATCCGAACACCGCTTCGAAGAAGGCGATAGCCGCTTCCATATCGGGAACGTGCAGCTTCACGAAACCGGGATCGCAGCGTTCGGCAACGGCGTTATTCATGTTTCGCTCCGTTCGTGAAAATTGATCCCCTTGCGCGCCAGCATTCTCAGCGCGGCGTCCCATTCGAGGCAGCCTGCCGGATCGCGCGGACCCTGCTTGCGATCGAGCCACGGGCCGAAGCCCTTGGCCTGACCCTCGAGGATGGCTTGCGGCGGATAGGCGAGCTTGTCGCCAGCGGCCAACAGCATGACCTGAGCCTCGCAGGCCATCTGGAAATTGTGCAGCTGGACATAGGCCTCTGCGATGGTTTGCCCGGCGATCATCACGCCGTGGTTCCTGAGCACGACAGTGTCCTTGCCTTCGAAATCCCGGACCAGCCGTTCGCAGGCGTCGCCGCCAAAGCCGTAGTCGTGATAACCAAGACGACCGGCAAACCCCATCGCCGTCTGCGTAATCGGCAGGAGACCCTGCGCCATGGCCGAGACCGCCATGATCGCCGGCGTGTGAACATGGGCAAGGCATTGCAGATCGTCGCGCGCGGCAAGCACCGGAGCGTGCAGATCGTGTGCCGCCACGTTGGTTTGCGCCGTCGGATCGGCATCGAGAATTGCGCCATCGTCCAGCGCGACTTTCACGAGGTTGTCCGGCGTGACCTCCTCGTAGAGAAGGCCATAGGGATTGACGAGATAGGCGCCCGGTTCTCCCGGAATCTTGGCGGAAATGTGGTTGTAGATGAGGTCGGTCCAGCCGTGATGATCGACAAGCCGGTAGAGCGCGGCAAGGTCTTGCCGGGTGCGCTGTTCGGCCTCACTCATCGGCTCCACGTTTGCCGCCACGGGTGCATGGGAACTTGCCATCGCGTCCTCCTCTCCGACATGGTCACCGGAACTTGGCGATGACCTCGCTGTCGTACCACTCGACCGCCTCGATGAATTGCGCGCGGCTATCGTGCGGCGCAAGCGCGCCAACCCAGGTCACTCCCGCTTCGGCGAATTCGCCGAGAGCATCGACATAGGCATTGACGTCGCCCTTGCCGAACCAGCCCACTTTCATCGGCGGTCCCGCGCTGAGCTCGAAAGGGCCGGTTCTGCCCTCACTGGCGCGCACTTCCTCGACGCGTGCCATGCGCTCCTTGAGGTCGTCGAGCGAAGTAATGGCAACCGCCTTGTTAGAGGCGCTCATGCCGGGCGAAGCAAATATCGGGCACCAGCCGTCGCCATATTTGCCGGCCCGGATCTGCGCTGCCTCACTGCTGCCGCCAATCCAGATCTGCGGCGGAGTGGAGGGAGCCGGGCGCGGTTCCACCTCGACTGCATCGAAGTCCATGCCCTTGAAGCTGACCGGTCCGCCTTTCCAGGCAAGGCGAAGCACTTCCAGCGCCTCATCGAACAGCTTGCCGCGCCGTTTGAAGTCCGATCCCAGCGCGTCGAACTCGACCTTCTGGTAGCCCGCGCCGAGCCCGAGGATGAGCCGTCCGCCTGTAAACGTCTGCACGGTCGCTGCGCACTTGGCGAGCAGGAAGGGGTTGCGATAACCGGCGACAATGATGTTGGTCTGAAGCTTAAGCCTGTGCGTGACCGAACCTAGAAAGGCGAGAGCCGCAAAGGGATCGGAAGCGTCGTGGCCCATGCCCTGATGCAGCCAATGCGTATCGGGCGAGGGGTGGTCGGTGACGAAGGCCGCTTCGAACCCTGAGTTCTCAAGCGCCGCGCCCATTTCGGCCACGGCTTCCAGGGTCTGGAACTCACCTGGTGTGGGCACGCCAAGCGGGATTTCGATCGAGAATTTCAAAGACATTTGGTACCTCTCATTGCGATGTCGCTGGTGCGTCGTCTGGCGCGAATTCAGGGTAGGGACCAAGTCCCATGACAAGCAGGCCGGACAGGATGAAAATCGGGATGCCGATCATCAGGTACAGCTCGTAACTTCCGGTCGTATCATAGATCCAGCCAGCCGAGACCGGCCCGATGCCTGCGGAAATGCCGGTCATCATCGAGATTGTGCCATAGATCTTGCCGAAATGCCTGAGCCCTGCGTACTGGGTCGTCAGATAGATGATGAGATAGAGGCTGGCGCCACTGCCAATGCCTATCAGCAAGGCAACTGCAACTATGATCGGCAGGGAGCCGTGTCCCACCAGCAATAGCGCATAGGCAATCGCGGGCGTCGCCAGAAACACGAGGGGCAGCATCCCGAAATTGAACCGGTCGAGGATAGAGCCGGCAACGAGGCGCGAGGCGATTGCCGCCGCGCCCGATACCATCGCGAGGCTGGCAGCGGTTACGCGCTCGACGCCAAGCGAGGTGTAGATCGGTATCATGTGGACGCCCCAGGCAGAGCCGAGCAGCGTTGCCAGCAGGCAGGCCAGGGCAATGCGGATTATGGTGACGCTGCGCAGCGCCTGCCCGAAGGTCAGGCCGCCAGGCACGCTCGCCGCTTCCAGTGCTTCTGCCGTCTCCGATGAGGCTTCAGCGCGAGGCAACTGCGCTCTTGGCGTGACTTTGAAGAACGGGATCACGAGGAGCAGCGCAATTCCGGTCCAGCCAAGGCCGAGTGCGATGTAGGCAGTGCGCCAGCCAAATTCCGAGATGAGCGTATGGGTCAGGAGCGGCACGGTGGCGCTGGCGACCGACATGCCGCTCAGCATGATGGCAAGTGCGATGCCCCTGTTTATCACGAAGGCCGTCGCGACGGGCGGGTTCCAGACCATGGTCCGGATCAGCACCGATACCGATGAATAGATCACCCACATGCCGATCCACAGAGCAATCGCTCCATTCATCAGGCTGAAGCCCGCGAAAGACAGGCCGCACAGGGCGAGTCCCGGAATGGCGATAGCGCGCGCACCGAACCGATCCACCATGGCGCCGGCGACAGGCGAAAGCGGTATCACCGCGACTGCGAATACCGTCATGCCAAGGGAGATTGTCGTTCGGCTCCAGCCAAATGCATCCTGAAGCGGTTGCATGAACAGCCCAAGAGTAGTGGTGGGAATGCCGCCGAAGGAAATGCCGAACGTCGCGGCGAGCAGTAACGGCCAATGCAGTCGCCATTCCTGTCGCGATAGGGCCTTCTTGTCAGTCATTCTCTGCCCCGATCATCGTTATAACCGGGATTGGTCCGGCTGACGTTTCTTCATCGGAAGCACGCCTTGCAGCAAAAGGCAACGGGCCTTGGTCTCTGCTCAGCTCCGGTTGGTCATTTCCGCATAGGCCTTGCCGAGATACCCGATAACCAGTTCACCGGCGGGCGAACGCCTGCGGTTGACTGGCGAGGTCAGCCAGATGTTCGCGTTGGGCCGGCGCGCAAATCCTTCGAGGGTAAGCTGACGGGCAATCCCGCTCTCAAGTTCGCCTCGCAGGACAAATCGCGAGGACAACCAGATCGCATCGCTATCCAGCATGAAGTCCTTCGCGACACTGAAATTGTCGCAAATGATGGTCGGCGTCAGGTCCACCTGGCCCATCTCCAGATAGGTGCTGCAGACGATGGGATAGGGCCGCAGGTCTTCCCATGCGAGCTTCCTTGCTTTCGCCAGCGGGTGGCCTGACCGCACGAACAGGTCGATAGGCATTTCGCCGATCTTCTCCGATGTGAACGCAGGGTCCTCGGCGGCGGTACCTTCGACGTAGATTGCAAATTCGATCTCGTCGTTGCGCAGGTGGTCGAGGAGAGTCGATTGCGGCTCGATCCGGGTCGAAACCTGCAGATCGGGCGATCTTTGCGACAGGAAGCTGAGGATGCCGGGCATGAAGACCGTGCTCATCAGTCCCGACATTCCGAAGGCGACTGGTCCTGCCATGGCATCGGCGCGCAATTGCATGTTTCGGTCGAGCGTGCGGGCGAAGCCTATGAGCTGTTCAGCCTGCTGAAGCATTTCGGCGCCGATCCGCGTCGGCCTCACGCCGGACCGGCCGCGCTCGAAGATCGGGACACCCCATGCCTCTTCCAGTGAGGAGATGCTGCGGCTCAGCGATGGCTGGGTCAGGCCCAGTTCCTCTGCGGCTCGCGAGAAGCTGCCGTAGGTCTGCAAAGCGAGCGCATGCTCCAGCTTGCGCAGAGTGAGTTCCATGCGTTTCATCTATGGAACCTCAACATATTATGAATTGGACATCAATATCCGTCTGCTGCATTCTGATGCCAGCAAGGCAGATTCAAGAGGCCGCTTTGGCCGGAAATCGTGAGTTTTAGGAGAGAGACATGCAAATCGACATCCTCATCAAGGGCGGTACCGTCGTCGACGGTAGCGGAGACGACGCCTACAAGGCCGACGTGCGCGTCAATGGCGGAAGGATCGCCGAAATCGGCAAGGATCTCGTCGCTCGCGAGGGTGAGCGCGTGTTCGACGCAGCGGGTTGTTATGTCACCCCCGGCATGATCGAAACGCATAACCATTGGGATGGCGGCGTGTGGTGGGCCCCGAACCTCGAGCCGCTGCCCGCCTATGGCGCGACGACATCGATCAACGGAAACTGCGGCTTTTCGATCGCGCCTGCTCCCAAGTCGGCGGAATGCAAGCAGACCGTCATCGACATCTTCAACTACTTCGAAGACATCCCCGAGGAACCGATGAACGACGTGGTTCCGTGGGATTGGGACAAGTGGAGCGAATACAAGGCTTCGATGCAGAGCAAGGTGCGCTTGCCGCTCAATTTCTGTTCGTTCTGCGGCCACGTTCCGCTGCGTCTCGCTGTGATGGGCATGGATGCCTGGGACCGTGCGGCAACCCCTGAAGAAATCAAGAAGATGTGCGCCTATCTCGACGATGCTCTGGCCGCTGGCGCCATGGGTCTCTCGTCAAACATGATGGACCGCGACAAGTACGAGCGTCGTCTGCCGCCGCAGATGGCCGACGATGCCGAGATCGAGGCGCTGATGAACGTCGTCGCCAAGTATCCGGGCGCAACGATCCAGTTCATCGTCGACTACTTCCTTGCCGGCGAGGGCAACGAGCAGGTCGAGCACTGGGGCAAGCTCGCGAAGAAGGCGGGAGTGAAACTTCAGTGGGCAGGCATGCCCGCGCTGATGTTCATGAAGAAGTATCAGGCCCGCGCGGTCGAACTGCACGAGCAGTTCAAGACGGAAGGACTGCCTTTCTTCACGGCCTTCAACGTCATTTCGCCGACGTCGATCCTCAATTTCTATTCCACGCTGATCTTCGGTCAGAACGGCAACCCGGTCTGGCAGGAGCTCATCAACGAGAAGAGCTGGGAGGGCAAGAAGGCGATGTTGATCGACCCGACATGGCTCGCTCGCGCGCGTGAGAGCTGGGACAACCAGTTCCCCCATTCGACCCTCAACGATACCGACGGCATGCTGCTGCGCGAAAGTGAATCGGGCTTTGGGCCGATCGGGATCACACTCGCCCAGTATGTGAAGGATGGCGGCTTCGATCACGTCTCCGATGCCCTGGCGAAGTGGGTGCTCAACAACGGGCAGGAATCCGTCATCCTCAAGCGCAGCTATCCGCGCGATAACGAGATGCTCGAAAAGCTGCTCAACGACGAGAATACGCTGTGCAACGTTTCCGACGCGGGTGCGCACGGCAAGATGTTCTGCGGCGCCGGTTACAACGTGGCCCTGCTCACCGAATATGTCCGCAATCGCAAGATCCTTTCGATCGAGCGGGCCATGTACATGCTTACCTGGCGTACCGCGGAATTCTTCGGCCTGCATGATCGCGGCCTCATCAAGGAAGGCATGGCGGCCGATATCGCCGTGTTCAACCTCGACGAAATCGAGATGCGCGAAGAAAAGAAGATCTGGGACGTCTACGACGGCAAGGGCAGCCGCACCTATCGTTACACCCGCGATCCCGCGCCGATGCGCCTGACGCTGGTCAACGGCGAGCCGACTTTCGATCGCGGCGAGTTCACTGGCCGTTATCCGGGCGAATTCATCGGCCCCGAAGTCGAGGGCGGCGCACAGATGGCGATTGCGGCGGAGTAAGTCGCAGCATCGTTCGAACCGCTTGCCGTGCAGGATAGCTCGCGGCAAGCGGACCTGACAGGCGGGAGGAGAGGCCATGCCTGCGTATCTCATAAAGGGCGGAACGATTGCCGATGGCAACGGCGGCGAGCCGTATCGCGGCGATGTGCGCATCCTTGGCGATCGGATCGCGCAAGTCGGCGCCGATCTTCAACCGGAGCCTGACGATCAGGTAATCGACGCCGCTGGCTTGCTGGTGACGCCCGGTTTCGTCGATCTGCACACGCATTACGACGGCCAGATCACATGGGACAGCGATCTCACGCCATCGAGCTGGCACGGCGTAACCACCCTGATTGTAGGCAACTGCGGGGTCGGCTTCGCCCCCGTTCGTCCAGGCCAGCAAGACCGGCTTATCGAGCTCATGGAAGGCGTTGAGGACATTCCCGGCACTGCCCTGCATGAGGGCATAACCTGGGGCTGGGAGAGCTTCGGCGACTATCTCGACGTTCTCGACCAGCGGCGCTGGACGGTGGATGTGGGGACGCAGGTGCCTCACGCGGCAGTGCGCGCCTATGTGATGGGCGAGGAGGCTGGAGCCGGCCAGGCGACCGCCGAGCAGATTGCCCAGATGCGCAATATCGTGCGCGAAGGGCTGGAGGCCGGGGCTCTCGGCATCTCGACCACCCGGATGATCGCGCACAGGTCAATAAAGCAGGAAGTCGTTCCCGGCACCTTCGCACCCGAGGACGAACTCATGGCCCTTGCCGACCTGCTGGCAGAGCGCGGCGAAGGCGTGTTCGAGGTCGTGCCGCGCGGGATGGATGGAGAGGTGTCGCGCGAGGCTCACGCCGAATTCGACTGGATGGAAAGGGTCGCAACGCGCACTGGCCGTCCGGTGCTGTTCTCGCTGGTCCAGACCCATACCGAGCCGGAACGCTGGCGCTTGTTCCTTGATCGGAGCAAGGATGCGCTGGAGCGAGGAGTGCCGATACGCCCCGTCGTTTCCTGCCGCCCGACTGGCGTTGTGTTCGGCCTGCAAAGCACGTTCACGCCGTTTTCGACTCGTGCGGCTTATAAGGCGCTGGAGCACCTGCCGCTGGCAGAGCGCGTCGCTGAAATGAAGCGGCCTGAAGTGCGCACCGCGATCCTTGCAGAGCCGAACGGTCGCTATCGCTCGGAAGCGCTGCAATACCAGCACGAGCATTTCGCCAACATGTTCAAGCTGTGCGAGCCGTTCGAGTGGGAGCCGGACACTTCGCAGACCATGCTCGCCCTTGCCGAGGCAGCCGGGCAGAACGTGGAAGCCTATGTCTATGACTACATGCTGGAAAATGGCGGGCGAAACCTGATCCTGTTTCCCTACACCAACTACTGCGATTTCACGATGGACACTGTCCACGACATGCTTTCGCATAGCTCATCCGTCTTCGGTCTGAGCGATGGCGGCGCGCATTGCGGTATCGCTTGCGACGCAGGCAACACCACTCTGGCACTGTCGTTCTGGACACGCGACCGCACCAAGGGGCCGAAGCTCGCGCTTGGTCGGGTCGTGAAGATGATGAGCCGCGATACCGCCGAGATGTACGGGCTGAAGGATCGCGGAAGAATCGAGCCGGGCTTGCGGGCAGACATCAACCTGATCGACTATGACAACCTTGCGATGGCCTTGCCCGAGATGGTCTGGGATCTGCCCACCGGTGCGCGGCGCGTGGTCCAGCGGGCGAGGGGCTACGTCGCGACTTTCGTCGCCGGGGTGCAGACCATCGATCACGACCAACTGACCGGCGCGCTGCCGGGCCGGCTGATCAGAGGGCAGGTCGTTCCCGAAGAACAGGCGCCCCTTTCGGTAACAGTCTGACTCGTTTCAGGCCGCTAGCTCCCTCTGGCGCTCTGGATATAGTCAGATGACAGTCACGCCCGGATAGTCTCCGATAATGATGCTCTCCATGTCGCCATACCCGCTGTTGTCGCCTTCGCGGATGCGGATCGGGCGGTCGCGGATTTGCCAGCGATAGTTTTCGGCAGTTTTTTTCGGTTCGTTGACGTCATCGACGCATTCGCCGTCGACATAGCTCTGGCCCTTGAAGCTGCCGTGAAGCTGGCCCTTCCACTCGCCATACATGGCCGGATTGAGCCGGAAGCCGAGTTCCGGGTCTATCGCCTCGATCTCGAAATCGCGTTCGACTACCGATTTGCCCGGTCCGGCGACAATGGCCGTAACCGTGCCGTGCATCGCCGCCTTGTCGCTGGCGCGGTAGGTTATTTCCGGGAAGAGGTGCAGGATCGGAATCTGCGTGCCGTCGCTCTCGTTGATGTAGCCCGAGAAGAATTCGGGCGGTCCGTCACCGCCGAAATCGCGGAAGTAGTAGGCAAGATCGTAGCTTGATCCATCGGGCCGTTCGATCCGCGATACCAGCCAGTTGAAGTGATAGTCGCTGCTCTTGGTTCCGCCGGTGGCACCGACATGGCCCGGTACGAGGTCTTCCGGATCCTTTCCGACATGCTCGCGCACGCCCCAGCTATGGTCGCGAAATCCGAACCAGTCGTCGCGGCTGACTTCGATGCGCTCGCCGTCGATGTCGATCCAGCCGGAGACTTCGCCCGACTGGTGGTAGCGGATTACGTCGGATGCCTGCCGCCCGCTGGCGATCACCACGTCGCGCTTCTCGAAGAAGGCAGGCATGGTGGCGTGGAAGGTCAGCTCGAACGAGAGCGGCTGCGCTTCGTTGGGTGCCAGCGAGACGCGCAGTTCCTCGAAGGGGCGTATGACTTCGTAACGCAGCGGGCCAACGGCCATGTCCTCGCGCTCGGGGTCGAGCACGCGGCTGGCGCGAACGGTGCGCTGCTGGGTGCCTTTCTGAACGCCTGCGAACCCGTCGATGACATTGCGGTTGCGATACTTGCCGAGGCCGAAACTCGCCTGGATGCCGCCGTTCTTGCTCATCAGCGTGAACCAGACCTTCTCGGTCCAGCCCCTGTCAGCCGTGCCGACCGCGGCATGGGTGTTGACGATCTGGTGCGTAAAGAACTCGTCCGCATCGGTGAGCGGGGCGATGGTCGGAATCATGCGGTTTCCCCTGTCGGTCAGAGCCCTTCGGCGTCGAGCATGGCCACGAGAACGCCGAGGTAGTAATCGAGATTTTGCTGGAAATAGGCGAGCTTGGGATCGGTGCTGCGTCCGGTGACCCAAAGATTCGTGCCCTCGGCCATGGTGCACAGGATCTTGGCGATCTGCGCCATTTCGTGCCAGATCACACCCTCGCTGGACCGGCCTGAGACCTGCTCCCAGAGCGCGATCGTCTCGCCACGCGAAAGTATGCCGGGCTCCCTCAATTGGGTGGACGCGCGATGGAATGGACCTTCGAAGAAGATCATCAGGTAGCCGAGGTCGGAAAGCGGCTCACCGTTGATCGCCATCTCCCAGTCCAGAACGGCGCTCAGCTTGCCCTCGTGCCACATGAAGTTCGAAAGCTTCACATCGCCGTGAACTACGCTCGGCGGCCCGCTGATCGGGGCAGGGCGCGAAAGGAGCCGGTCATAGGCCGCGACCAGCGGCGGGCATTCAGCCTTGTCGGCAAAGGCGCGCCAAACACGGGCATCCTGTTCGGGACTGACTGGATCGCCGAGCAGTGCAAGCGGCGGAAGGGACGCAAAGGCGGCGACCTGCCTTATCCATTGCTCGCTCAGTTGTCGCCGGAACGAATCTCCGGGCGCAGTGAACCACTCGGGCAATTGCGTGTCGTGAACTTCCTGCCCCGCCACGCACTCCATGACGAAGAACGGCGCGCCCAGAACGCTGGCATCCTCGCAGATGGCGACGACGCCGGGGACGGGCGGGCCGTCTGCGATTTCGCCGAGTGCCGCATAGAGCCGCGCCTGTTCCAGCACGTCATGGCCTTCGACGATGGCGCCAGCAGACTGCGGCATGCGCAGGATCCAGTCGCGCCCCTCGATACGGTAGGTTTCGTTCGAGAAGCCCGTGGTCAGCGGTACGACCGCGCGCACTGCCTCGCCGCCGGGCAAGTAGCTCCGCAGCGCAGCGGCAAGCGCCTCAGGATCGCGGCTCACGCCTTCTGCAGGATGTGAACCGCCGAGGACGTGCCGAAGCCCAGCACGTGGGCAAGCCCCGTCCGCGCACCTTCGACCTGGCGCCTGCCGGCCTCGCCACGCAGATGCTCGACGATCTCCACCATGTTGGCGACACCGGTCGCGCCAATCGGGTGGCCCTTGGCAATCAGGCCGCCAGAAACGTTGACCGGCAGCCTGCCGCCGAGCACCACGTCGCCGTCCTCGATCAGTCGAGCTGCTTCACCTTCGGCGCACAGGCCGAGGTTCTCGTAATGGAGCATTTCAGCCGTCGCGAAACAGTCGTGCAGTTCGACGATGTCGAGATCTTCCGGCCCTACGCCTGCCATTTCGAAAGCCTTGGCAGCGGCAATGCGCGTCACCGAATTGGGATCGAACAGCTCCGGATTGTTGGCTTCCCACGGATCGGAAGCGAGGCCCGAACCGGCGATGCGCACCGCGCGATCCATGCCGATCTGCTTCGCCTTCTTCTCGGAGACGATCACGAGGGCAGCCGCGCCGTCGACATTGGCCGAGCACATCAGCTTGGTCAGCGGATAGGCGATCAGGTCGCTGGCGAGGATCTCTTCAAGCGATGCCTCGGTCTGGTACTTCGCCTTGGGGTTCAAGGCGCCGTGCTTGCGGTTCTTGACCGCGATCTTGGCGAACTGCTCCATGGACGTGCCGTATTTCTCGGCGTGGACCATGCCGCATTCGGCGAAGACGGCAGGCATCGAGCCGGAGCCGAAAATGCCTTCGGGCGTGAGGCCGCTCGACGGTCCGCCGCCCAGCATGCCGCGCGGGTTCATCTCGGTGCCCACGGCGAGCGCGACGTCGTAGAGGCCGCTCTTGATCGCGATGAAGGCTTCGCGCACCGCCGTGGCGCCCGAAGCGCAGGCATTGGACACGTTCACGCAGGGAATACCCGACTGGCCGATTTCGCGCATGATCTGCTGGCTCATCGAAGCGGCAGCCGTGAAGCTGGAGCCGGTGTAGACCACCTCGACATCGTCGATGGTGAGGCCGCAATCGTCGAGCGCCATCAGCGCGGCCTCGCCGCCAAGTTGCGCAGGGGTGCGGTCAGGATAGCGGCCGAACGCGATCATGTCGGCGCCGATGATATATGCATCGCTCATTGGCTCAGCTCCTATGCGTCGGCCGTTGCGGCCGTGAAATGATAGGCAACATACTCGTTGCCGTCCTTGTCCTTTGCCCCGCCTGCGTCATCCATGACGAGGCGAACCGGCATGTCGGCGTGAAGATCGTCGTGGTCGACACCGTTGAGGTTGCCCTTGATCGTAATGCCGTCATCGAGCCGGACTACGGCGGAAACGAAAGGCACAGGAACACCCGGATAGCTGCGATGGACAATCGACCAGGTGACGAGCTTGCCACTGTCTCCTGCGCGGAACTCTTCCATGGTGCCGCGCGCGTGGCAGCGCCGACAGGCGATTGTCGGGACTTCGGCTGCGGTGCCGCAGGCGGAGCAGCGAAATGCGCGGACCCAGGCATCACCATTTTCGGCGACGGCAATGTTCGTGCGGCCGGGTATCTGCATCAGGTTCCTCTCCAATGAATACGAATCTCGTTATGCCCGGCCTAGGCCCGCTCGCCAAGCCGGGCAAGGAATCTTAGACCGGATCGTATTTGACCGACTCGGTCGTGATCTTCGCGTCGAACGGCCCGCCGTCGCGCCCGCGTACTTCGCGGCCGATCTGCTGGAGGTACTGGCCGGAATAGGTCGTGAGGCCGGTCGAGACGTCCGGGTCGACGAGGCAGAGCGCAAGGATCGCTTCGGCCATGACTTCCGGGTCTTCGGGAGCCGTCAGGCGGTCGCGCGAGAGGATGCCCTTGTCGATCATCTTCTGCACGTTCTCGGTGATGACCGAGTTTACCGGCGCGACGGTGCTGGCGCTGATGCCGGTGCCGTGCAGTTCGGCGGCGAGCGCGCGCGTGAAGAGATTCAGCGCGACTTTAGAGGAGGTATAGGCCGAGCAGCCCTGCTTCTTGTGGAAATCGAGGTAGGGCGGGCCATCGGCGCTCGGTGCCGCCCGGTCGGCGATGGTGGAAGAGACGTTGACGATCCGTCCCCAGCCTTGCTCCATCATGCCCGGCAAGGCGCGCACGATCATGTCGCGCGTGCCGAACACGTTGATCTCGAAAGCCTGCCGAAAGGTCGCATCGGACATTTCCCAGGTCCGCTCTCCCTTCATCGCACCGCCGGCGACGTTGTTCACCAGGACGTCGACCTTGCCAAAGCGGTTCAGCACTTCGTCCATGAACGCAGCGCGCGATTCCGGCTTGGTGGCATCGAGTGGCAGGGCATGGGCCTGCCCGCCACGCCCGCGGATCTGCGCGACAGTCCAGGCAAGGGTAAGCGGCTGCGGATCGGCTTCGTCACCGACCTTGCGCGCGCCGACGATCACTGTCGCTCCCTCGGAGGCGATCCGTTCCGCTGCTGCTGCGCCGATGCCCTGGCTTGCGCCCGTGACCACCGCGATGCGGCCTTCCAGTTCACCCATGATCTTTGTCCTTCACCTTGCTTGTTCGATGGAGACCGGCAGGCTCGTCCAGCCGATCTGGAATTGCGAAACTGGCCAGTGCCCGCGTTCGGGATGGACCGTATAGTCTTTAACAGCGCTGAGGAACTCTCGTAGCATGACCTGCCCTTCCAGTCGGGCGAGGTGGATGCCGATGCAGAAATGCGGTCCGACACCGAAGCTGAGCAGGCGGCGTGTCTTGCGGTTCCAGATAAAGTCGTCGGGGCGGTCGAACTCTCGCTGGTCGCGGTTGGCTGAGGCGATGATGAGAATAACGCGCTGGCCCGGTTCGAGATCGACACCGCCAAGACGAACCGGCTTTTTGACCGTTCGCCCGAACCACTGCGCTGGCGCAAAGTAGCGAAGCATCTCGTCGAATGCCGGTTCGATGGAGTCGGGAAGGGCGGCGCGCACTTCGTTCAGCTGGTCGGGGTGGCGGGCCAGTTCCAGCAGGCCGCCTGCAACGATCTTGGGCAGGGTTTCGGTTCCGCCGACAAGGATGCCGTTAAGGTCGGTCGCGATCTCTTCGTCGCTGAGGGCGCGACCGATGGTGTCGCGATGCATCAAGGCATCGATCACCGGACTGTCCGGTCCGCTTCCCGTGCGGCGACGCTTTACCGTATCGACCAGCAAGCCATAGATCATGCCGCGTGCCTCTGCCACGCGTGGATCGTCAGGTCGGGCCGCGACGGTGAGGTTCACTGCTGCTGCCAGTGCTTCCGGATCGTCAGGCTCGATGCCGAGCACGCGGCAGACCATGTTTACGGCAACGAAACTTGCGAAATCGGCATTGAGATCGAATTCGCCGCGCGGGATCAGCATGTTCAGCCGCTCGCGCACCAGCGACGTAATCTCGGCCTCGCGCCGCGCAATGCTGCCCTTCAGGAACGGAGCGGCCGTCACTTGCCGAATGCGGGTGTGCACGGGCGGGTCGAGAAACAGGAACATCGACTTGACCGGTTCGAGCACCGGTTCAGGCGGTGCGCCGCGATGGTGGACCAGCAACTGCTCGCGCGTGAACAGCATGCCTTCGGCTTCGGAAAAGCTGTCGCGGTCCATGTAGCCGTTCCACACGTCTTCGAAACGCGTGAACACGAAAGTGTCGTATTCTGGAATGAACCAGGCGGGATGCTGCTCTCGCATTTCGCGGTAGAGCGGTTGCGGATCGCGCATCGCCGCGTCCGAAAAGGGATCGTAGCTGAACTCTGTCAGTGCTTCGGCGCTCACCGGATCACGGGCTCGCTGATCGCTGTCACGACCTGCACCAGGTGCGGATCGACGATGAATTCCGGGCAGTCGGCGTCGAAATAGGCATCAACCAGTCCCCAGTGGACCGGCGTATCCATGTAGGGGCCGGTCAGGCCGGAAATGTCGTCGTATTCCTGCTCCCAGACGAATTCTATGGGCTTGCGCCCTTCGCTCCATGCCGTGCGGTTGAGGCCCCATGCGCGGATCTCAGGCACATATTTCGGCAATAGCAGAGTGCGCTCTTCCAGTTCGCGCACCAGCGCGGTGTCGGCATGGGGCAGGCAGGAGAACAGCAGGGCACGCCAGATGCGCGCCTTGCCATCGCCGGGAGACTTGCGGGTCAGGCGGTAGCCGACCCCAGTCACTTCCGCGTCCACGATCTGCGGAACTATCGCGCTACGCCATGCCGGTGCCAGCATGGCCGCATTGGCCGCAGCCTCGCTCTCGTGCACCATGCGCCAGACGATGTGGCCTGCATTGATCGTGGCCTGCGCATGTACCGGCGTGACGAGGTTCTCCACCACGCCGGGAAGGCGGTTCACAGCCGCTCTCAGGCTGACCATGATCGTATGGATCTGGTCGACGCGGTCGGCGGGCAGGGTGAGCATTCTGAGGGAAACGAACATCTCAGGCGTCTCCCTGCTGGTCAGTGAGCATCCGCCGCCTGCGACCTGATATGAGCGGGGCGATGCCCTGCCAGAAGGCCAGCTTGTCCTCACGCTCATCGGTCCCGTCGGCCTTGCGGCTGAGGCGCTGTTTCCACCAGCCTGCTTCGCCCTCGACCGACCACAGCCAGAACAGGGTGGCGGGCAGTTCGACGATGTCGATGGCTGGGGGATTCTGCCAGGCGGCCTCGAGCTTCATGCCCCGAGCCGTGGCCGCCGGAGCGTATTCTTGACGATAGGCTTCGCGCACCGCGTTTGCCATTCCGGGGAGGACCTCGATCTCGTCGAGAATGAGGACGCGTAGGGGTTCAGACATCGCCGCGAAGCTCCCTGGCAAAGGCGACCGTTGCGGCGGCACCGGCGCGGATGTAGCCGGAGTCCGCGCCCAGCGCGAGGAAGGTCATGCCTATCCCTGCTAATGCTCGCGCGTTGTCGTTGCCGAGCGCAGCGCAGCCGGGAATCTTGCCGTGGCGTCCGGCCGCTTCGACTACCTTGCGGCAGGCGTCGAGTATCTCTCCGGTCATTTGCAGTTCGACGCCTCTGCCAAGCGACAGCGCCAGATCGACCGGGCCGACAAATAGCCCGTCAACGCCGGGAGTTGCCGCGATGGCGTCGAGATTGTCCATTGCTTCGGCCGTTTCGATCATGACCATGCAAATCGGGTCGATCGTATCGCCATCGGGTGAATAGTAGCTGCGGACCTTGCCGAACGAGCGATTGCCATGCGGCGGATAGCGGCAGGCTTGCGCGGCGATGCCGGCCTGTTCGGCGTTGGACACCATCGGCACGATGACCCCTCCTGCGCCCAGATCGAGCGTGCGCATGATGTAGTCCGCCGTGCACCAGCGCACTCGTACCAGCGTCTGTGTCCCGCCGAGTTCGACAGCGCGCAGCGTGTCGATCATGTTGTGCCAGTCGATCCCGCCGTGCTGGCCGTCGAGCGCCACGAAATCGAGGCCGGCGCGGCCCATCAGTTCCGCAGACACGCCATTGCCGATTGTCACCCAGCTGCCGACTGCGGGTTGGCCCGCTGCGTGCGCTGCTCTCACCTTGTCCAAATTCAGACGCTCCCTCACTTGTCCGCGAGTTTGCATTTGAGGCTGTCTGAGTCAAAGGTTAGTGCCATACAAAAGGACGAGGCGGAGAGTGCGATGGCTGGCGATTTCGGAGATACCCTTGCTGCCATCGTCGGCGAAAAGCATGTCCAGCGCGGCGCGGCAGTCGACGAGCGGTATCGCGTTGACCTGACCGGCAAGTATTCGGCGTCGCCGGGCTGGGCGGTTCGGCCCGCCTCGACCGCCGAAGTATCATCGATCATGCGCGCGGCCAGCGAAGCGGGTGTGCCCGTTACCGTGATCGGCGGCCAAAGCGGTACGAGCGGGGCTGCCGTGCCAGTCGATGGTGGGTTGTCCTTGTCGCTCGAACGCATGAACCGCATTCGCGACATCGATACGCTTTCCATGACCATGGATGTGGAAGCTGGCTGCATCCTCCAGATCGCTCAGGAAGCGGCGGAAGAGGAGGGGGCTTTCCTGCCGCTCGACCTCGGTGCGCGCGGTTCGGCGATGATCGGCGGTGTCATCGGTACCAACGCGGGCGGCAACCGTGTCGTGCGCTGGGGCATGATGCGCGACATGGTGATCGGGCTCGAAGCCGTGCTGGCGGACGGAACCGTGGTCACTTCGCTGACGAAGATGCTCAAGGACAATGCCGGCTACCACTGGAAGCACCTGCTGATCGGGTCGGAAGGCACGCTGGGTATCGTGACACGCGCCGTGCTTCGCCTCCGTCCGCTGCCAACGACGCGGCAGACGGCGCTGATAGCCGCGCCGCGCTTCGAGGACATGATCCGGGTGATGCGGCGGCTGGAGGTCTCGCTCTCCGGCCAGCTATCTTCGTTCGAGCTAATGTGGGCCGATTTCTACGAGACGCTGACCGAGGCGCAATTGCCGCAGCGCCCCAGGCCAATGCCGACCGGCTACGGCATCTACGCGCTGGTCGAAGCGATGGGCGGCAATGCAGATCTCGATTCTCAGATGTTCGAAGGCGCGCTAGCCACTCTGCTGGAAGAGGGGCTGCTGTCCGACGCGGTGATTGCCCAGAGCGATCAGCAGCGCGAGGCGCTTTGGGCTGTGCGCGAAGACCTGTCGCCCGGCTTCACGCCGCGCCGCCCGTTCACGGCCTACGACGTGTCCATGGCGATTGCCGACATGCCCGCCTTCGTGGACGCCGCTCTGGCCAACCTGAAGGAAGCCGCGCCTGACGCGACGGCGCTGTTCTATGGCCATGCGGGCGACGGCAACCTTCACGCCAATGTCAGTAACGGCAAAATGGATGCGGGCATCAAACGCGATTTCGACACGGCCATCTATCGCGCGGTAAGCGACCTTGGCGGCTCCATATCGGCCGAACACGGCATCGGCATGGACCGCCTGCCCTATATCGGGATGACCCGCAAACCCGAGGAACTCGCGCTCATGCGCACAATCAAACGCGCCATCGATCCTGCCGGAATTCTCAATCCGGGCAAGGTCTTCGCGATGGAAGCTGAATAATTCCGGAAGAGAGGAAACGAGGATGATCCGCCGCTTTTACATCATGCCGCTCAACCATCGCGCGACCGAGGACAGCGTTGCCCAATTCATCGCCGATTACGATGCCTGCGACCAGTTCATTCCCGGTCTTACGGCCTCGGCGGCGGGCCTCGATTTCGGCGGCAGCACGGTCGTCTGGGAGAACGTGTTCGATACCGAGGAAACCTACTTGGGCATGTACATGGTCCATCCCTATCATGCCTGCACGCTCGACAGCTACCTGATGGCGGACAGTCCCGAACTGCTTACGCAGGACACCTTTACGGTGCGGTACGAACTTGATGGCGACATCCCGCGGCTCGAACGAGGCATCCGCAGGCTGGTCCTGATGAAGCTTCCGGAAGATGCTGAAACAGCAGCAGAAAAATACCTTTCCGCCGATAGCGATCACGTTGCCACGTCGGTGTTCAGCCCGGACAACGTCAAATGGGTATCTCCCAAGGGCAAGGCATGGACGCATATCCTCGAGCAGGGGTTCGTCGATGAAGACGATCTGGATGCCTATCTGGCAAGTCCGCACGGCATCGCTACGTCGAGCAAGGACGGATTCAGGCGCGCGGGCATCGATATAGATGATCTCAAGATATTCACCTATCCATTTGAGCTTAAATCGAATCCAGTTCCAGCACCTCTGCCCGCCGACGATGTGCCAGCTTACTATGCGATCACCGCCCAGCTGAATCCGGACGACGTCGACGCTTATCTCGATCTGCTCAAGCGGACGTATGATCCGCACATGACGGATCAGGGCTGCAAGCTGGTGCAGCGGCTGCGGACGGTCGACGAGGGCTATCTGGAGGCCGAAGTGCAGTCGATCTGGGAACTGCCCTCGGTTGCGCATTATAACCCGATGCGCTTCGCATCAGGCGGCGACGCGAACTGGAACCGTTACGCGCTCGAAGCCGCCACGCTAGTGAAGGGCGGCAGGCGGCGATTCTATCGGGCCGTCTAAGGCAGTTACTTCTTGTCGGGCCTGTTGAACTTGACCTTGCAGCGGGAAATCCGCCAGCCGTCCGGCGTGCGCACGACGGTGCGGTAGTACCAGCCGGTGTTCGAGAACTTCGGATCGTCGCCGGTAAACGAGTAGGACTGGATCGTCTCGGCACTGTCGCCGTTCAACTCGATGCGCGTCGCGCCGGGCATGTGCAGCCCGTCAGGGGCCTGGCTGAGCATGTCGCTGATCGCCTGCCGACCTTCCAGATCCTTGCCATAGACGGTGTAGACAGCGTCGGGCGTGAACACGTCGAGCCATTCTTCGAAGGTGTTGACCTCCAGCCGCAGGCAATATTCGTCGAGGATCGCACGGATGCCTTCGATGTCGGCAAGCTGATCTGCCGTATATGCCGTCATTGTCCTTCTCCCATGTCGTGCGTCAGGCGCAGGTTTCCATGCTTTCGCGCGCCATGCGGGCGAGCAGCGGGAAGGCTTCGGCGCGTTCCGCTGCCTGTGCATTGGCGGCGGTTCCGCGCAGGACCCGTCCCTTGATGCCGTGAAAGATCGCCGCCAGCCGGAACAGGTTGAAGGCGATGTAGAATTCGTAGTCGGGGATGCTCTCCCGCCCGGTCCGTGCGCAGTAGGCTGCGACGTAGTCGGCCTCGGAAGGCACGTTGAGGGCCGCAAGGTCTGCCCCTGCCAGCCCCGGCACGATGCTGGGCGGCATGCGGTACATCATGGTGTGGTAGGCGAAGTCAGCGAGCGGATGTCCGAGCGTCGACAGTTCCCAGTCGAGCACGGCGAGAATGCGCGGCTCGGCAGGGTGGAAGATCATGTTGTCGCAGCGCATGTCGCCATGGACGACGCTGGTCTCGTCGCCCGGCGGAATGTTGTCGGGCAGCCACGCCACCAGCGCATCCATGTCGGCGTTTCGCCCTGCGAGGTCGTCGGCGAGATACTGTCTGGTCCAACGGCCGATCTGGCGCGCGAAATAGTTGCCCGGCTTGCCATAGTCGCCAAGGCCAATCGCCTCGGGATCGAACGAGTGGAGCTGCGCCATCGCTGCATTCATGGCGTCGAAATAGGCAGGCCGCTCATCGCGGCTGACTTCGGGGAAGGTGTTGTCCCAGAAGATGCGGCCTTCGACCATGTCCATCACATAGAACATGGTGCCGATCACGCTGTCGTCGCTGCACAGGCCGTGGATGGTCGCGACCGGAAAGCCCGCCTTGCCGAGCGCACTCTGCACCCGCGCCTCGCGGTCCACGGCATGCGCGCCGGGCAGCAATTCGCCCGGCGGCTTGCGGCGCAGGACATAGGACCGGCCCGGCGTGACCAGCTTGTAGGTCGGGTTGGACTGACCGCCCTTGAACTGCTCGACCGTGAGCGGCCCGGCATAGCCTTCGACCTCGGACTTCATCCAGGCATTGAGCGCCGACTGGTCGAAGCCATAGCCCTCGCGCACCCCGGTTGTGCCCGTGTTGGCCTCGGTCAGGGCGCCGCTCAAGGTGCGATCAGCCTTTCTGCCAAGGATAGAACGGAGGCATTTCGCTCGCCTTGCCGGGGAACTCTGCAGGGCGCTTTTCGAGGAAAGCGGCGACGCCTTCCTTGCCATCGACCTGTGACGTGTAGAACACCCCAAGCGATTCGATCTCGTGCGCGTCGCGCGGATGCGGGAGGCCCGCATTGCGCAGCGTCATCTGGCGCATGAGTGCGATGCCAACCGGCGAGCGATCCTTCACCAACGAGCGGGCAAGGTCGCAGGCATCTTCCACCAGCGTTTCCGGTTCGTGGATCGAGCGGACAAGGCCGACTTCCAGAGCCTCCTCGGCTGAGAGGATGTCCGAACGGTAGAACAGCTCCAGTGCCTTCTCAAGGCCGACGATCCGCGGCAGGAACCACGTTGAACAAGCCTCCGGCGTAATGCCGATGCGCCCGAACACGAAACCGAAGCGCGCCTTGGTCGAGGCCAGCCGCATGTCCATCGCCAGCTGCATCGTCGCGCCAATCCCGACCGCCGCGCCGTTGATCGCGCCGATGATCGGCTTGAGGCAATCGTACATCGCGAGCGTCACCTGCCCACCTGTATCGCGTACGCCGCTCTCGATCTCGGGCCGAAGCGGCCAACTGGACATGTCCTCGAGCGTCGGGGTCAGGCTCTCGTCGAGGCCGAACACGTTGCCGCCGACCGAAAGGTCCATGCCTGCGCAGAATGCCTTGCCTTCACCGGTTACGACGATGGCGCGCACGGCATCGTCGCCGCTGGCGCGCTTGTAGGCGTCTTCAAGTTCGTTCGCCATCTCGACGGTGAATGCGTTCATCGCGTCGGGTCGGTTGAGGGTCAGCCGCAGCAGTCCATCGTCAACCTCGTAACGTATCGTCGAATATTCGCTCACTACCACGGCCCCTTTGCTGTTTGTCCGGCCTCTTTCCACTCGCGCTTGATCTTCTTGGCAAGCGACCATTTGTGCACTTCGGTCGGCCCGTCATAGATGCGGAAGGCCCGGATCTCGCGGAACACCTGCTCTACCACGGTCTTGTCGGTGACGCCCAGACCGCCCATCACCTGAACGCAGTTGTCGGCGATCTTCATCAGCGCCTCGGACACGTTGACCTTGGCCATCGAGCTTTCGACCGTGCCGAGCGAGCCGGTGTCCAGCACCGAGGCGCACCAGTCGATCATCAGTTCGCACTGCTTGATGAGAATACGGTTGTCGGCGAGCATGAAGCCGACGCCTTCGTGTTCGATCAGCACCTTGCCGAAAGCCTCGCGGCGGCAGGCATAGTCGGTCGCGATCTCGTGCGCTCGGATGCAGGCGCCGAGCCAGCGCATGCAGTGCGACAGGCGGGCGGGGGACAGGCGCACCTGCGCATATTTGAAGCCTTCGCCAGCCTCGCCGAGCATCTGGTCGGCAGGGATGCGCAGGTTCTCGATCGTTAGCGTCGCGTGACTGCCGGGCATCGAGTTGTCGATGGTATTGGGGATTTCCTCGATACGGATCGCCGGATCGGGCAGGTCGACGAGGAACATGCAGGCCCCCTGTTCGGCCCTGGCCATAACGATGCCGACGCGTGCGCCCTCATAGCCGGTGATGAAGGTCTTGCGCCCGTTGACGACCCAGTGGTTGCCGTCAGGCTCGCAAGTCGTCTTCATCATCGAGGGATCGGAGCCTGCACCCTGCCATCCGGCCGGTTCGGTCATCAGGAAGGCAGAGCGGCCCTGTCCGGCGACCAGCGGATCGAGGAACCGCTTCTGCTGCTCGGGCGATGCCACATGCCCCATGAGGTACATGTTGCCCTCGTCGGGCGCAT
>JAGREN010000084.1:46911-48730 GCA_020446505.1 Novosphingobium sp. | reverse complement strand
TGAAGGTCAATATCGCCGCCTACGCGATGCCGATGATCGCGCTCAGCATCATCCTGGTGTTCCAGACATCGAAGGTCCTGCGCGGGATCGGCTATGCCCTGGGCGGCGTCGGCTTCCTGTTCCTCGGCATCCACTACATGAAAGAGGGGTTCGACGCCTTCAAGGACCAGATCGACCTGTCGCGCTTCGCGCTGACCGGGGTGCTGGGCCTGGCCGTCTACACGCTGGTCGGGATGATCGCGACGGTGGTCATGCAGTCGAGCCACGCGACGATGGTGCTGATCATCACCGCCCTGGCCGCCGGGCAGATCACCTATGAGAACGCGCTGGCGCTGGCGATCGGCGCCAATATCGGGACCACGGTCACCGCGGTGATCGGCTCGCTCTCGGCCAACCACCAGGGCAAGCGCCTGGCGCTGGCGCATTTCATCTTCAACTCGGTCACCGCCCTGGTGGCGCTGGTGCTGATCGTTCCGCTGCGCGAGGCGGTGGACTGGGTCAGCGCCGGCGTCGGCATCGCCGATACCGACTATGCGCTGAAACTGGCGGTGTTCCACACCATCTTCAACGTGCTCGGCGTGGCGCTGATGCTGCCGATGCTGAACCGGCTGGTCCGTTTCCTCGAGCGGCGCATCCCCGAGCCGGTGACCGACCTGAGCAAGCCTAAATACCTCTCCGAGGCGGTCGACGCCTTTCCGCAGACCATCGAGATCGCGCTGCGCAAGGAGGTCGGGCATCTTTACGACAACGCGGTCGAGCTGATCCTGCACGGGCTGAACCTGCACCGGAGCGAGGTGTTCGAGTCGCGCAACATCGCCGAGACGGTGCGCATCAGCCGCCAGCCCTTCGATTTCAACATCGACGAGCGCTATGAGCACCGGGTCAAGACGCTCTATGCCGCGATCGTCGACTTCACCACCCGCACCGGGATGACCGACCTGTCGCCGGCGGCCACCGATCACGTCTACGCGCTGCGCGACGTGGCCGGGCAGATCGTGCGCGCGGTCAAGGCGGTCAAGCATCTGCGCAAGAACGTGCAGGAATACACGACCCGAGAACTCGGCACGGTGACCGAGATCTATGACGGGCTGCGCACCGAGATCGCCCGCATCGTGGTCGAGATCCACCGCCTCGAAGAGGCCGCGCCGGGCGAGCGCAGCACGCTCTGGCTGGATCACGAGGTGGCGCAGGTCGAGGAGGATGCGCGCAACACCACGCGGCTGGTCGATTCGCTGATCCGCAAGGGCTGGCTCAGCGCCGAGGCGGCGACCTCGTTCCTGAACGATTCGAACTATGCCTACAGCGCCATGCGTGATCTGATCGGCGCGGCGCGCAGCTACTACGCCGAACCCGAGCCCTCGATGGCCGAGGTCGAGCGCATCCTGGCGCTGGACGAGGACGAGATCGACGAGGCGGCGTCGGGCGCCTCGGACGTGGCCGCGGCAGGGGCGACACAGGACTGATACACGGACGTGCGATACGCGCGCGGATCGACGGCATTGGAAAGGATGGCAGAGGATGGGGCTGAAGAAGCTGGCCGGCAAGGTCGACGACTACAACGACCGGCTCAAGGCCGGGAAGATCGGCAAGATCAAGCCCGAGGATGTCGAGAAGGTGATGGCCAAGCTGATCGCCAAGGAGGCCGCGCTGCTCGAGGAGATCGCCGAGACCGGGAACCCCTCGAAGATCCCCCGCCTCGAACGCAAGCTGAGCATCGCCCGCGAGCACATCGCCCGCGCGAAATGGCTGCTGGGCCAGATCGAGGCGCCGGCCGCCGACAAGGGCGTGACCGCTGCCACCAAGGACGCATCAGCCGCCG
>JAGREN010000084.1:30184-46793 GCA_020446505.1 Novosphingobium sp. | reverse complement strand
GATTCCCGGCACGATGCCGGTGCCGCTGTACTGCCAGAAGGTCCAGTAGGCGCCGGGATAGATCTGCCTCGGGTGCCCGGCCACCGAGCGCAGCCAGAACTCGGTGTTCTGCAGGCGGCCGATGCCGGTTTCACGGAAGAAGTCGATGGTGGTGTAGAGCACCGGGCGGCGGCCGTAATGGGCCTCGAGCATGTCGAGGAAGATCTCGGCCTCGGCCCGGACCACGGCGCCGTCGGGGCGGAAGGTGCAGGTCGGCGAGAAGGGGTTCCATTCCATGTCCAGCACATGGGGCAGGGCGGCGCTGTCGCGCGGCACGTTGCGGATGAACCAGCGCGCCTGTTCCGCCGCCGGGCGGCAGAAATAGTAGAAGTGATAGGCGCCGCGCGGCACCCCGGCCTGTTTCGCGCCGCGCCAGAACTCCTTGAACTTCGGGTCCAGCCGGTCGCCGCCCTCGGTCGCCTTGAGGAAGGCGAAGGAGACGCCGGCATCGCGGGCCCGGGCCCAGTCGATCGCGCCCTGGTAGCGCGACACGTCGATGCCGTGGATCGGATAGGAGTCCGGGGCGCGGCCGGTCCAGCGGTGCGGCTTGGCGTCCTCGAAGCGCGGATAGGTGACCAGCCCGGCGGCGGCAGCGGGCGATCCCCCGGAAGGCGCGGCGGCGCGCGGGCTCGCCTCCTGCCGGCCGCAGCCGGCGACCAGCGCCAGGGCCAGAATGACGTGGATCAGCCAGCGCATGTCGGATCACTCCCTCGGTTTCACTCCCGGCCCGTGGGGCCGCGCCGCCAGTAGAAGCGTGCCCTGCGCGAAATGGCAACCGGTCGCGCGCGTCACGCCATACGCGGCGCCGATGCTGGGGCGTGTCCGCCGCCGCGCCGCTCAGCTGCCCATCAGCGCCGGATCGAAGGGATAGGTGGTCAGGTTCTCGAATCCATCCTCGGTGATCAGCACCTGATCCTCCAGCTTGATGGTGAAATCGCCCCCGACCTCGCCCACCGCCGCCTCGACGCAGAGCACCATGCCGGGCTCGAGCGCATAGTCGAAGGCGCCGGGCACCGCCTTGTCGGGATAGGCGACCAGCGGCCATTCGTCGCAAAGCCCGACCCCGTGCATCAGGCAGCCGTATTTCTGGGCCTGGAAGCGCGCGTCGAGGCGGTGGGACCGGGCGCTCAGCTCGGGGATGGTGACGCCGGGTTTCAGCATCTCCATGTTGGTCATGATATGCTCGTGGGCGTGACGCATGGCATAGATCATCGCGTTGCTGGGCTTGGCATCGCCGATCCACCAGGTGCGGCTGATGTCGATGCAGATGCCGTAGCTACCGATCAGGTCGGTGTCGAAGGCGACGATCTCGTTGTTCTGCACGATGCGCGGGCCGCATTCCTGGAACCAGGGGTTGGTGCGCGGTCCCGAGGAAAGCAGCCGTGTCTCGATCCACTCGCCGCCGCGCCGGATGTTCTCGGCATGCAGGACCGCCCAGATGTCGTCCTCGCTGGTCGCCCCCAGCGGCACGTTCGCGCGCGCGAAGTCCTCCATCTTGCGCACCGCCGTCTCGCAGGCGTGGTGGGCGCAGCGCATCGCCAGGATCTCGTCGGGGCCCTTGACCGCGCGGGTCTTCTCGGTGACCTCCTCGCCGTTCATGATCTCGAACCCCTGCGCCTCGAGCGCGCGCAGCCCGTGCAGCATGATCTTGTCCACCGCCAGCCGGGCCTCGCCGGGGGCGTGTTCGGCCATCAACGCGCGCACCTCGTTGGCGAACGTGTCGGCGGCCGCGTCGATCCGGTCGCCGCGGTCGAAATAGAAGAGGTCGGCGCCGCTGCGCTGCTCGCGCACCAGCGGGTTGAACGTCGACAGGAATGGCGAGTTCTTGTAGTCCCAGGTCACCATGTAGCCGTCGGCGCAGAGCAGCACGGCGCGGAACGGGTTGTGGGTGTTCCAGAGCTGCATGTTGGTGCTGTCGGTGGCATAGCGGATGTTGAGCGGGTCGAACATCAGCAAGCCGCCATAACCGCGCGCGACGATGGCCTGGGTCAGGCGCCGCCAGCGGTGTTCGCGCATCGCCGGCAGGTCGGGCAGGGTCAGGCCGGCGGCTGCCCATTCGTCGAAGGCCAGGCGCGTGGGTCCGATCTCGATCCGGTCCTGATCGTTGGGGGTGCCATCGCCCAGCAGGGCGCCGCGGCTGGGATCGATCTTGCGGGTGTCGCGGTAATGGGTGTTCATGGGGCCTCCTGCGGTTGCCGCATTCTGGGCAGCGCCCAAAGGGCGGTCCGTCCAGATCGCGACGACGCCGCATGTCGCTTTTTGTCTCTCCGCGCGACGCGAAGAAGGAACCGATCATGGCCGATATCCTGCAACGGCGGCTTCCCTACGACCCGATGGCGCCCCGGCCGCTGCCGGGGATCCAGCCGCTGGCCCTGGAAGACTGGCTGATCGCGGACGAGGCCTTTGCCGGGCAGATGGCCGANNNNCTGCTGGCCGAGCGGCGCGAGGCGGTTCTGGCGCTGGCGGAGGGCGCGCGCGGCGCGGCGCTGGAGCTGCTCGACCTGGTGCTGTCGCTGGCCTATCCCGGCGCGGGGGAGATGGCGCTGCGTCCCGACGGGATCGCGGTGCCGATCGATCGCGCCGATCCCCTGGCGACGCTGGGACACCTGGTGCAGGAGGATCTCTGCCTGTTGCAGACACCCGAAGGCGCCGCGGAACATATCCTGACCGGCGCCGTCCTGTGCTTTCCGGCCAGCTGGAAACTGGCCGAGAAGATCGGCCGTCCGCTTCTGGCGATCCACGATCCGGTCGCCAGCTATGACGCCGGCATCGCCGCGCGCGTGCAGCGCCTGTTCGACGGGGTGCAGCCGGGCCGCCCGCTCTGGCGGTTCAACGCGCTCTGGTATGAGGAGGCCGCCCTGCACCGGCCGCGCAGCCGACACCAGCGGCGGCCGCAGCGCCGGGCCGGCGAGGCCCCGTTCCTGCGCAGCGAGCGCCAGTGCATCCTGCGCCTGCCGCAGAGCGGGGCGGTGGTGTTCTCGATCCACACCTACGTGCTGGCGCGGGCCGACGTCGCCTCGGGGCCGGGTTGACCGGGCCGGGTCAGGCGTCGATCTTCGCCGCCATCAGCGCGATGGCCTGCTGGTAGACGGTGGCGGCGTTCCACTGCTGGATCACGGCGAAGTTCGGCTCGCCTTCCTGGTAGCCGAGGCCGGGGCGCCAACCCTTTTGGCGCAGGAAATTGGCGGTCGAGGCCATGGCATCGGTCAGGTTGTAGAAATCCACCCGCCCGTCGCCGGTGGCGTCGACCCCGTAGGTCAGGGCGTTGCCCGGCAGGAACTGGGTGTGGCCCAGCTCGCCATGCTTGGCGCCCAGCGTGCCGCCGGTGATCGAGCCGCGATCCACCAGCTTCAGCGCGCCGATGGCGTGCGGCTGGAAGAAGTCCGAGCGCCGGCAGTCATAGGCCAGGGTCACGATGGCCGAGACCACCGGGCTGTCGCCCATGAAGCCGCCGAAACCGGTCTCCATGCCGTGGATCGCCAGCAACACCCCGGCGGGCACGCCATATTGCCGCTCGAGCGCGGCGTAGAAGTCGGGATTGGCCGCCTTGCGCTTGCGCCCCTGGGCGACGATGGTGTCCGAGCCGCGCACCTGCATGAACTTGGCGAGCGAATACTTGAAGGATTTCTGGTTGCGGTCGGCCGAGATGGTGCGGCTGGCATATTGCGCCTGCGCCAGCGCCTGCAGCCCGGCCGGGCCGACCCCGGCCTGCCGCGCCTGATCGGCGAAGGCGGTCTTCCACGCCTCGAACCCGGCGCCGGAATTGCCGCAGGGCGCGGCAGAGAGCGCGCCGGGCAGGGCAAGAAGCGCGATGAGCGCCAGGTTCAGTCGTGTCATGTCATACTCCGGCCAGGACGATTTATGTCGCTGCAATGCTAGCTGCCTGCCCGGGAATTGCCAGAACAAACGCGCGGGCGCATCGCGCGCGATCGGCCCGCCTCGGGAGGGAAAGCAGAAACGCGCCCTCCCGAACGCAATCCGGCGCCTGGGGAGGCGCCGGAAGGATGTAAGTAAGGTGACGGGTCCGTCCGCCGCCCCTTCACCGTAGCGACGGACGGCGATGCGCCGTCAGGCTGCGCGCCGGCGCCGCCGCCGTGCGGCAAATCCCAGCGCGCCAAACCCGGCCAGCAGCAGAGGTGCTGCGGCGGGCAGCGGAACGGGGGTAGTTTCGACCCGCAGGGTGAAGGAGGTGCCGACGAAGTTCGACCCCAGGGCGATGGCGTAGTTCAGGTTCAGGTTGGCCAGATCCTCGATGATGTCCTGACCCAGAGCGATCCCCTTGAAGAACTCTGAAATTCCGTCTGTGTCGCCATAGGCAAAGGTCTTCCAGTCATCAGGGTCCAGGGCAAAGACGTCTTTCACGGAGAGCACACCGATTTCACCATCGAGGGTATCATCGATGCCGCGGCGCGCTTCCCATTCGGTTCCGTTGTCCCATGCCATGACCAGCGGATCGGCGCTACCATCTCCATCATAGTCCCAAAGCAGCCCGTCCGGGGTCGAGCTGCGGTCCAGCCAGTTGCCGAAGATGTCGCCATAGGCGCCGTAGAAACCATCGCTCGCGAGCGTGTCTTCGCCGTAGGTGAGGTTGAACCCGGAGCGGGCGGTCGCGTCGAAGAAGCCACCGAGCGTGAAGTCCGGGTTCGGGTTGGGCTGTTCTACGCTGCCGAACAGACCGAACGGATACTGTGAGAACGCGGCCTCGTCATTCGGTCCCAGTTTGACGGTGGAGGAAAACGACAACCCGTCGCCCGACGTCGACGCCGTGAAGGCCGACCCGACACCGGTGCCAAGCTGAACGCTGAAGCTTTCGAGTTTCTGGCCGGTCAGGTTCACCATGCGATGAAAGACCTGATAGAGGGAATCGGTGTCGTCTGCTGTGACATCAAAGACCAGATCCACCGGTCCGGTATCGGTCAGGTGTTCCTTGAACCGCTTTCCGCTCTGGAAGCCGCTGTTGCATTCGGCATCGCTGGAGGCGAGGATACAGCCATCGAAGGTTCCCTGACCGGTCGTGTAGCCGGTATTGGTTACTTCAAGACCGGGGTTAAAGGCTTCGGGGGCGGCGTAGTAGATCTTGCCGTTGGTGACTTTATCGGGATCGGTCGCGTCGCGATCATAGACCACGCTTACGCCGGATGTGTCCGGCGCCACCACAGCGTCGCCAACCGCCACGTTGGCGGTGTTCCAGCCGGTGATCGTCCCGGCTTGACCCGCCATCGGAAGCGCCGTGGCCAAGGCCAGCCCCGCCACCGATATTTTCATGTGTTGTCTCATATTTTCACTCCTGACCTGACACCAAAATTCGCCCGGAAACAAAGGCAACCGCCCCTTGTTACCGACGCAAGGCAGACCTTTTTCCGGCCCACACCTGCGGTTTCTGGCATGTATCTACGGCAGCTTCAAACAAATATTCTAAAATCAGCATGGATTCGACGTCCTGCGATGAAATGCCCTGCCCATGGGTGGGTTTGTTCTCGATCCGGAAACGAAAAAGGCGCCTCGCGGGGAGGCGCCTTCGGGGTCGTCGCGTGTCGGAATCTGCCGCGCGGGGGCCGCTCAGCAGCTGTAATACATGCCGAATTCGACCGGGTGGGGCGTGTGCTCGTACTTGTGCACCTCGTCCATCTTCAGGGCGATATAGCCCTGGATCTGGTCCTTGGTGAAGACGTCCCCCTGCAGCAGGAAGTCATGATCGCGGGCCAGCGCCTCCAGCGCCTCGCGCAGGCTGCCGCAGACGGTGGGGATGCCCTCCAGCTCCTCGGCGGGCAGATCGTAGAGGTTCTTGTCCATCGCCTCGCCGGGGTGGATCTTGTTCTTGATGCCGTCGATGCCAGCCATCAGCAGCGCCGAGAAGGCGAGATAGGGGTTGGCGAGCGGATCGGGGAAGCGGAATTCCACGCGGCGTGACTTGGCGCCCGTGCCGTAAGGAATGCGGCACGAAGCCGAACGGTTGCGCGCCGAGTAGGCGAGCAGAACCGGTGCTTCGAAGCCCGGGACCAGACGCTTGTAGCTGTTGGTCGTCGGGTTGGTGAAGGCGTTGAGCGACTTCGCGTGCTTGATGACGCCGCCGATGTAGTAGAGGCAGGTGTCGGACAGACCAGCATAGCCGTTGCCAGCGAAGGTCGGTTCGCCATCCTTCCAGATCGACATGTGCGAGTGCATGCCCGAGCCGTTATCTTCCTTGATCGGCTTGGGCATGAAGGTCGCGGTCTTGCCATAGGCATGGGCGACCTGCTGCACGACGTACTTGTAGAGCTGCACGCGGTCGGCCGTCTGGGTAAGCGTGCCGAAGGTGAGGCCCAGCTCGCTCTGCGCCGCAGCCACTTCGTGGTGGTGCTTGTCCATCGGCAGGCCGAGCTCGATCAGGGTCGAGACCATTTCGGCGCGGATGTCCATCGAGCTGTCGACCGGCGGGACGGGGAAGTAGCCGCCCTTGGCGCGCGGGCGGTGGCCCATGTTGCCGCCTTCGTAGTCCTTGTTGGTGTTGGTCGGCAGTTCGATGTCGTCGATGCGGTAGCCGTAGCCGTCATAGCCGCCGTAGAACTTCACGTCGTCGAACATGAAGAATTCGGGCTCGGGGCCGACATAGACCGTGTCGCCGACGCCGGACGTCTTCACGAAGGCTTCGGCGCGCTTGGCGGTCGAGCGCGGGTCGCGCGAATAGAGCTGGCCGTCCGAAGGCTCGACGATGTCGCAGAACACGGCAAGCATCGGGGTGGCCGAGAAGGGATCGGCATAGACAGCGTCAAGGTCGGGCTTGAGGATCATGTCCGACTCGTTGATCGTCTTCCAGCCTTCGATCGACGAACCGTCGAACATCAGGCCTTCCTCGAACTCGTCCTCGCCCAGCGGGCCAGCGCACATCTGGAGGTGCTGCCACTTGCCGCGCGGGTCGGTGAAGCGCAGGTCGATCCACTCGATTTCCTCATCCTTGATGCGCTTTAGGATGTCCTTTGCACTAGCCATTCAATGTTCTCCGGTTTGGTCCTTGCCGTGCGGCAAGAGGCACTAGGGGTAAAGGAATGCGGGAATGGACCTGGCCCCTGACAAGTCCATTCCCGTGGAATCCAGCGCAAGGCCTCGCGCGGATTCTTGATTTCTATACGGCTGCGTCGTCTCGCTCGCCCGTGCGGATGCGAACCGCGCTTTCGATGGGAATGACGAAGACCTTGCCGTCGCCGATCCGGCCCGTCTGGGCCGCGTTCGAGATTGCCTCGACCACGTTGTCGGCCATTGCATCGGATACGACGACTTCGAGCTTCACCTTGGGAAGGAAATCGACGACGTATTCGGCCCCGCGATAGAGCTCGGTATGGCCCTTCTGACGACCGAAGCCCTTGGCCTCGGTCACGGTAATGCCGGACACGCCGACCTCGTGAAGGGCTTCCTTCACTTCGTCGAGTTTGAACGGTTTGATGATCGCTTCGATCTTCTTCACGCTTTTCCCACCTTGCGTAGTGAACGCGGCATCCTGGCTGCCCCCGCAAGCCAACATTCCGCACTCAGGTTTACAGAATCAAGAATCGTGCCAGAGGTGCACAAGCAGGGGATAGGGCAAGCCATCCGCCGCGAAAAGCCCGGAATCGTTAATACAGGGCGCTGACGAGGCCCGGACAGGCCCATGATGCCGCAGTGCAGCGCAAGAGGTGACCATTAATCCGGCAGGCCGTGCTGAAAATTTGGGCAATGCTCGTTGTCGCCAGCCCGACGACTCGCGCGATCAGAGCTTCAGGCCGGCGGTTTCCGCAAGGCCAGCCATCAGGTTCAGGTTCTGGACCGCCGCGCCGCTCGCGCCCTTGCCGAGGTTGTCGAGCCTCGCCACCAGCCTCGCCTGGCTGCCATCAGCCGACGCGAAAACATGCAGGTCCATGCCATCGTGCGGCTCGCAGCCGTCGATCAGCAGCAGCTCGTCGTAATGCTCGTCACGGACCTTGACGACCGGGCTGCCGAGGTAGGTCTGCTGCAGGCTCGCGAGCAGCACGTCGGCCGACGCCGACCCATGCATGGCGCCCAGAGGTAACGGAACCTCGACGACCATGCCGCGATAGGCAGGGACCACCGCAGGTGCGAACAAGGGCGCGCGGGTGAGGCCACAGCGGGCCTGCATTTCCGGAACGTGCTTGTGGCCCATCGCCAGTCCATAGCCGCGCCATGCGATGTCCGGCTCGGCCTCGAAACGCGCGATCAGCGACTTGCCGCCGCCGGAATAGCCAGACACGGCATTGCAGGTATAGGGCCAGTCGGCAGGCAGCAGACCTGCGCTAACGAGCGGCGCAAGCAGCGCGATGAAACCGGTGGAATAGCAGCCCGGATTGCTGACGCGCCGCGCATTGGCCACCTCGCGCGCGCCGACGACTTCGGGAAATCCGTAGATCCAGCCCTTGGCGGTGCGGTGTGCGGTCGAGGCGTCGATCACGCGCGTCCGCTCGTTGTCGATCATCGCCACGGCTTGCCGGGCGGCCTCATCGGGCAGGCACAGGATCACGAAATCGGCATCGTTGAGCGCTTCGGCGCGGGCCGCGTCGTCCTTGCGCCGCTCCTCGTCGAGCATGACGACGGAAAACTCGCTGCGGCCAGCCAGCCGGTCGGCGATTTCGAGGCCGGTGGTTCCAGCCGCTCCGTCGATAAAAACTGCACGGGTCATGATGCGTTCGCTTTCAGGTCTGCAAGCGCGACATAGCCGACCGGCCCCTTGCCGCCCGGCACTTCACCCCAGGCCCAGTCACCGGCGATATCCAGCACGTCGAACGCTTCTCCCGCTTTCAGGGTGCCGAGCACTTCCGCATCCGCGCTCCCGGCCAGACGCACCTGCGCGCCTTGCGGGCCAGCCACATGCGGCATCGGCACGGCATAGTGTGGCACGAAATGCACGCCCGCGAGCCGGATATGCGCAAGGTCGCCGCGCACCGGAATCGTCCTGCCGTCAGGACGCGTGCTCGGTCCTGCCATGGCGAGTTCGCCGCCCGGCATCGCGTTGCGCAGGTACTCGTCCGTCGTTTCCACGGGTTCGCGGTCCCCAAAAGCGAAGAGCGGCGCGCTTATACGGGCCATGGCGTCAACGCAAGGTTACGCATAGCGCGCCCGCAGCATGTGCCATGCCGCGCGCAGGCCCAGCGCATCGCCGCCCTTGGGCCGTCCGGGCTTGGCGACAGGGCGCCATGCGAAGGTGTCGAAGTGCGCCCAGTCCACGCCATCGGGCACGAACCTGTCGAGGAACAGGGCAGCGACACTGGCTCCGGCAAAGGCATTGGCGTGCGAGTTCATCACATCGGCGATGTCCGACTTCAGCCACTCGCGATAGGCATCGTGGAGCGGCAGGCGCCAGCAGGCATCGTCGTGCTGCTTGCCTGCCGACAACAGCGCCTCGGCAGTCTCGTCGCGGCGGGTGAACAGGGCTGGCAGGTCCGGGCCGAGCGCCGAGCGGGCAGCGCCGGTCAGAGTCGCGAAATCGATGACCAGTTCCGGATTTTCCTCGCCCGCGCGCGTGAGCGCATCGCCCAGCAGCAGACGGCCTTCGGCATCGGTGTTGGTGATCTCGACACTGGTGCCGCTGCGCGACCTGAGCACGTCGCCGGGGCGGAAGGCATTGCCGGAGACGGCATTCTCGGCAGCAGGCAGCAGCAGGTGGAGCCGCACCTTGAGGCCCGCTTCCGTCACCAGCCGGGCCAGCGCGAGGGCATGAGCCGCACCGCCCATGTCCTTTTTCATCAACAGCATGCCCGAACCGGGCTTGAGATCGAGACCGCCCGAATCGAAGGTCACGCCCTTGCCGACAATGGCGATGCGCGGATGCCTGGGATCGCCCCATTCCATCTCGATCATGCGCGGAGCGTGGCTGCGTCCAGCGGCGCGGCCTACCATGTGGACCATCGGAAATTCGCGTTCGAGCATGTCGCCGCGCGTCACGGTAAGCGCGCCGCCGCAGGTCTTGGCGAGTTTCTCGGCCTCGGCTTCCAGTTCGGCCGGTCCCATGTCCTCGGCAGGCGTATTGACGAGATCGCGCACCAGATTGACGGCCTGCGCCTCCGCCATGGCTACGGGGATGGCCTTGGCGTCCTTGGTGAGAAGCACGCGCGGGCCTGGGTCCTTGTCCTCGCTGCGGTACCTGTCGAACCTGTATTGGCCCGTCAGCCAACCATGCATGGCAGGGCCAGGCTCGCCATCGGCGCGGCGGTAGGTGCCTGCGGGCAAGGTCTCGGCGAGCTTTGCCATGCACCAGCTCGACAGGTCCGCCGTATTGGCGACGCCGGACACCACGAACCAGCCGTCGCCATCGGGAACGATTGCCGACTGGTAGCCGTCTGCCTCGAATTTCTGGGCTGCCAGCGCCTCGCGCTGGGCCTGTGACAGGCCCTTGCGGAAGGCGTCGAGCCCGTCCTTGTCGACGAGGTGGATGGCGGTTGCCGGCTGGCCGCGATCGGGCTGGATCAAAGCATTCTTGTCAGTCATGATGCGAGTGTCCCTAGCCCCTAAACACCCGGCTTCGCGAGAGGAAAAGACATGATGACCCGCAAAACGTTGCTGACTGGTCTTGCCCTGGTGCTGGCTGGCTGTTCCTCGCAGTCTCCCGCAGCCGGAGAAGAAGCGCGTGACGGACCCACCACGGCGGCATCTGCAAGCCCGGCTAAGGAAAAGACCGCGATCCCGGTAACGGCGCGGGCCGAGGCGGTATCGACCGACAGCTACAGTTTTTCCTATTCCTACCCTTCGGCTGCGGGCGTGATTCCGGGCGTCAAGGAGTGGCTCGATGCCGACCTTGCGGCTCGCAAGTCCTACATCGCCGACCTTGCCAAGGAAGGCAGGAAAGCGTCGCAGAACGATGGCTTTCCCTTCAATCCCTACGATTTCGAGCTTGGCTGGGACGTGGTGACGGACCTGCCCGCGTGGCTCAGCCTTTCGGCAAGCTTCAGCACCTATACCGGTGGCGCACATCCCAACCACGGCTTCGACGCGCTGCTGTGGGACAAGCGCGCCGGGAAAATGCGCGAGGCGACCGAACTGTTCCAGTCCGAGCGAGCCTTTTCCGATGTCGTAAGGGCGGACTTCTGCAAGGCGCTCGACAAGGAGCGAGCCGAGAAGCGCGACAGCCAGGGCATCGACGGGTTCGACGAATGCATCGAGCCGACCGAGGCTGTCATCATCCTCGGTTCTTCGAACGGCAAGGCGTTCAACCGGATCGGCTTCCTGATCGCGCCCTACATTGCCGGTCCCTATGTCGAGGGCACCTACGAAGTGACGTTGCCAGTCACGGAGAAAGTGCTGTCCAAGGTGAAGGCCGAATTCCGTCCGAGCTTCGTCGTCGCGAAATAGACCCTGATGACGTTACATGGATCCGCCCTGATTGGTCAGCGAAGGCCCGTGGCAAGGCGTGGTCCGCAGCAGGGGCTGGTTGCCCCTGCAAGAGCCACAACGATGCCCACGGGCCTTCGCTGACCAACCCCATCGGGGCGGGCCGATTTTGCCCCGTGGGAGCGTAGCTCGTCGATCACGATGCTACGGCATCGCTCGCTCCTCGCGCCTCCCCACAAACCAAAATCGGCTCCGTGAGGACGGGTCCATGTAATGTTATCAGGGTCCGGGCTCGCAATCCTGCGAACCATTCGCTAAATAAGGGCGATGGATCAATATCAGATTGTAGACGACAGCGAGCAGGTTCTGCGCGACGGAACCATCAAGCTGCACGGGCCGGAAGCCTTCGAAGGCATGCGCAGGGCAGGACGGCTGGCGGCGGAAACGCTCGATGCGCTGGCGCCCTTGGTTCAGCCCGGAGTGACGACGGGGGAACTTGACGATTTCGTGCGGCAGTTCACGCTCGGCGGCGGCGCGGTTCCGGCAACGCTCGGCTATCGCGGCTATGCGCACTCTTGCTGCATCTCGATCAATCATGTCGTGTGCCACGGCATCCCGTCCGAAAAGACGCTGAAGGACGGCGATATCGTCAACATCGACGTGACGCCTCTGCTCGATGGCTGGCACGGCGATTCGAGCCGGATGTACCTCATCGGCGACGTGGCGCTGAAGGCGCGGCGGCTGGTCGATGTGACGCACGAGTGCCTGATGCTAGGGATCGAGCAGGCGAAACCCGGCAAGCGGCTGGGCGACATCGGCGCGGCTATTCAGGCCCACGCCGAAGCAAACCGTTATGGCGTCGTGCGCGAGTTCTGCGGACACGGGCTAGGCCGCCTGTTCCACGATGCGCCCGAAGTGGTCCATGCAGGACGCGCAGGCACCGGACCGGAGCTGCGGCCCGGCATGTTCTTCACCATCGAGCCGATGATAAACCTCGGCAAGCCGGCGGTTAAGCTGCTGTCCGATGGCTGGACGGCGGTGACTCGCGACAAGAGCCTGTCGGCCCAGTTCGAGCATTCCATCGGCATCACCGAGGACGGCTGCGAGATCTTCACGCTCAGCCCCAAGGGGCTCGACAAGCCGCCTTACGGCTGAGTCAGGCGGCTGCCTGCTTGCCGGGAAAGAGCGCCAGCACGACCCAGACGAGCGGCCAAAATATCAGAAAGAACACCACGAGCAGCAGCGCGCTCCAGCCGATGTCGCGCGCACGCTTGGCGACAAGGTTGAGCATGCCCACGAACAGCGCCAGTCCGGCAAGTGCGAAGACGATCAATCCCGTTGCTCCCATCGCAGGTGCTGCGGACAGATCGGTGCCGCTCCGGTCGAACAGGGCGGCGCCCACGCCCAGTGACATGCCGACAGCCGCGAAAATAACTCCGAGCAGCAAAGTGAGCAGGACAAATCGCAACCTGCCTATGGTCCCTTGCGAGAAACTGCCGAACATGTGGCTGAACATGGTAAAACCCCCTCGGTTATCCGGTCGGAAAGCCGCGATCAGTCGTTCATGATGCCGCGAACCTGCCCGTCGCTGCTGACCGTGCAGGTTCCGCTGCCATAGCCTGCCGCGACCTTGACCTCGTGCATGCCGTTGCCGGTCGACCGCACATCATAGGTGGAGGCAGTTCCAGCCGGAATATTCCAGTAACGCTCCGCCTCACGCGCACAGGCTGCTGCCAGATCGGCGCGGTGGTTCTGATTGCCGCGCGAGGCGGTGTAGTTGTAGCGATTGGCGTTGAGCTTGTTTTCACGCTCGCGCGATCCGGCGGCGAAACCGTCCGAATAGCTCATGTTGTGATCGTAGTTCACGAACTGGCCGTTGTGCACGCCATCGCGAAAACCGCGTTCGTATTCCGCCTCGTCATTGGCGTTCGCGTAGTGCTTGCCGTCGCTGTGGTTCTTGTCGTGGTGGGACAGCAGCGCAGCGCCGAGGATTGCGGCAACCGCCACGCCGGCGGCTGCGCCAGCCGCATCACCGGAATGACATTCCGTTTCAGCGAAGCCAGTCGACGATGTCACATAGCCGCCGTTCGAGACGATGCCGATGCACGGATTGGTCGCGCCCTTGTTGCGATAATAGACCCATTCCTGTCCGCCATCCTTGTGGCGGCGAACCTCGCTATAGCCCAGGTCTCGCAGAGTGCGGACAGCGTCGTTGGTGCGCTTGCCCTGAAGCGCGCGCCCATCGATCTGAGCAAAAGCTGGGCTGGAGCCAAATAGAATTGCTGCAGCTGCGATCGAGCAGATAAAACGACCGGTCATTAGAATGTTCTCCTTTGCTTCATGGAAGCAGGTTTGCATTTCCTGCCGCGATACCAAGTCATATTTCAGCGTTGTTTCGTATACTTCTGTACAGTTCAGGCCTGCTTGAACAGGCTCGCGTCGAAGTAGTCGCGCCAACCCGCGATCAGGCCATCCCTTACGTCGAACGCACCCATGACCGGGAACGAGACTGCGCCCCCGGCGGTGTGCAGCGTGTCGGTGCGCTCGGTCATGACCACGCCATCGGCGTTCTCTGCGATGTGATGGATCACCGAAGTCATCGGCGTCGTTCCGTCGATCAGCGCGGCCAGCGTGGTGCGCACGGCATCGTGGCCCACGGCATCGGGATAGCCGGTGTTCTTGTAGACGATGTCAGGGCTCATCAGCGCGAAGGCGCTGGCGAAATCGTTCTCGTCCCAGGCGTGCAGGAAATCGATAACGGTCTGGGCGTTGGACATGGCTCACTCCTCCCGATGCGATATGCGATCTGCCCGAACGGACAAACGCGTCAATGGCTCGCGGCAAAGGGCTTCCTGACGATCGTCAGCAGCGACAGGCTGCTCGTCAGCATCGCGGCGATCGTGATGAAAAGGAAGATCGTGTAGCTGCCCTGGGCATCGTAGATCGCACCGGCCAGAACCGCACCGGTTGCCGTGCCGATCTGCATGGCACCGGTCATCGCTCCATAGACCGTCCCATAGTTCTTCAGTCCGAACTGGCGCGTGGTCAGGTAGGCGATAACGTCGATCTCTCCGCCGACCGTAAGGCCAAGCAAGGCTGCCGCAATCGACTGGAACACCGGATCGTCGCCGCGCAGGAGCAACAGAGCGCAGGATATGGCAGGCAATGTGCAGATCGCGCCGCCAAGCAGGTTGGTGGGGACACGGTCGAGCAGAAAGCCGGTTCCGAGACGACCGAAGAACGAGAATATCCCGATCAGCGAGGCGATGCCCGCCGCCGCAAGCGGGGTCGATCCGCCGTCAATCAGGATCGGCACGAAATGGACGGTCGTGCCCACGACGGTGAAGGCGAAAAAGGCCGAAACGAGCAGCAACTTGTAGAAATCGAAGGTGCGCAGGGCTTGCCTGAGCGCCAGACCGGGCAGTTCGGCGACTGGCGCAGCTCCGTTCTGTTCGTGCGCGGGCTGCTGACGGTCCTCGTGTGCGCTGCGGAAGAACAGGAAAACCAGCGGCCAGACTACCACGGCCCAGGCCAGGGCGACACCGAAGAAACCGGCACGCCAGCCATAGCCGAGCATGACCGCCGTCGCGATCAGCGGAATCAGGGTCGTGGTGATCGGTGCGCCGCTCAGGGTCACGGCGAAGGCCAGACCGCGCGATTTCTCGAACCGGCTGGCGACGGCTTTCGTCCAGGCTACCGCGCCAGACCAGGGATTGCATAGTGCGATGATCGCCCACAGCATGATCCAGTTGACGACGGTCCCGGTCGCCGTTCCCAGCAGGCCGAATGCGCTTACCATCAGGACCACGCCGATCATGCCGATCCGGCGCGGACCGTAGCGATCGACCAGAGCCCCCATCGGCACGGCCAGCAAGGCACCGGTCAGGCCCGAGATCGTCAGGCCCATCGAGATGAATGCGCGTGTCCAGCCGAATTCGGCCTCCAGCGGCTCTACGAAAACGCCGATCCCGTAGGAATGCATCGACGCCGTCGAATATCCCGCCGCGGCGATGAACGGCAGCAGCCAGTGGCGTTTCCATTCCTCTCTGGCGGTCTGGGGTTGTGGCATAGGCATCCTCTCTGGCGTGCCGTCTTCGTGCGGCCCGTTTTATCCGTTTAGGGCAGGCGCTTGTCAGGGCAAGCCCGATTGCTCACTCGCGCGCGGCCCTCACGGCTGCGCCACCTGCGAAGGGCGCGATGGCGATGAGCACGAGGCTGACCGCCCCGGTCAGGCCGAGGCCGCTGTCGCCTCCGGTCGAAAGGCTGCCTGCGCCGAAGATCAGCAGTGGCACGGCGAGCGGAATGACGAGCAGGCCGGCCAGCGCCGCGCCGCCGCGCAGGCCAGCGGTGACGCTGGCGATCACGACGCCGAGCGCGGCGAGGCCCGGCGTTCCGGCAAGCAGGCCAAGCTCCACGGTGCGCAAGGTCGGGCCGTCGATGCCGAGCAGGGCGGCGGCGAGCAGGGCAGCCAGCATCAGCGGCGGCCCGAAGCTCAGCCAGTGCGCCAGCACCCTCACCGCGACGATCGCTTCCTCCGAAATGCCGCGCAGCGCCCACTGGTCGAACATGCCCTGCTCGATGTCCGGCTCGATCAGCCGGTCGAGCGGCAGGATCGCGGCGAGCAGGGCCGCGACCCAGATCACCCCGCCGCCAGTGCGCGCCAGCAGCGGCGCGTCCGGTCCGACCGCAAAGGGATAGAGCATCGCGACGGCAAGGAAGAACAGCACGGGCAGCGCCGCGCCGCCGCGCTTGCCGCCCAGGAACAGGCGGGCAAGGTCGCGCCGCAGCAAGGTGAGAAGCTGGCCGATCATGCGGCAAAGCCCGCGAGGTCGAGCTGGCCGATGCCGGAAAGCGCGAACGGCTGGTGCGAGGCGACAAGGCACAGGCCGCCAGCTCGGCAGTGCTCGTCTGCCAGTTCCAGCACCAGTCCTGCACCTTGGCTATCAAGTCCGTTCAGCGGTTCGTCGAGCAGCCAGATCGGTGCTGCCTGCGCGAGCAGGCGGGCGAAGGCAGCACGCTTGCGCTGGCCGGTCGAAAGATAGGCCACTGGCACGTCGAGCAGGTCGGCAAGACCAAGCCGGGCAAGCTGCGCATCGGCAGGGCCGTCGAGGCGTTGCCAGAAGGCGAGGGCCTGACCCAGCGGCGCATTGGGATCGAGCGCGGGCCGTTCGTCGACGAGGCCAGGCGCGCCTGTCCGCTCCACGGAACCCGCAAAGGGGCGCAGCAGTCCGGCGACGATGCGGATCAGGCTGGTCTTGCCCGTGCCGTTGGGGCCGGT